>NZ_JBSPZB010000007.1:0-172958 GCF_053851875.1 Bacillus sp. A015
GATTTTTCAAGATATTTTTGATGAGATTGTGCTACAAGCCATCAATCACGATATGGTTGGAGGTCGTGTCCTTTTTACCGATTCAACCCATCTAAAAGCGAATGCCAATAAACATAAATATACGAGAAAAACGATCGAACAAGATACCCAGAACTATATGAAAGAATTAGATGAAGCCGTTCAAGAAGATCGAGAGGTACACGGAAAAAAGCCCTTAAAGGAAAAAGAGGAGGTGAAAACGAAAAAAGACATTCGCCAAAGTACGACTGATCCTGAAAGTGGCTATCTTTATCGTGAAAATAAGCCTGAAGGTTTTTTCTATCTAGACCACCGTACAACAGATATGAAATACAATATCATCACTGATGCCCATGTCACGCCCGGCAATGTCCACGATTCTGTACCATATCTTGAACGACTTGAAAACCAAATCGCACGATTTGGTTTTCAAGTAGAAGCTGTTGCCCTTGATTCTGGTTATTTAATAACGCCAATCTGTAAAGGTTTATCTGATCGACATATTTTTGGTGTTATTGCCCATAGACGTTTTCATCCAACAAGAGGATTATTTGAGAAGTGGAAATTTCAGTATGATTCTGAACATGATCATTACATATGTCCAAATGGTGAGAAGCTTTTATATACGACAACTGATCGAAAAGGTTATTGATAATGCTCCTGATTATGAAAGTTTTGTTAGAGAGTTAAATGAATGGGCGAGTAAACGCATGAAAAATGGAGTTCAGGATTTACCGAAAGGGCTAAGGAGGTAATACAATGAAAAATGATGTTTCTTTGTGGTTAGGAAACTTTAGTAATTTTGATGAGGTCGAAAATTACACAAAAATTATGTATAACGATGATGGTGATAGCATTCCATCTGTTTTTGAGAAAGAATTTAAACTGGGTTACTATGATAGGAGTTTAATTGAAAAGGATTGGATTCCAGAAGCTGAAGATGATGTAAAAGAACTTCTGGTTGATTTCTCATATGATGATCAATTGATAAAACAATTTAATGATATCAAATTAAACTCTAAATATAATACCATTATTTTAATTTATAATTATAATTATGAGAAAGACGGTTTGGCTGTTAATTCAGTAGATAAAGATGAATACACACTACAGTTTATTGGTACAGCAGAATATGTAGATTGATCAATTTAAAGCACTTACTTGCTCAGGGACTGACCCCCGTTTTTGAGACAGGGATCAAAACACCTTTATGAAACAGCCAGTTGTCGAAACTCTTTCGGTGACTGGCTGTTTCATTCTTATGGTTCATTTTCATTTCTTTTCGCAGTAGAGCCGTTATTTTTCGATAACCATACGTATATTGGTGTGCCTCACAAAGCGATGAAATGAGGTCGATTAACCCCTGCCGCTTCGGCTGATGACCTTGTTTTTTCCAACGATAAAATGTTGATTTTGCAAGCTCAAACATCTGACAGAATGCACGTATACTCACTTTGTCTTTTACCGTATCATAAATCGACACGAACGCTTCTTTTTTCACTTCCTTTCCCATTCTGTGTACTTTTTTAATATGTCGATTTGTTGTTTTAATTAGCGAATTTCCGTTTTCAATTTCTCATTCTCATCTTGATATTCAGGCCCTTTCCCGTACGAATACTGTTTGCCTACTGGCTGTCTTAAACGATGAATGTCTCCAGATTTATACCATTTCATCCATGTTTTAAGTTGAGTCACATTCCGAATATTTAATTCCTCCAACACTTTTTTAACTGGTACTCCCGCCAATCGCATTTCAATTGCTTTCATCTTCACTTCAATTGGATAACTAACTCTTGAGCCCATAGAAAAACACCTCCAAATTATTTTCAGGTATTCTATACCCGATTTTCAACTTAAAGGTGTTTTTTATTTGTCTCACTTTATGGGGTCAGTCCCCTTTATGATTAGCACCGCTTTATTGATAGGTGCCGTGCGTTCATACAAAGCACCATTCATTTATTCGCCTGGAATGGAGGAAGGCAAGCTGTATAATTCGATAACGGAACAACGCAGTCTCAAAAGTCCTCCGTGTCTCATTTTTCTTCAGTAAAACTCCACTATAAACTCATTCAAAAAATTTCGATAGGAATAGACTGTATGGAATAGAAGAAAAAATTAGAGAAGGAGGCATTATCGTGGGAAATATAACACAGGATTTATCGGCTCTTGGTTTAAACATCTCACAAAGTGTAGGTTTTGGTAATAACCAACCATCAAATCCTACCGCAAGTTCGAAATTTAATGGGCTTTTTGCGGGACTTACACCAGGTACTGATCTTAGCATCGTTGGTGATTCAGGTTTCTTTTATGGCCCAGGTAATTTTGTCACGTTTAATCAGGTGGCGGGCATTGTATTTTTTAATGACTCAGGGTTAGGAGGTACTGGACCTACTTTAATAGATGTGAACAAAATTGAAAGTGTGACGTTCCCTAGTTAAATATTGTCACATTCTTTGGTATGTGAATGAACCTATAGCTGGCATGCGTTCGTATTTAATCAAATAGGTTATTTCCAGGGGAATATTTGAGATCATGAATGAAGTTACTAAAGGATGCTATAGTGTGCTAGATGTTGACACCATCAATCATTTAAAGATGTACAGAAACATGAAAAAACATCATTCAGTCATTTTGCTGGATGGTGTTTTTTCTTATATGAAAGGATTCACGCTACATAATTGAATCAAGGTGCAATACTTACTCTACAGAAAAGTGAGTGAATACTAGGGATTTGTGTGGAAGAGGGGGAAGGAGAGAGGGACAAGAAGGTGACTTCTTCAAGTGTCGATATGAAAATCACTGAAGGGTATAAAATAGTTCGACAATTTCGTGCGACAGCAATGGCTAATCGTCATACTTATTTTAACTTTATGAAGGTTTAGGATCGTTCACTGGCTTATCTAAGCTCTCGATATATCATCTTTGAAGAGGAACAGACTCATACATTCGAGTCTTGAATGTTTTCATGCAACAAGGAATAAACATAATGAATGAGGAAAAATGGATGTATGAGATAAGCAGGGAGGTTATACGAGTGCAAAAGATTTGCAGGGAAGTCTGGATCGAAGTCAATCTTGATGCAATAAAGAGAAATATTCAAGCCATTCAAGCACATATTCCAAGGAAAAGTAAGATCATGGCCGTGGTGAAAGCGAATGCTTATGGACACGGCTCAGTGGAGGTAGCGCGACAGGCACTGGAAAGCGGTGCGACAGAGCTGGCGGTTGCCAGCTTGGAAGAAGGCATTGTATTGCGAAGAGCGAAAATTGAAGCGCCTATTCTAGTCCTTGGATTTACCCCGCTCGACTGTGTAAAAAAAGCTGCGACATGGAGAATTGACCTATCCGGTCTACGTGCAGACTGGATCAATCAAGCAAATGCCATTTTAGCGGAAGAAGAAAGTCAGCGTCGGCTTGGCATTCATGTCAATGTCGACACAGGCATGGGGCGACTAGGCGTTCGAACGAAGGAAGAGCTTTTGGAAGTCGTTGAGGCACTTGAAGAAAGTGAATACCTCAGATGGGATGGAATCTTTACGCATTTCTCAACTGCGGATGAGCCGGACCCTGATTTCACATTGCTTCAGCACAATATTTTTACTGATTTTCTTCGTTTTCTAAAAAAACAAGGAATTACGCTGCCTACCGTACATATGAACAATACGGCCGCTGCCATCGCATTTCCTGAATTTAGTGCCGATATGATTCGGCTTGGCATCGGACTTTATGGACTATATCCATCACAATATATTCAAAGTTTAGACGCTGTTCAGCTGGAACCCGCTCTGAGTTTAAAGGCGAGAATTGCTTTCGTGAAGGAAATGGAGACAGAGCCTAGGACCGTCAGCTATGGTACTACCTATGTGGCAAAGCCTGATGAAGTCATTGCGACTATACCGATTGGTTATGCGGATGGGTACTCGCGTGCCTTATCGAATCGAGGATTTATGCTTTTCAGAGGAAAACGAGTGCCGATTGCGGGGCGAGTCACAATGGATATGACCATGATCAGTTTAGGCGAAATGAAGGCAAAGCAAGGCGAGGAAGTCGTCATTTACGGCCGCCAAAAAGGCGAAGAAATTTCTGTCGATGAAATCGCCGAAATGCTCAATACGATTAACTATGAAGTCATCGCCACCTTAAGCCGCCGTGTTCCGAGGTTTTATCGTCGAGGTGGGAAGATTATTAAAATGTCGACACCGGTGATGTATGTGTGAGGATAAATAACAGGTGCACTTTGGTTATATTCATTCTGGTGTACAATGATAAAAGGTTTATTTTTAGTGCTTTTGAGCATTTTTATGATGGTAACAATTCATCCGTTAAAAGCTCATGCAGCTGAGACAAATGGCTGGACGAAGCGAGCAGACTTACCTGAAGAGAGACTTCATTCTAGTTCCGCAGTAGTAGATGGGAAGATTTTTGTTTTTGGGGGAAGTAGTGAAAAATCATATAGTAATAAAAATACCTACATGTATGATCCTCACAAAAATGAATGGAGCTCAAAAGCTGACATGTCTAGAGAAAGAACAGATAGTACGGCAGTGGCGATAGGTAAAAAAATATACGTCATTGGAGGGGCATATCAAGATAGCACAAATACGATTGATATTTTTGATGCAGAATTAGATACATGGGCAGAAACACCAATTAATATACCATACTTTGCTGTGACAAAAGGCGAGTTTTGTAAATGATAAGATTTATATTCTTGCAACGAATAAAAGTCCTTTTCAAGAACATAATTTTTATAGTTATGATATAAAAACGGATAAATGGCAACAATTAAGAATGTTTCCTCAGCAACTTACTGGTATGTCTATGTCAGAAGTCATTAACAATAAAATTTATGCCACAGGTGGGGAAAGAACAGTTAGTAATCTTCATAATGCCCACGTATATGAATATAACATTGAAACAAATCAATGGGTACAAACGAAATCACAGTTGAATTTTTATCAACTAGGGGCTGCATTTACAACATATCAGGGAAAATTGTTTATGGCTGGCGGTCAGTATGATGACAGATCCAGTCTATTATCATCCTATACACAGTTTTATGATGTTAAAACTAATTCTGTGAAAAGAAGTTCGGTCAATTTACCTGAAGCTAGAGTAGGTTCAAGTGCTGTAACGATTGAGGATACCATATATATTATAGGAGGACGAAATTTCAAACAAGATTATCATTCAAAATCGATTAAAAGTGATTACAAATCAGTGATCTCTATCTCATTAAAAGATTTGCAAATTGCTGAAGGTGAAACAAAGACAGATGATGGTTCAGCAGAAGAACCAAAAGATCAGGATGGAACAAAACCTGGTGATGGCACAACAGAAGAACCGAAAGGCCAAGATGGAACAAAGCCTGGAGAAGAAACTGCGAAAGGTATACTTTCAATTACCATGATAAACGGGCTACAAAAGGATTATTTGCTTTCAATGAAAGAAATCAACGATTTTCTAAACTGGTATAAAGAGAGAAGTTTTGGAATTGGTATGAACTTCTATGAAATCAATGATGAGCACAATAAAGGGCCTTTCACAAGTAAGAAAGATTACGTGGTGTATCCAAATATCTTAATGTTTGATATCAAGCAATATTGATAAACTGTAAAGCTGCTGATAATAGATCAGCAGTTTTTTTGCACAATTGTTAAATTAAGGATTAATGTCATGAAAAAACAAGATATTTTTTTTAAAATCTGCTAAACATCCTATAACCACGTCCGATAATAGAATTGTCAGGGTTGATAAGCCCTAGAATAAAGGACTTTTTTCAGACAAGGACGTCTGTCAGGTCCCACATACATGGAGGTAATAGGAAATGAGAATTAACCACAATATCGCAGCACTTAACACATTGAACCGTTTGTCTGCAAACAACGGTGCTAGCCAAAAGAACATGGAGAAACTTTCTTCTGGTCTTAAAATCAACCGTGCAGGAGATGACGCAGCAGGTCTTGCGATCTCTGAAAAAATGCGTGGACAAATCCGCGGATTAGAAATGGCGTCTAAAAACGCACAAGACGGTATTTCCCTTATTCAAACAGCTGAAGGTGCATTAACTGAAACTCACTCAATCCTTCAACGTGTTCGTGAACTCGTAGTTCAAGCTGGAAATACTGGTACACAGCAAGATGAAGACTTAACTGCAATTAAAGATGAAATGGATGCTTTAATTGAAGAGATTGATGGTGTTTCTGATCGTACAGAGTTCAACGGTAAAAAACTATTAAATGGTGATTATAAAGCTTCTACCCCACCAGCAGCCGCTGACCCATCTTTAGTTTTCCAGATTGGCGCTAATGGGACGCAGCAAATCAAAGTTAACATCCAAGATATGGGTGCAGATGCATTAGGCGTTGATGATGGGGCTGGTGGCATCACTGCAAACCAATCAATTAAAGATTTAGATGTAACAGCCTTTGCAACTAATGCAGCAGATGCAGCAGATGTTGGTTTTGACACTCAACTTAAGATTGTTGATTCAGCTATCAACCAAGTATCGTCACAACGTGCTAAACTTGGTGCGGTTCAAAACCGTCTAGAGCACACAATCAACAACCTTGGTGCTTCTTCTGAAAACTTAACAGCTGCTGAGTCTCGTATCCGTGACGTTGACATGGCGAAAGAAATGAGTGAGTTCACAAAGAACAACATTCTTTCTCAAGCGTCTCAAGCAATGCTTGCACAAGCGAACCAACAGCCACAAAACGTACTTCAATTACTACGTTAATGAAAGGCCCCTTTATGGGGCTTTTTTTTATGCAATTAAATAGTACCTCTATTGAATAATTAGTTCTTCTTATGTTCAACCAATCATTCTCCTATTAAAATAGAAAAATTCGCGTATGTCTCACAATATCCACATCATTTCATCTTATTTACAGAAGCTACTTCCAATTTTTACGAATCTAAATGACTCCTTCTAATCGGAGAATAAAGACTCTTAATTTTTCCACTCCCTAGCGAAATGACCATACATCATAAGTCTTATTTCTTATTTATTCCTTTTTTGTTAAACATATTCCAAGTCAGTTCGATAAATGGATTGTAAGCCTTACAAAAAAATTCTAATTTAGAACTTTTGGACAAGGATGTCTATTAGGTTCAAAACACATGGAGGTAATAAGAAATGAGAATTAACCACAATATCGCAGCACTTAACACATTGAATCGTCTTTCTACTAACAACGGTTCAAGCCAAAAGAACATGGAGAAACTTTCTTCTGGTCTTCGCATCAATCGTGCAGGGGATGACGCAGCAGGTCTTGCGATCTCTGAAAAAATGAGAAGTCAAATCCGTGGTTTAGAAATGGCTACTAAAAACTCTCAAGATGGTATCTCTCTTATTCAAACGGCTGAAGGTGCACTGACTGAATCTCATGCGATACTTCAACGTATTCGTGAGCTTGTTGTTCAAGCAGGGAACACAGGTACACAACAGGAAGAGGATTTAGCATCAATTCAAGATGAAATCTCAAACTTGCAAGATGAGATTACAAGCATTTCTACTCGTACAGAGTTTAACGGGAAGAAATTATTAGACGGGACTTATTCGTCTAAGGGTGCTGAAGAAGGTGGTGAGGCACAAAGCCTTGTATTCCAAATCGGTGCAAACGCAACACAACAAATTACACTTAACATTGAAAACATGGGTGCTTCAGTTTTAGGAACAGATGGGACTGCTGAAGGTGAAGATGGAGCTGGTTCTGTTGCTGGAATTGATGTGACAAAATTCATTAGTGCAAGTGATGAAGATGGCGAGGAATCTGCTGGATTTGATGCACAACTTGGTATTATTGAAACAGCCATTAAGCAAGTGTCTGCTCAGCGATCTAAGCTTGGTGCGGTCCAAAACCGTTTAGAGCACACAATCAACAACCTTAGCGCTTCTGCTGAAAACTTAACAGCTGCTGAGTCTCGTATTCGTGACGTTGACATGGCGAAAGAAATGAGTGAGTTCACAAAGAACAACATTCTTTCTCAAGCTTCTCAAGCGATGCTAGCACAAGCAAACCAGCAGCCGCAAAACGTACTTCAATTGCTACGTTAATCAAAAAGCCCCATTGAGGGGCTTTTTCAGACCGTAGACAAACCCCACCTTTACTTGAAGTAAAAGTGGGGTTTTCACTTATTTTGATAAAATATATCAGTTGGCTTACGCTGGACATGGTCCTTTCCATGTCCAGTTTGCTAGTTTTTGAGATTCATGGCAGCGAAAGTAAGCATCGCCTGCATCGAAACTTTTTTCAGTCCTCAAGGGATTTTCTCCAACATACAAACATACATTACTTGAGAGTAAGGAACATATGATAGGATCATCATTAGAACAAGCTTTACTTGTGACAGAGTTTAGTGAAATTGTGGAGCGATTGACTGTGGTAAGCAAAGAAAGGAAAGACTTTATGCAAAAGGTGATGTAAACGTAAAAAAAACGAATCTAAAGAGGATTCGTTTTTTGATGACTTGTTATTTTCTGTTTCTTTTTTCAAAGCGATAATCGTACGTTTCGCCTTTTACAACATTTAAAAACTCGTGTCCAATTTGAACAAGCTGTGTATTTTTCCATTTGATGAGAGGATCTTTATCAGGGTATTTCCAGTAAATCGTTTTCTTTCGATGGGTCAGTTTGTTTTCAATTTCTGCTCTGACTGCGTTCTCCTTTAGCTTTCCTCCACTATGACGATAGGTGTTGATGATATATGTTCCGTCGGGTGATGACATAGAGCGGATGAATGTTCCGTGAGACACGCCTTGAAGAGAGAAGCATTTCCAATAAATGATACCAGCAAAGCTAATGAATAAGATGACGAGGATGAGGGTGGTTTTCTTTTTTAACATGAATTCCTCCAGATTTAGATCACAATAATGCTAATTTATGAGAGAGAATACAAAAAGATTCATATAGTCTAAAAGTTCTACTTGTTTCAATTATCGGTCATTTTTTCTCAAAATTCAACAGAAAGCCTAAAGATAAGGAAAATTTAAGGATGTCTTCATGTGGATAGACGATTCGAACACACTTTACAAAAGAATTTGAGATCAGTAGACTTATGCTCATATAGAGGAATGGGGCAGATAGAATGACGCAAATCATCGATACGTATCAAAATTATGAAGAGCTTTCCGCTCATGAAAGAAAAGGGATTGACTATCAAATTCTACACAAGCGGGAAGGAGATCAGCTTCTGGTTTTGTCGCCTCATGCCGGAGGAATTGAATCAGGCGTGAGTGAGCTGATCCATGAATTAGCAAGCGATTATTCTATGTATTTATTTGAGGGCCTTAAAGTGAAAGGCAATCATGTTCTGCATATTACAAGCACACGTTTTGATGAGCCGATTTGTCTTTCTCAAGTGCATACACATCATTATACGTTTGCACTCCATGGCTACGGAGAAACAGAGGTGCTTCAAACGTTAGTGGGAGGTACGGACAGAGAAAGAGCGGCAGAAACAGTGAAACGTTTAACGCTCAATGGTTTTCAAGCATTGCTGCTATCTGAATCTGATCGTTTTTCTGGAACACATCCTCATAATATAAATAATCAATGTTTGACAGGAAAAAGTGTACAACTTGAAATTAGTCAGGCGCAAAGAAGAGCATTTTTTCAAGACTTTAGGCGGCGCTACCGGCGTGCTACACAAAATGAACAATTTTATAGATACACAAATGTACTGAAACAAGTACTAAGCCTTTATGAATAAACCTCTTTTGTTATGCGTGCAGGCGTTTACGTTTGATAAGCAGCTTCTTTTTCTGCAACCCTTTCCGCTTTCATTAAATAGGAAGTAAACTCCTTTTGAAAGCGAATGCCTACTCTTCGCTGTTCGAATAAGGCAAGCCGTTTTTCAGCAAAAGCCCAGGTTACGTGAAATGTTTGAGTAATTTGCAAAATCGCTTGCTGCCGTAGATTTGGAAGCTTCATTTGCAGGAGTAAAAAGGTCGGAACACAAAAGTGATACATGAATTGTTTTGCCTGAAACTCTTGCAGTTCTCGAAAGAGCTTGTGCATCTTGAAATGATTGCCTGCGTGTTTCAGCACATGACAGAGCTCGTGGGCAAAATCCTGCCACTGTTCTTCTGGTGATAGGGATCTGTTTAAAATAATACTGTAAAGACCTTGATGTTTGATCATCATGCTGCCGGTATCCTCGTAATGGACCCATACATTAAATTCAGAAGCGATCCTTTGCATGTCTACATATGCAGGACCGCTTATTTGTAGTTGAGCGTATAACCGTTTAATATCTTCTTCTAAATGGGTTAAAAAATAAGTCATTTAAAAACCTCCATGCAAACGTATGTTCTATTTTTGGCGTAAAAGAAAAGTCCGTATAGGACTAAATGGCTAATAAAGCTATCGCTTACTTTTTATATCGGCTTGTTTTCAACAATTTTAACATAAAATCAAAGAAAAATGGAATTATTTCCTGTTTTTTTCTTCATTTTTTCATTCTCCACTATTAAAAAAGGAAGATTGAATTCAAATTTTACCATAGTCTAATCACTAAAACAAACAAAATTTGTCTTACGAATGCCATTGATTGATGAGAAAGAACAAATCAATCTAGCAAAAGGGAGTGCAGAACATGGTACAAATTTATCAAGATTTTATTCCAGTTGGAAATGGAAACCGGCCAGGATACGCCATGACACCGATGTATGTGACTGTTCATAACACTGCAAATACATCTAAGGGAGCTGACGCGAAAAGTCATGCGGCATACGTCAAACGCCCAGCGACAGAGGTGAGCTGGCACTTTACAGTGGATGATCATGAAATCTTTCAGCACCTGCCGTTAAATGAAAATGGCTGGCATGCAGGGGATGGACATGGGAATGGTAACCGGAAGTCGATCGGAATTGAAATTTGTGAGAATGAAGATGGACATTTTCAGCAAGCGGTCAAACATGCACAATGGCTTATTCAAAAGCTATTAAAAGAACATCATATACCGCTAGCAAATGTGGTCACACATCAGCACTGGTCTGGAAAAGCATGTCCACGCCAGCTTCTTTCTACATGGGATCAATTTAAAAAAGGAATTGAAACGGCAGGAGATCCAGAGCCGGTCATCACGTATGTCGTCAAAAGCGGGGATACGTTAACGAGTATTGCTAAAGCTCACGGGGTCACAGTTCAAGATTTACAGAAGTGGAATGATATTAGCGATCCGAATAAGATCAAAATTGGACAGGTTCTCAAAATTTATCGTAACGATGCAAAGAGTATGGATGAGCTGCCAGATGGGGTTTTAAAGGTGACTTCTCCATTGACAAAGGGAGAGCACGTACGCCTCGTCCAAAAAGCGCTTGCTGCTGTTTATTTTTATCCTGATAAAGCAGCTGCAAATAAAGGGATCGACGGAGTTTACGGAGAAAAAACGGCGAACGCCGTAGCGCGTTTTCAGCTGATAAATGGTTTGACAAGTGATGGGGTATACGGCCCTAAAACGAAGGAAAAGCTTCTGGAGCTGTTAAATAAGTGAGTGTTTCTGTTTGTATGATTGGATGACTGCTTCACTTTTTTCGTTTATTCGACGGACATAAGGAGAAGGCTGAAATTCAGCAAACTGAACATATCTCAATTGTTTGATTTTCTTTTTCATTTTTGGCACCTCAATCGCTGCAACGTATAGATTATTGTATGCAATTCTATGTGAAAATGGAATCAGGACGCAGGTTTAGTTCCGCGTCCTTTAGTGTGATCAAGCTTTTTTATTTTTATACTCATCCAGAAGCTGTTCATTCTTTTTGAAAATACGCTCTGTATGGGGGCTTACTTTGTAATCGGCCATACTGATATGGCGCTTTTTCTTTAAAATCTTAAAAGGGTTTTTCTTGCGATTGTTGTTATCCCCTTGAAGTGCGTGGTCCATCTTCATCACCTTCCTCTTCGTCAGGCAAGATTAGATCATAGATTGTTGTAAGTGACGTCATTAATAAATAGTCGAATTCAGTGACAATCTCATCAGAGGTCAGCTTAATGACAAAGTGTGCATCTGCTACCGAAAACGGAATGAGCACCAATTTGCCGAAATCATCGTAATATACTTCCTGCCTGTCAAGCTTTGCCTGAATGAGAGCTCGCTGGTCAAGTGTTCGCAGCAGGTCATCTTTTTGTTCCTGCGTATCATATGGACACAGAACCGCTTGAATATTCATTTTTTCTGCAAAAGAATAAATCAGCCGTTCAATTCCCTCTATATATGCCTCTATACTTCCATAATATACATGGATCGGTTCGTTTTTCAATAGGTATTGGTACGTTTTTAGTTTATTGAGGTAAGAATGAAGTAGATCGTTGTTTTGTTCAAGGAGTTGATGGGTGTCGGTTTCCAGCTCATGATTCCCAAGCTTTTTAATATAGGAGCTGAGAAAAATGAAAGCATCGGTTAATGCGAAAAAAACAGCAATGATTAAGTAGTGCATCCAATCGGTGAAGATTGAAGAGGGGTCATTTGTCCAGTACACAACAGCACCAGCTACATAAATCCAATACCATGTTTTGCGAATGGCAAACATTTTTTCTTTTACTTTTTGTTCAAAGCGCCATACAGCAAATACATACACAGCAAGGGCACCTAGCAATAACCATACGGTCAATTGAAAAAATAATAGCATGTCGTTCTCTCCCATAGACAATTGAATATTGATTTACTTCTATGGGTATGATTGGAAAACCTTCTTCATGAAAAAAACTGCCTGCAAGAACAGGCAGTTTGCATTATTAGAGAATTGCGTTTAACACAAAGTATATGAGAGCACCTAGAGTCCCTGAAATCGGTAATGTGATGACCCAAGTGACAAGCATACGTTTTGCCGTACCCCAGTTCACACCTTTGACTCTGTGCGCAGAACCTACGCCTAGAATAGAAGATGAAATAACGTGTGTGGTACTAACAGGTAAGTGGATAAACGTTGCACCGAAAATAATGGCTGCACCAGTTAAATCGGCAGATACTCCGTTTACTGGACGGATTTTCATGATTTTACCACCGACTGTTTTAATAATCTTCCAGCCGCCAACAGAAGTACCAAGTCCCATTGCAAGTGCACAAGAGAATTGTACCCAGAATGGAATGTCATCAGTTGTATGAAGATTACCTGCAATTAAAGCCATCGTAATAATTCCCATCGCTTTTTGCGCATCGTTCGTTCCATGGGTATACGATTGAAGTGCAGCAGTTAAAATCTGAACACGTCGGAATTGTTTATTTGTTTTTGCTAGATTGTTGTCTCTGAATATAAATTTAATAATGGTATACACGATATATCCCAATATGAAAGCTAGGATAGGTGAAAGCAAAAGTGCTTGAATGATTTTAATGAATCCCGAATAGTTTAAAGCGCCAAAACCGGCAGAGGCAATAACAGCCCCTGCAATTGATCCAATCAGTGCATGTGAAGAACTACTCGGAATCCCGTAATACCAAGTAAGCAAGTTCCAAGTAATGGCCGCAATTAAAGCAGCTAAAATGACAACAGAACCGTTTTGAAGTGTAAATGGATCTGCGATGTCTTTTGTAATGGATTTTGCCACACCTGTAAATGTCATTGCTCCTAAGAAGTTCATGAACGCTGCCATAATAATAGCATGTCTTGGTTTTAACGCTTTTGTTGAAACTGAAGTAGCAATGGCATTTGCTGTATCGTGGAATCCGTTAATGAAATCAAAAGCAAGTGCACAAATGACAATGAATATGGTAAGGATGAGTAATATGTCCATGTTTAACTAACCCCGTTACGCATTCTTCATAATGATTGTTTCTAGATTGTTGGCAACACTTTGACAGGAATCAGCAATTTCTTCAAGTGTTTCGTAAATTTCTTTGTATTGTATCACCTTAATTGGATCTGTTTCTTTTCCAAACAAATTCTTTAGTGATTTTCGATAAAGATTGTCACAATTATGCTCAATCTCTTTGATCTTGATTGCGTGCGGTTGAATATCTTTCAAGCGATTTTCAGCCAGTAAATCAATCGTGATTAAAATTTCTTTCGCACATTCTCTGATGTAGTGACTGAATTTGTCGATATGTTCGTCTGAGCTTGTCATTGAATAAATTTCCATTGTCGCTGAAAAATGCTCAATTCCATCTAAAACATCGTCGAGGCTATTCGTCAATTGAAGAATGTCTTCACGCTCAATCGGTGTAATAAAGGCTTTGTTCAGCTCTTTAATCATGGTATGAACATGATGATCACCTTTTGTCTCATATTCCTTCAATGTGTCAGAAAATTCTTTCAGAGTGGTTTGATTTGTTACTTTATAGCTAACAAAATACTCAGCAGTTTCATCTAAATTTTTAGCAATTTCCGTTAACAAGACGGAAAACTTGTCTTTTTTCCTTTTTAACATGTAAAAACCCTCCATTGTATAAATGAGACAATGCACACATCAAATAATTATATATTCTTTTGTCGAAAAAAAACAGGTGTAGTCGAAAATTTCTTCAGTTTTTCTATTTGATCTTATTCTGACCTAAAGATGAAATCTCAACACACCTTTTTCAGAAAGGGAAAAAGAAACGGAAAAAGCGGCCCGTTTTTGGCGCCGCTTAAAGGTTAAGAAGCTGAATGAATCAGTTTAAAACGTTCACAAACAAGAAGCATGTCTTCTTTAAAGTCTAATCCGTATGGCTTGAGTGCTTCTGTGAAGAATTCTTTATGGACTCTATACCAATAGTCATATGATAGATCGCCTTCACCTTCTGCTTGTGCAAATGATTCAGGGACTTCATTCATTGGCATCACATCTACATGCATAATCTCGATGATGGCTTTAGGTTCATCCTGGCTGTCCAAAATGATCGCATATTGCCCAGCCTTCGGAAGCGGCTCCTGTTCCTTTTCATAAAAAATATGTCCAGAACAAGTGGCTGTTTTTTTCCCTTGCTGTACAAGGTCAAGTAAGTGATCTGGATCTGCACCAAATGCCCAAGCTGAAACAAACGTGTTAGCTGGTGCTTTTTCTGATTTATCTTCCCAATACGTTTCCCAAAAAATGTTGCTTTTGTGGTTCACCATTTTTCCCCCTTTGTCATGTGTTTATTATACCGTTAAAGCAAATACGTGAAAACATTATGTCTTTATCCCTACTTTTTGTGCATGTCATATGTTTTGAAAAAGCGTGTTTTATTTGAATTATGTAGGAGTATAGAATGAAAATTTTTGAAATTTTAGAATAATCTATTGTATTCTGGTCAAGAAGTAGGTAATGTCAAAGTAAGAATATGGAAGGGGTGTTGTTTATGAAACGCATTTCTCTAACTGTTTTGTCCATATGTCTGTTTGTTTTCTCGTTTTTTCTTCCTGTCAGCCAAGTCACTGCAAACGAAACTCATGGGAATAAAGTAGCTGTTGGCAAAGATGGCATGGTGGCTACAGCTCATCCGCTCGCATCAAAAGTTGGTGCTGATGTATTGAAAAAAGGTGGAAACGCAGTTGATGCTGCTGTTGCCATCCAGTACGCACTGAATGTGACAGAGCCGATGATGTCTGGAATTGGCGGCGGAGGATTTATGATGGTTTATGATGGAAAGACAAAAGAAACATCCATCATCAATAGTAGAGAGCGGGCACCACAGGGCGCAACACCTGACATGTTTTTAACTGATGAGGGAAAAGTCATCCCATTCGCTGAGCGATCCACACATGGTAATGCAGTTGGTGTTCCCGGGACAGTAAAAGGTCTTGAGGCGGCATTAGATAAGTGGGGGACTCGTTCTATGAAGGAATTGATTAAACCTTCTATTCAGCTGGCAGAGGATGGATTTGAAATTGATTCGGTCCTTGCAAAAGCCATTGATGATCATCAAGGGAAATTGAAAAAAACGGCTGCAGCGTCAATCTTTCTTCCAGATGACCAGCCGCTCAAAGAAGGAGATCTGCTTGTTCAGCCAGGTCTTGCAAAAACATTTAAACTGATTGCGAAAAAAGGAAGCAAGGCGTTTTATGAAGGTAAAGTAGCAAAGGCACTCGCAAATACGGTCCAAGATTTTGGTGGTACGATGACAACAGATGACATTGATCATTATGAAGTCAAGACTGACAAGCCAATCTGGGGAGACTATAAAGGGTACCAGCTTGCAAGTATGCCTCCGCCAAGCTCGGGCGGGGTGTTTATGCTACAAATCCTAAAAATACTTGACCACTTTAACCTATCTCAATATGACCCCAAATCGTTCGAAAAATATCAGCTGCTTGCTGAAACAATGCATCTCTCCTATGCTGACCGAGCCGCATATGCCGGCGACCCCGAATTCGTAGATGTTCCACTAAAAGGACTATTAGACGATGATTACATTTCAGAAAGAGCCTCTCTTATTCAATTAGATCAAATGATTCAAAACCCGACAGAAGGAGATCCGTGGGTGTATGAGGATGAAAAAAATCCATCTCCAATTGTCCCGCAGCCAGAAGATAAAACCATTGGTGAAACCACCCATTTTACTGTTGCAGATCAGTGGGGAAATGTTGTGTCTTTTACAACAACCATTGAACAGTTATTTGGTACAGGGATCCTTGTCCCGGAGTATGGTTTTTTCTTAAATAATGAACTCACGGATTTTGATGCAAGGCCTGGCGGCGCCAATGAAGTGCAGCCAAATAAACGTCCATTATCAAGTATGACGCCAACGATTATATTTAAAGATGGAGAGCCTGTCATGACCGTTGGATCACCTGGAGGAACAACGATTATTGCTTCTGTTTCACAGACGATCCTGAATTTGCTTGAATATGATATGGAGCTTCAGGATGCGGTGGAAGAACCAAGGATTTATACAAACAGTTTAACTTCTTACCGCTATGAAGTAGGTGTCCCTCTCGATGTGAGGACAAAGTTAAACGATATTGGACACCGTTTTGGCAGTTCGCCTATTGATATAGGAAACGTGCAAGCTCTACTAATTGATCGAAAAGCAGGGACATTTACTGGAGTAGCTGATTCAACCAGAAATGGAACCGCTGTTGGTGTCAATTTAAAGCTATCTGCAAATCAATAACATTTCCCGGGAAAAGAAGCGTCTCTTGAAGATGGCGTTTCTTTTCTGTCTAAACAAAAAGAAAAAGACACTGTTGACTCCTGTGAATAGTTTGAATATATAGACTAACATCAATCATACATAGCTGATCGGACAACCGAAGGCTCTTGGCATTTGAAGTACAGGACTGTGATGTATTTCAAATGCTAAGGGTCTTTTTTGCGTAGAAAAGGCAAGGGTGGTGTCAACATTATGTGATAACAGGGGAGCGGGATAACATGAAAAAGTGGAAATGGGTCTCGATCGTGACCACCTTATTAATCATCACGAGTACTCCATGTTCAAATGCGAATGAAGCCTCAAATGAAAAGGGGAAGATTGAGCTGTTAAGTAGTGCGAAAGCACAGATCGGTTTTGTGTTCCAGCAATATGCTCTTTTTCGAAATATGATGATAATGTTGCGTATGGTCTTAAGATGAAACCAAGAGGAGAAAGGCTGCCCAAAAAAGACATCAAAGAGCGGGTGCATGAGCTATTAGAGGTCGTTCAGTTAACGCAGAATGAGCACCGCTATTCAGAGCAGCTGTCAGGCGGACAAAAGCAGCGTGTAGCGCTGGCACACACGCACTTGCTGTCAACAATCTGGGATGCAGCACTCGCTGCATCTTTTTTTATAAAAATTTCCCTAGGAACATTGACTTATAATTTCGAATATTATAATATCTTTACAAAGGTAACAAAGATGAACATTTTTAAAAACAAGTGGTTGAGATCGCTTTATAAAAGATTCTATTCCAAAATGTTCTTTCTTTTTGTTACATTTGTTCATATTTATATCAAATGAAAGAGGTGATTGTTTGAATAACTTGTTTGAATTAGATAAGGAACTAATTGAGCTGCAGTACGATGCATCTTCGAGAGAGGAGGTGACCGCATATTTAGCAGAACGGTTAGAAGCTGGGGGTTATATTAAATCGAGCTTTCTACCAGCAGTGCTTGAAAGAGAAAAAACATATCCTACAGGCTTGCCTCTTGCGACCTTTGGAGTGGCTATTCCGCATACAGATCCTGAACATGTGAACAAACCGGCGATCAGTGTAGCGACTTTAAAGGAACCTGTCATTTTTCATAAGATGGGAAGCCGTGATGAAACAGTGCAAGCCAAAATTGTATTCGTCCTTGCAATCTCTGAACCTAGTAAGCAGCTTGTGATGTTAGAAAAGCTCATGGCGCTTTTTAGAAAAGAAGAAGTGATGAATAAACTATCTCTCATGACATCGAATGAAGAAGCTGTTGATGTCCTTCAACAAGAATTAAACCAATAGTCTTTCGCGAAAAAAATGTAAGCGCTTTATCTGAAAAATTCAGGAGGTGGATGTATGATCAAGCAAGCCGTCGATTTTATATTAGACCTTGGGCCAACTATTATGCTCCCGATTATTATGACGATTTTCGGTATGATTTTAAGGCAAGGCTTTAAGAAATCTTTCCGAGCCGGTATCACAATCGGAATTGGATTTGTCGGTGTCAACCTTGTCATTAATTTGCTCGTGAGCGGTCTTGGACCAGCAGCAAAAGCCATGGTCAATTCCCTTGGATTAAAGCTCGATATTTTGGATGTCGGCTGGCCGATTGGAGCTGCCATTTCATTTGGTACACCTGTTGCCCCTTTGATGATTCCTCTTGTGCTTTTGTTAAATGTCATCTTGTTGTCCGTTAATTTTACGAAAACACTGAATGTGGATATTTGGAATTTCTGGCATTTGATTTTCGCAGCCTCTGTTACTTACTACGCTTATCATAATATGTTCTTGGCCCTTGCCGTTGGCTTGATCGTCTCTGCAATTACGCTTAAATTAGCCGATTGGACGGCGCCAACAATTGAACACCATTTCGGATTAAAAGGCGTATCGATGGCTCATGCTGAAACGGTCAACTTCGCGCCGCTTATGTATGCGTCAAACCGCGTCATTGATAAAATCCCTGGTTTAAACAAAATTCATGCTGATCCAGAAACATTGAAGAAACGTTTTGGCATTTTTGGCGAGCCGCTTGTGATGGGTCTCATACTTGGTATCATTATTGGTCTTCTTGGCGGCTATGATGCGAAAGGCGTCATGACTCTTGGTATTCAAATGGCAGCAGTTCTTGTGTTAATGCCAAGAATGGTTGCCTTGTTAATGGAAGGACTTATTCCAATCTCTGAGGGCGCTCGTTCTTATATTCAAAAGCGTTTCCCTGGAAAAAATGTCTATATTGGCTTAGATACAGCGATTGTGATCGGTCATCCGGCGAATATGGCCGTAGCCCTTTTGATGGTGCCGATTACGATTTTGCTCGCTGTTGTTCTTCCTTACAATGGCATGCTGCCATTTGCGGATTTATCGGTTCTGCCATTTACGGTTGTATGGGCAGTAGCAGCCGCTCGTGGAAATATTATTCGCGGCCTCATTAACAGTATTTTTACATTAATGATTGTCTTCTTCATCGCAACGAATCTCGCACCACTTGCGACAACAATGGGTAAAGCAGTAGGCTTTGATTTCCCAGAAGGGGCAAACATGATTTCAGGTATTGATTTAGGTTCTCACGTCATTCCTTGGATCATGGTGAGACTTCTTGATCCGAGCAACCCTTACTTTATTGCAGCGATTGTGTGTGCACTGGCTTATGCGCTTCTATGGTACTGGGTGCGAAATGATATTAAAAAGCAGTATGCAAAAGAAATGGGCTTAGATCAGAAAGACCAATAAACAAGCTGGAGGGATTCTTATGGCAAAGAAAATATTGGTATCGTGCGGAACAGCAGTTGCAACATCAACGGTTGTTGCAAAAAAGGTAGAAGAGACGCTAAAGGAAAAAGGATACGATGTCGTGGTTGAACAGTGTAAGGCATCTGAAGTACCGCAAAAAGCGGAGGGCGCCGATTTAATTGTAACGACAACGCCTGTAAGTGATACAAAAGGAACTCCTGTGATTCAAACATTATCTTTTTTAACCGGATTTGGCATTGAAGATGATATTGAGAAAATCATTGATCATATTAAGTAAACTTTGCATGGAGGAGCTTTTGTAGCTCCTTCCATGTCACCTGAAAGGAGGGAGTCTTATGCAGCAGCATGCTTATAGCCGAACGTCTGCGGTGTTTTCTATTTTTCTTCCGGCCCTGCTCATCTGTCTGTTTTTTCTCTGGTCTCTTTATACCTTAATGTCGGCAGGACCTGAACCGTTAGCTGTGTTAGGTGTTTATACGCTACCTATTCTGATGCTTTCTAGCATCACGGGACTGAATCAGCCGACGAACGTCATCATTAGTGGAGATGAGCTGAAGATAGGTGCTTTTGGCAGATGGCACACATATGCTGTTTCCGATATCAAAGGAAAACTGTTTTTAAAGCCATATCCCCATATCGGGAAAGTATATGTCAGAGTGGGGCAGGCGCGAATATTCGGAGGACGTTACTGGATATCAAGTGAGATAAGTGAATACAAGCAGCTTGTTCAAACTTTACACGGTCTTGCGAAGTGTGATGAAAAGGAGGATGCAGCTACATGAAGTCAGCTGTCTTTTATTCTTCAGAGGACATTCGTTATGAGGAGAGGGAGCGGCCTGCGATTGGTGATGATGAAGTTCTATTAAGGATGCGTGCCTGCGGCTTATGCGGGACGGATATTTACAAAGCAACACATGAGACGGTACCTCCTGGGACGGTGCTAGGACATGAAATTGCTGGTGATATTGTCGAAACGGGCAGTCACGTGACAAATGTCCATACGGGAGACAGGGTGTACGTGGCACATCATGTCCCTTGTTTCACCTGTGACTTTTGTCAAAGAGGATTTTATACAATGTGTGCCCAGTTTTCAGCTACAAATGTAGAGCCAGGCGGTTTTTCAGAATATATCCGTGTTCCTGCTTTACATGTAAAGCACACAATGGGCAAGCTCCCGCATGGCGTCTCATATGAGCAAGGAGCCATGGTCGAACCAGTTGCCTGCTGCCTGCATGGGTTTGAACGAGCGCCTGTTCATCCTGGAGATTCTGTACTGATCCTTGGAGCGGGTCAAATTGGCTGCATTCAATTACAGCTCACCAAATATTATTTAGCTGAGAAAGTGATGATAACGGATGTGAATGAGAACCGGTTGCTTCAAGCGAGAAATTTAGGTGCAGACGTCGCTTTTCATCCAGCATCTGAGCCAGTGGAAAAACGGGTCATGAAAGAAACAGATGGAAAAGGGGCAGATCTCGTCATCATTTCTGTTGGGAGCAGTGCGCTTTTAAAAGAGGCGTTTCAAGCTGTAGCTAGAGGCGGGACGATTTTGGTATTTGCGCACTTTCCTAAAGGAGATGTCTCCATTCCGGCTGAGCGATTTTTCCATGATGAAGTCAAGGTAGTGGGGGCCTATTCTTCGCATCCGTATCATTATGATGAAGCGCTTCAGCTTCTGAAGGCGAAGGTGGTTCACACAGAGAAGATGGTGACGCATCGCTATCCTTTAAGTCAGCTGCTTCAGGCGATAGAATGCGCGAGGCACCCTGAAGGTGAGAGCGTCAAAATCATGATGTATCCAGATGAATGAGAACGTATGAGATTGAAAGAGAAAGAGAAGTTCTTTGGAAAAGGGCTTTGCCTTTCTCTTTTTTTCTGATAAAAAATGAAAACGCTTAAAAATGAAACGGAAATGCTTGACTTCAATGACACTTAAACGTATGATAATTACAAATGTAACACATAAGAACAAATGTAAAGGGGAGAGAAGAAATGCAAAAACAAATCACTTTGCCTGAACAGATTAGTCATGAGAAATTAGCAGATTTATATAAACAAATGTGGTTAGTCCGATATTTTGATGAAAAGGTCGATCAATTCTTTGCAAAAGGACTCATTCATGGAACGACTCATTTATGTGTTGGACAGGAAGCGTCAGCTGTTGGCTCTATTGCCGTGTTAAAAGATGAAGATAAGATCGTCAGCACACACCGTGGACATGGACATTGTATTGCAAAAGGTGCAGAGGTCAATAAAATGATGGCTGAACTGTTTGGACGTGAAACCGGCTATTGCAAAGGAAAAGGCGGCTCGATGCATATTGCCGACTTAGAAAAAGGGAATCTTGGAGCAAATGGCATCGTTGGCGGCGGTATCCCGCTTGCAACAGGCGCAGCGCTGACATCTAAAATGAAGCAGGAAGGCTATGTTGTCCTTTGTTTCTTCGGAGATGGTGCGACAAATGAAGGCAGCTTCCATGAAGCGTTAAACCTTGCATCTATTTGGGATTTACCTGTTGTGTTTATTTGTGAAAACAACCAATACGGCATGTCTGGACCTGTGAAAGAAATGATCAACATTGAAGACATTTCAACAAGAGCAAAGAGCTACGGGATGCCAGGAAAAACCGTCGATGGAAATGACATGGTCGAAATCATGAACACAGTAGATGAAGCGGTGAGCCGTGCAAGAGCTGGAGAAGGTCCATCACTCATTGAAATGAAAACGTATCGCTGGAAGGGCCACTCAAAGAGTGATGCGAAAAAATACCGTACACGTGAAGAAGAAACGGAATGGAGACAAAAAGACGGAATCAAACGCTTTAAGTCACTCTTAATTGATCTAAATGTTTTGACAGAGGAGCAGGCAGCAAACTTACAGGAAGAAGCGAAGAAGGAGATCGAAGCATCTGTTGAATTTGCTAAAAACAGTAAAGAACCGTCAATTGACACACTATTAGAGGATGTATACGCCTAATTAGGAGGGGAATCACGTGACAAAAACAACAGTGAGAGAGATTTCATATTTAGAAGCCGTTCGAGAGGCTATGAGTCAGGAAATGAGAGAAAACCAAGATGTCTTCATTTTAGGTGAGGATATCGGCGTATATGGAGGCGCTTTTGGGGTTACGCGCGGCATGATTGAAGAATTCGGTCCAGAGCGCGTACGCAATACGCCAATTTCAGAGGCTGCCATCGCAGGGGGCGCAGTCGGGGCTGCTTTGACAGGCATGCGTCCGATCTTAGAACTTCAATTCTCTGACTTTATCACCATCGCTATGGATCAGCTTGTCAACCAAGCGGCCAAAACACGCTACATGTTTGGCGGAAAAGGAAAGGTGCCGCTTGTTGTGAGAACACCAGCAGGCTCTGGAACAGGTGCTGCGGCTCAGCACT
Source organism: Bacillus sp. A015 (assembly GCF_053851875.1). Taxonomy (NCBI): domain Bacteria; kingdom Bacillati; phylum Bacillota; class Bacilli; order Caryophanales; family Bacillaceae; genus Bacillus; species Bacillus sp. A015. The sequence goes on from NZ_JBSPZB010000007.1 coordinate 23,184, forward strand.
CACAAAGTTTAGAAGCGTGGATGGCTCATATCCCGGGATTAAAGGTGGTCCAGCCTTCAACGGCTTATGATGCAAAGGGACTTTTAAAGGCAGCAATGGATGATGACAATCCTGTTATTTTCTACGAGCATAAGCTTTTATATAAAACAATCGGTGAAGTGCCAGAAGAGCAGTATTCGATTCCTTTAGGGAAAGCGGATGTGAAAAAAAGCGGGAAGGACGTCACGATTGTAGCAACAGCTATTATGGTGCATAAAGCATTAGAAGCGGCGAAGGAATTAGAAGCAGAAGGAATCGATGTTGAAATCATTGATCCAAGAACACTCGTACCTTTAGATGAAGAAACCATTATCGAATCTGTGAAGAAAACGGGTAAATGTATCGTTGTTCATGAGGCGGTGAAACGAGGCGGATACGGCGGAGAGATTGCGAGTATGATAGCGGAAAGTGAAGCCTTCGACTACCTAGATGCTCCTATTAAACGACTTGGCGGTCTTGCGGTACCAATACCTTATAACCCAACGCTTGAAAAAGCGGTCATTCCACAAGTGCCAGATATTATTGAAGCAGCAAAAGAGCTTGTGCGCTCTTAAATAAAGGGGAGAAGATCATGCCAAAAGAGATATTTATGCCGAAGCTAAGCAGTACGATGGAGATCGGCACCTTGCTTCAATGGTTGAAAGAAGAAGGAGATTCGGTTGAAATCGGTGAGCCTCTTTTTGAAATTATGACAGACAAGATCAATATCGAGGTGGAAGCCTATGATGATGGCATTTTTCTGAAGAAATACTATGAAGCCGATGATCAAATTCCTGTTAATGCTGTCATTGGCTATATCGGAGAAGCAAATGAACAGGTGCCAAGCGAGCCGCCTGCACAAGCAGATGAAGAATCCTCGGGCAGCGGCGAATCATCAGTAGAATCTGCTTCATCCGGTTCTACTGAAGCCGAAAAGATCTCTGCTGAAAAAGTCCGTGCCACGCCTGCGGCGAGAAAAACGGCGAAAGATCACCATGTGCCGATTCACGAGGTATCTGGCACAGGACCAAAAGGGAGAATTCAAAAGCGGGATGTCGAAGCAGTCGTCCATACTGATGAGAAAGATCAGCGTGTGTCACCGCTTGCAGGAAAAGTGGCTGCTCGTGAAGGAATCGATTTAGCGGCAATTGCTGGATCTGGCGCTCACGGAAAAATCATGAAGAGTGATGTGAAAGCAGCAGCTGTACAAAATGCAGACTCTGCTCCAGTGAAAACACAAAAACTAGCTGGCATGAGAAAAGTGATCGCTGATCGCATGTCACAAAGTGCCTTTACAGCACCGCACGTTACATTAACAAGTGAAATCGATATGACAAAAGCGAAAGAAGTGCGCAAGCAGCTATTGCCGGCGATTGAAAAAGAGACAGGCTACAGATTGTCGTTTACTGAAATCATCATTCATGCAGTCAGCAATGTCCTTACGCGCCACCCGCAAATCAATATGACGTTTGAACAAAATGAGCTCCATTTCCATGAGGATGTGCACATTGGTCTAGCTGTTGCTGTGAAAGACGGCTTAATGGTTCCAGTCATTTCTCATTCGAATCAAAAAGGATTAAAACAGCTGACAAAAGAGGCAAAAGAAATTGGCCGAAACGCACGTGATCAAAAACTGCTGCCAGATCAGCTGAAAGGGTCGACATTTACCATTAGTAACTTAGGCATGTATGCCATTGATACCTTTACCCCGATTATTAATCAGCCAGAAGTGGCGATCTTAGGTGTTGGACGCATTCAAGAAAAACCTGTTGTCATAGACGGAGAAATTCAGGTGCGGTCAATGATGGGAGTCAGTTTATCGTTTGATCACCGAGTGGTAGATGGTACACCAGCGGCTGCCTTTTTAACAGATCTCAAAAAAGTGCTTGAACAACCATTTGAATTGCTAATGTAGGAGATGAATCGGATGACGAAAACGTATGATCTAACAGTCATTGGCGGAGGGCCTGGCGGGTATACTGCTGCCCTTCAAGCAGCGGAGCGCGGACGAAAGGTCGCTTTAATTGAAGAGGATTTTCTAGGTGGTACTTGTTTAAATCGAGGCTGTATCCCTTCAAAGACACTTCTCAAACATGCAGAAGTCATTGAATCAATTGAGAAGGCGAAAAGCTGGGGAATCGAAACAGGAGACTTGGTCCTTTCCTTCGATAAAATGAGAAAGCGTAAAGATGATGTCATTGAAAAGCTCAGAGGCGGAATCGCCTTTTTATTAAAGAAAGGAAAGATTGATGTATATAACGGCAGAGGCACAGCTGTTACAAAGCATCGGATTGAGATTGAAAAACAAGACGGATCAGAATCAATTGAAACGAAAGAGCTCATTATTGCGACCGGATCTTCACCTGCCATACCGCCAATTCCGGGGCTCAAAGAGATTCAATTTGATACAAGTGATACGATCTTTGACATCCCGGATATTCCTGCTTCTGTCGTCATTATTGGCGGAGGTGTCATTGGTCTTGAGCTCGCATGCATCTTCCAGAGTCTACAATCAAAAGTCACGATTATTGAAGCGGCTCCGTCCATTATTCCGCAAGAGGATGAAGAAGCATCTAAACTGCTAGAAAGAGAATTGAAGAAAAAAGGGATTCATATCGCAAAGAAAACCACTGTGGCAGAGGTGACAGAAAGCGAAGGAGTCAAAGCGATTCATGCAACAGATGATAAAGGAGAAACTCACATCTTTACGGCTGAAAGAATGCTCGTTTGTGTAGGGAGAAGACCTAATATATCAGCTGTAAGCCAGCTTGATCTTCAGCTGGATGGTCCTTTTATCAAAGTAAACGGTCAGATGCAGACAAGTGCTGAAGGTGTATATGCGGTTGGTGATGTTGCCGGCGGCTATCAGCTAGCCCATGCGGCGATGGCAGAGGCAGCCGTTGCGGTCAGCAATATATGTGGTGAGCCTGAAAAAATGAATTCCGATATCGTACCTAGATGTATTTATACATTACCAGAGGTGGCGAGTGTTGGGCTTACAGAGAAAGAGGCGAAAGCCAAAGGGCTTAACGTGCGGGCAGAACGATTCGATTTAGCCGCAAGCGGAAAAGCATTGGCGGCAGGTGTTCAAACAGGCTTTATTAAACTGGTGTACGATACAGCATATGGGGAAGTCATTGGCGCCACTATGGTTGGTCCGCACGTTACAGAGATGATATCAGAAGCTTCCTCATTTATATATTTAGAAGGGACAGCAGAAGAGATGGCTAAAATGAGTCATCCGCATCCAACCATCTCAGAAGGCTTTTATGAAGCAGCCCTTCATATCGTGAGTAAGCTGAAAAAATAAATGCCAAACAAGTGATAGGGAGGAGATGCATGTGCACGTCCAGCTTTATCAGAAAGCGGCACTTGTGACAGGTAGCACAGATGGATTTGGAGAAGCCATCTGCCTGGCTTTAGCCCGGGCAGGTGCACATGTTTTTATACACACTTTTCATGATGAATCAAAGGCAAAAACCATTAGTAAAGACATTCAAAAAATAGGCGGTCAAGCCAGTATCATCATGAATCCACTTGAGACACCGCGTGATGCGACAAACATGATGAGGCAAGTAATTGATACATGCGGCAAGCTTGATATTTTGGTCAATCAAGCAGAGCAAAAAGCGGGCACGGATCTTGCCGGCGTAAGCCCTGATAGATGGGTGGATGAAGTGGAATCGACCGTAAATACAGCTTTTCTTTCCAGTCAAGCCGCTGTATGGCACATGGTTGACCATAAGCAAGGCTGCATCATTAATATATCGTCATCAGGCAGTATAACAGGTGATGGCGGGATGTCACATGCTACATCGAATAGTATGCTGAATGCCATGACAAAAGGGTTAGCGCGAGAATTTAAAGACAAAGGCATTCGGGTGCTGGCACTATTGCCGCCTCCTCTCCATTTGCTTCCTGACACAGAGCAAATCAAGGAGACTGTGGCTCATATGACGGTGTTCTTAAGTACCTCGTATGGGGCATTTACAGATGGAGCAGCGATTATGCTTGATGGGGGTGAGAGCGCTGGCTAATCATCAAAAATCAGTTCTTATCGTTGGTGGAGCCCAAGGGATCGGGAAAGAAATTGCCGAGCGTTTTTTAAAAGAAGGGCATCGTGTTGCTGTGTCAGATATAGATGAACAGGGGCTTTCACTCTTAAAAAAACAGCATCCTCAGCTGCTGACGCTTCAAGCTGACGTTTCATCGTGGGAAAGTGTTCAGCAGTTGATGTCAGCAGCTGAAAGGGAGCTAGGCGGCATTGATCATCTTGTGTATTCAGCAGGGATGACGAAATCACTTCCTTTTTTAGAAGTTGATTTTTCGCTTTGGAAAAAGACGCTGGCTGTGAATTTATATGGTCTTTTTTATTGCATTAAAGCCTCGGCACCCTATTTATGTGAGCGGCAAGAAGGCAGTATGGTCATTATTGGATCAGGATCTGCGATGACAGGATCTGGCGGCGGTATTCAGTATTACGCGTCAAAAGCAGGTGCTTTTGGCCTGATGCGTTCGCTCGTAAAGGAATTAGGCACACATCATGTGCGCATCAATGTGATTGCACCCCGCGTCATTGAATCTCAGATGCTTGATATCCTTTATCCTACTGAGGAGGAGAAAAGGCAGCTCCAATCGCTCATTCCTATCGGGAGATTAGGAAAACCTGAGGATATCGCAGGACTCACTTTATTTCTCGCAAGTGACGAGGGAAGCTATTTGCACGGACAGATTATCCTATTAGACGGCGGGAGAACGTATCAGCCGAAATATGCCGAGGGAAAAAGAGCGGAGAGTTGATCGCTCTTTTTGTCATTTTCATAACAATTGTTCCAATTGGAAACGAATGTTTGATATACTGGTAATCATAGTATATTAAAAGGATGATGTCACATGCTGAATTGGGAAGAAAGACGACAGCTCGTCAAGGTTGCTCATCTTTATTATACAGACGGGTGGACGCAGCAGGAAATTGCAAAAAAGCTAAATGTCTCAAGGCCAGTCATTTCAAAACTTCTACAAAAAGCAAAAGATGTGGGAATCGTTGAAGTGTACATTAAAGACGAAAGCATTCATACGGTGGAACTGGAAAAGCAGCTAGAAACGACCTTTCAATTAACAGATGCTGTCGTTGTCCCAAGTGTCGGGACAATGCCTGAGATGGTCAAGCGGGCAGTCGGTCAGGCAGGAGCTTATTATCTTTCTAAAAACATGAAAGATGCTGAGAAAATCGGCATTTCTTGGGGGACCACGCTTGCTGAGCTTGTGAAAGAATATCCGTTTGAACGAAGAAACGAAGTCAAAGTCATCCCTTTAGAGGGCGGGATGGGCAGGCAGGCAGTCGACATTCATGCCAATCAGCTGGCGTATGAGCTGGCAAAGAAGATGAATGGCACGTGTTCCTATTTATATGCACCTGCGATTTTAGAAACAGAAGAATTAAAGGAACGGCTCATGGCGATGCAGGACATAGAAGCTGTGCTTGAAGAAGGCCGAAACGTGGATATTGCCCTCATCGGTATTGGAAACCCGCATAAAGGCTCTACTTTAAAAACAGTCGGTTATTTAAAAGAAGAGGATTTATCTGGTTTAAGACAATCAGGAGCTGTCGGTGATATTGGTTTTCGCTTCTTTGATGGTGAAGGTAAACCTGTCCAAGATGAACTGAACCAGAAGGTCATTGGATTATCGTTAGAACAATTAAAGAGCGTCGAAAAAGTCATTGCTGTAGTGGAAGGAACCCATAAAGCTGAAAGTATTTTAGGGGCTTTAAATGGCGGCTTCATCCAAGTGCTGGTGACAGACGAACAGACTGCGGCAGCCATTTTAAAGGAATCATCAGTCCAATAAACGGCTGGCAGTGATCGTATTGTATAAAAAGAGCAACATCAAACGAGAAAGGAGCTGTGTATCTTGAAGCAAACCGAAATGGAAGCAAACCTACATTGTACTCGGTGCCAAGAAGAGACCCTCCACAGCATCGTTTATGTGAATGATCAGATGAAAAGCGTAGAGTGTACAGAGTGTCATCAGAAGATCAGTGTGAAAGTCGACATCATGAAGGAATTTTACAAAGAAGTATACGAAAAAATTGCCACAAAGCCGAAGCGGATGACACAGGAATATAAGGCGAATCTGAATGGCTTTATCTCAAGGCTCCCAATTCGTGTTCTAAGTAAGCCATACCGGCTCATGAGATATTTAAACGAATCATACAAAGTGATCAAGCAATATAAAAAATAAAGCAGAGGCTGTTTAGCGCTCTGCTTTAGCGTGTAGTCAAACCCTCGCATTCTTTGTCAGGTCTGCGCTTCGGTGCTCACGAATGTTAAATTCGCTCCGCTCCGGTACTCGTCCTTCCTAGACTGCAAAGGTTTTCTATCACGCTAAAAAGAAGACAAAATAAAGCAGAGGCTATTTAGCGCTCTGCTTTATTTTTTGTCTTTTTCATATAATAATAAATAGGCAGTCCAGCCATTCCGATCAGCATGGAGAAAAGGCAGCTTTTCCAATCCGTGATCATCGTGCTGATTAAGACGAATAAAGAGCCAATAATCGCAATGATCGGTGTCAGCGGATAAAGTGGTACGCTATAAGCGCGCTTCATTCCGCTGTTTTGTTTTCTTAGCTTAAATACAGCGAAAAAGGCCATCACATAAAAGATATAAATCATGAAAATCGAAACCTCTGACAGCTTCTCAGGATTACTGACGATCATAAATACAATGGCGATCAAAATTTGCACAAATACAGCGACCCAAGGTGTTTGGAAGGTAGGATGTATACGTGAAATGGCTTTGGCGAAAGGAATTTGTTTTCGTTCTGCCATCGCAAAAATCACACGAGGGAATGAAAGAACCTTTCCGTTCAAACAGCCAAAGATACTAATGATGATACCAATACTAATGATTTTACCGCCAATTGGACCAAAGAGCATCGTAGCAGCAGTACTTGTCGCATTTTCACCCAGCTGGACGATTTCATTAGCTGGTAACACATGCAAAAGTGCCACATTAATAAAGAGATAACAAGCTGTGACTATTAAAATCCCGCCTGCCATCGCTCGAGGAAGCAGTTTTTCTGGATTTTTCATTTCACCGCCAAGCGCTGCAAGCAAAATCCAGCCATCATAGGCAAACAACGTAGCCAAAACCGCTGCACCGAAGTTCATCTGTGCGATACTGTCGTTGACAGCCGTGAAAATGTTTTCATTTCCTTTCCATAAGCCAAACACAATAATAGCGGCAATCGGGACAAGCTTTCCGATCGTGGTCAGTCCTTGTACAAATCCGCCGTATTTCGTTCCCATCATGTTGATCACACATAAAAATAGAACCGTAATAATGCCAATGGCTGTAGACCATAAAGTAGAAAGAGAAAATAAATTGGCTAATAATGAACCAAAATAAAGACCAAGAGCACCAATGATGGCAGGTCCGTAAATGATAATTTGCACCCAGCCGCATAAATAGCCCCAAAATTCACCGTACACTTCTTCAAGATAAGCGTACAAACCGCCGGTTCGCGGGATTTGTGTGCCAATTTCAGCGACAGTCAGTCCGCCTGCAAGGGTTAATATCCCGCCTAACAGCCAAGCAAATAATGCGATGTCAGAGCTTCCTGAATAGGAAAGGACGTTGCCTGGCTTCATAAAGACGCCGGACCCGATAATGGTCCCGATGACAAGAGATAGGGCAAAAAATAAGCCGATGTCTTGTTTTAACGCTGGTTGTTCTTTGTTCATTACACACGACCTCCTGCATCACTTTCGTACGTTACTGTGACATGTATTTTGTTCATTGTAATACGATTTTAGGAAAACAAGAATTAAAAAAATTTTCTGATTTTCGTATTTGTATTTGAAAGTGTTTGTTTATTGGAGATATTAGGGTGAATATTGTGTTAAAAGCGAACGATATAAGACTTTTTTCGTTTTTAATGTTAATTTAAATGGCGAAAACCGAACATCCAGTAAACGTGCAGCCAATGGTTGACTTTTCTTGAAAAATGACCTATTTTATTCATAAGGATATTGTCTTGAATTCGAGATATTTAGAAAAAGGAGTGAGAATCATGAAAATAAATGGGATTCACCATGTATCAGCATTAACAGCAAACGCTCAGAAAAACGTTGATTTCTACCGCCAAATCCTTGGCTTGAAACTTGTGAAGAAAACAGTCAATCAGGATGACCCTTCTATGTATCACTTGTTTTATGGAGATGAGGTCGCCTCACCAGGAACGGAGCTCACATTTTTTGAAATTCCAATGCTGGCCCGCCGTTTGGAAGGAACAAATGCCATCACACGAACAGGCCTTCTCGTTTCTTCTGAAGAAGCACTTTCATTTTGGGAAAAGCGGTTTGAAGAAAAAGGCGTGCAGCAAGAAACAGCTTCCTTAAGAGGCGGCAGACCTGCCTTGCGATTGACAGATCCAGAAGGGCAGCAACTATTTTTGACAGTAGAACCGAACGGACATGAGGCAGGTTCACCGCCAGTACATGACGATATTCCTGCAGATTTTGCGATTAGAGGTTTAGGCCCAGTAGAATTAACAGTTGCAAAAGCAGAAAAAACGATCAGCGTCTTAACGGGCATTCTTGGTTTCACAGAAAGAGCACGTGAACAATCAAGTGATGGTGAAATCGTGACCATTTTTGAGTCAGGAAATGGCGGAGCTGGAACAGAAATTCATGTGATTGAAAAAGTAGAAGGGCCATCTGAGCGTTCTGGCAGAGGAAGTGTTCATCACGTTGCCTTTCGCGCGGAGGATGCAGAGGAGCTAGAAAAATGGCATGACAAAATATCAAAAGCTGGCTTCACGAATTCTGGTGTTGTGGAACGCTTCTACTTCAAAGCTCTTTACTTTAGAGAGCCGAATGGTATTTTGTTTGAAATTTCAACAGATGGCCCTGGGTTTACAGTAGATGAAGGAGTGGATGAGCTTGGTGATCAGCTAGCACTTCCGCCATTTCTAGAGCACAAACGAGCAGAAATTGAACAACGATTAACCCCAATCCAGTCATGATCAAAAAGCAGCTCAAATTAATGGGCTGCTTTTTCGTTAGGAGCTTACTTCCTTTGATTCCGATTGCGTTAATGTGACCTGTTTTGTTTCTTCTTTTCCGTTTCGAATGAGTGTGATCTTCACCGTGTCTCCTACTTTTGCATTCGTATAAAGCTCGTGTCGTAATTCACTGCCGGTTTTTACTTTTTTGCCATTGATGGCGGTAATGACATCCTCTGATTTTAAGCCAGCTTTTGCAGCAGGTGAGCCGGCGGCGATTTCTTTGACGTACACGCCTTTATCCAGCTGACTGCTTTTGAGTCCTAGTGTTTCTTTCTGATAAACATTCGGGACTTGTTCAAGATCCAGCATGCTAATGCCGATATATGGACGCTCAATTTTTCCTTTTGCGAGAAGCTGTTCGGCGATTGGTTTGACATCATTCATTGGGAGCGCGAATCCAATTCCTTCAACACCTGTTTCAGAGATTTTCATACTCGTGATTCCCACAACCTTTCCGTCTGTTGTTAAAAGCGGTCCGCCGCTGTTGCCGGGGTTAATGGCTGTATCTGTTTGAATGACATTAATGCTGCTCTCGCCAGCTGATGTATTCATAGAGACTGTTCGATCGACACCGCTGACAATTCCTTGCGTCACGGTTCTTGATAAATCTTCACCAAGCGGGTTTCCGATCGCGATGACGGTTTCTCCAGCTCGAAGTGAAGAAGAATCGCCTAATGTCGCAACCTTCGTAACATTGCTGCTGCTAATTTCTACAACCGCTAGGTCAGTCAGCGGGTCTGCCCCGACCAGTTTTCCTTCAACGGTTTTGCCATCGTGCAAGGAGACCGTCAGTTTGTTTGCCCCTTCAATGACATGGTTGTTTGTTAATACATAGGCTTTACTGCCGGATTTTTTAAAAATAACCCCAGAGCCTGTACCGGTCTCTTTCTCTTGACTGCTTTTGTTTTGATTTTGCTGTGATTCATCAAAAGGCGTATTGAAATCGCCGAAGCCCGCTGCCGTTTGACTTTGCGTTTGGTAGTTTGTTATGCCGACAATGGCTGGTGATACATTTTCGACCATATTGGAAATGCTGCTTGATGAATTCGATGTTTGTACGGCTGTGGTTTTTGACGTATTGGCGCTTGTATCATTTGTTGATACAGCTTCTGTTTTTGTTGACGATTCATTTGCTGTACTGCTCTCTGAGTGCTGAGCGTATGGCGTGAGGACGTAGACACCTAATGCTAACGTACCGCCTACAATGCCGCTTACGAACGGCTTAAACCAGCCACTCGGCTTCTTCTTCGGTTTTTGTGGTTGTTCGATTGTTTGTAATTCATAAGAAGGTTGTTTTTCATCTTTGTGATTTGTCATTCGGATCACTCTCTTTCATCAATTTTTACATGTATGTGTTCAAGGTGTTTTACGGTATGTGGTGGATACTGACTTTATCGTAAGAAAAAAATGTGGGATAAAAATGAAAACATTGTGGGAAATTGTTAAAATAAGTAGTGAATCTAAGCAAAATAGAGGAGATTAAACTGTGGAGACAATCGGAATCATTGGATATGGAAGCATGGCTGATATGATGGTGCAAAAATGGCTGGAAAAAGGAGTGCTAGATGCCCGTCAGTTCATGATCCATACAAGAAGTGAAACGGAGCGGCTGCATCAGCTCAAAGAGAAGCACCATGATGTAAACATCTGCTCATTAGATGAACTTTCTGCGTCATGTGATGTTCTGTTTGTCTGTGTGCCGCCGCTTGCTGTACTTGACGTTCTGGATCAGCTGCACCCGGCAAAGAAAGCGATACATATTGTGTCAGTGGCAGCGGCTGTGACGTTAGATAAATTAACGCAGCATACGAATCAACCAGTATCCAGATACATCCCAACTTTGACTTCAGCCGTTGGGACGGGCGTATCGCTTGTTGCGCATGGTGTAACCGTAGGGGATGAAGAGAAAGAACGTTTGAACCGTCTGCTTTCAGCTTTTAGCATCGTCCGGGAAGTGGAGGAAGACCGGTTTGATGCGGCGAGTAATTTGACAAGCTCTTCTCCTGGTTTTATCGCTGCTATTTTTGAAGAAATGGCGAAAGCCGCTGTGAGAAATAGTGAGCTTTCCTTAGAGGAAGCATATGAATTTTTAACTTATGCGCTTTTAGGCACAGGCCAGGTGCTTGTAGAACACGGCCTCACATTCGCTGAAACGGTCAATAGGGTGGCGACAAAAGGCGGGATTACCGGAGAAGGCGCTGCGGTCATTCAAAAGCAGGCACCCCAGATGTTTGATGACTTATTTACACAAACCATGAAGAAATACGATCAGCTGAAATCGCAGGTCGACGAAGCAAACAAACACCACTAAAGACATAGTTAGTGGTGTCAGCGTGTAGACAAACCCTCGCATTCGGTGTCAGTCCTGCGTGCCGGTGCTCACGAATGTCAAATTCGCTCCGCTCCGGTACTCGTCCTTCCTAGACTTCAAGGGTTTTCTATCACGCTGAAAAGAAGACAAAGGGCTAAAATAAAGATCATTTTAGCCCTTTGTCAACAATCTGACACCACTAAAGACATAGTTAGTGGTGTTTTATTTGTTAAAAAAATCCTTAACTTGCTATTCTTTTGACCTGTAGTAGATGAGTCTAAACTCCTTATTTTTAGAAAATGTATTGAAAAATCAATCAAGTTCTCATATAATTTTTTAGAAAATTTAGAAAAATATACACAAATTTTAAGTTTAATTAAAGGAGGATGAGGATGAAGCTCTATGTATCTGTCGATATGGAGGGTATTACTGGTCTAGCTGATCATACATTTGTCGATGCCCGTCAGCACAATTATGAGCGGGGCAGAAAAATCATGACAGGTGAAGTGAATGCCTGTGTAGAGGCTCTTCTTGGGCATGGTGCAATCGATATTTTGGTCAACGACAGTCATTCTAAAATGAATAATCTCTTGATCGAAGAACTGCATGAAGAGGCAGCCCTCATATCAGGCGATGTAAAACCTTATTCAATGGTTCAAGGATTAGATCAAACCTATGATGCAGCTGTTTTTTTAGGCTACCATGCGAGGGCATCAATGAAAGGTGTGATGTCCCACAGTATGATTTTTGGTGTTAGACATTTTTACATAAATGATCATCCAATTGGTGAAATGGGCTTTAATGCGTATGTCGCAGGCTATTATGGTGTTCCGGTGATCCTTGTATGCGGAGACGATCAAGCGGCATTTGAAGCAGAAAAGCTGATGCCTGGCGTGAAAACAGTTGCAGTGAAAGAAACCATTTCAAGATCTGCTGTGAAATGCTTAACCCCAGCCAAAGTAAATAAACAAATCTCGCAGCAAGTGGAAGCTGCAATGAAACAGATTCATCAAATAAAGCCGCTGACGCCTCCTGATCAGCCACTGCTCAAGATCGAGTTTGCCAATTATGGACAAGCCGAATGGGCGAATTTAATGCCGGGTACTGCCATCATAGAAGGGACGACGACGGTGACGTATCAAGCAAAAAATATATTAGAAGCCTACCAAGCGATGCTTGTCATGACAGAGCTTGCCGCACGTACAACATTTTGTTAAGCGAGGGGGAGACAGCAGATGGCCAGCTTTTTGCTCAGGCGTTTTATTGCAATGATTGCCACGATCTTAACCATTACGACTTTAACGTTTATTTTGATGAAGGTCATTCCAGGATCGCCCTTCAATGAAGAACGAAATACAAACGAAACCGTCCAACGAAACCTCGAAAGCTACTATCACTTAGACGAACCACTTTATGTTCAATATGTCATCTATTTAAAATCCATCGTTACCTTTGATTTTGGTCCTTCCATTAAAAAGCCTTCTGAAAGCGTCAATGATCTATTGGCGAGAGGCTTCCCAGTCTCATTAGAACTTGGTCTTATCTCAATTTTGATTGCTGTCATCTCCGGCATCCTGCTAGGGGTCATGGCTGCCCTCCGGCATAATGGCTTGATTGATTATATTGCCATGACCATTGCTGTTTTCGGTATATCCATTCCAAACTTTATCTTTGCTACCTTATTAATTCAGCAGCTTGCTGTGAATTTGAAGCTCTTCCCCACAGCGATGTGGACAAGTCCGATGCATATGGTGCTTCCTACAATTGCACTGGCTGTCGGTCCAATGGCTATTATTGCCCGTTTAACGAGATCGAGCATGATTGAAGTGCTGACGCAGGACTATATTCGCACTGCCAAAGCGAAAGGACTTTCTCCTTTTAAAATTGTGTTTAAACATGCGCTTCGGAATGCACTTTTACCCGTTATCACTATTCTTGGGACACTTGTTGCAAGTATTTTAACAGGAAGTTTTGTCATTGAAAAAATATTTGCCATCCCTGGAATGGGAAAATACTTTGTCGAGAGTATTAACAACCGTGATTATCCTGTGATCATGGGCACCACTGTTTTTTACAGCATCATCTTAATCACACTTCTTTTCATTGTAGATGTGGCGTATCGTCTGCTTGATCCAAGGATTCAGCTGCATCAGAAGGGAGGAAAGGCATGAGCGTACACCTTCAGCACGATCAACCGAATCGAAACCATGAAGTGCCGGATGAGTGGTTTTCTCCTAGAGAGCAAAAGAAGACCGAAGCCCATGCCATTAAAAGACCCTCTCTTTCGTACTGGGCAGATACATGGAGACGGCTAAAGCAAAATAAGCTCGCGATGTTTAGTCTATCTGTGCTGATTTTTCTTTTTATGATGGCGGTCTTAGGTCCGCTGCTTGCCCCAAATAGTGTGACAGAGCAGCGTCTTTCGATGCAAAATCTACCGCCCTCGGCTGCTCACTGGTTTGGAACGGATGAGCTTGGACGAGATGTGTTCACGCGTACATGGTACGGAGCACGCATTTCGTTACTTGTGGGTGTGATGGCAGCACTCATTGATTTTGCCATCGGCGTCATTTATGGCGGTATTGCTGGCTATAAGGGCGGGAGATATGACCATGTCATGATGCGAATCGTCGAGGTACTCTATGGTCTTCCTTATTTACTCGTCGTCATTTTATTGATGGTGCTCATGGGGCCCGGGCTTGTCACCATTATTGTAGCGCTCACCGTCACAGGGTGGATTGGAATGGCGAGAATCGTGAGAGGTCAGGTTCTTCAGCTGAAAAGCCAGGAATATGTCCTTGCCTCGAAAACCTTTGGTGCAAAAAGCCTGCGAATCATCCGCCGGAACTTACTGCCGAATACGATGGGGCCGATTATCGTCCAGATGACTTTGACTGTGCCGACAGCGATATTTGCTGAAGCGTTCTTAAGCTTTCTCGGTTTAGGAATCCAAGCGCCGTTTGCAAGCTGGGGCGTGATGGCCAATGATGCTCTGCCGACTGTGCTGTCAGACAATGGTCACTGGTGGCGTTTGTTCTTCCCTGCATTTTTTATTTCACTGACGATGTTTTGTTTTAACAATTTAGGTGATGGCTTGCAAGATGCGCTTGATCCAAAGATGAAGAGGTGATGGCGCTTTGAAAAAAGTTCTTCAAATGATCGATCTGCATGTCAGCTTTCGGACATATGGTGGCTCGGTTCAAGCGGTACGCGGGGTGAATGTGGATGTGTATGAAAAAGAAACCCTTGCTATTGTTGGAGAATCAGGCTGCGGAAAAAGTGTAACGTCACAAAGTATCATGCGGCTTCTTCCGGCATACAGCGCTCATGTAGATCAGGGGGAAATTTGGTTTCGTGACCGTAACTTGCTTTCTTTATCTGAAAAAGAAATGCGCGCCATCCGTGGTGTCGATATCTCTATGATCTTCCAAGATCCGATGACCGCATTGAACCCGACTTTGACAATCGGTGATCAGCTGATGGAAGCAGCGAAGGAGCATCAGAAGCTGACAAAAAAAGAAGTGAAAGAAGCGGCTGTTCGTATGCTTGATTTGGTTGGCATTCCGCAGCCGAAGGAGAGACTAAAGCAATATCCACATCAGTTCAGCGGCGGAATGAGGCAACGGCTCATGATTGCAATGGCGCTGATTTGCGAGCCGAAGGTGCTGATCGCAGATGAACCGACAACCGCCCTAGATGTCACCATACAAGCGCAAATTTTAGAGCTATTTAAAGAGATTCAGAAGAAAACAGGTGTCACCATTATCTTAATCACACACGACTTAGGGGTTGTAGCTCAAGTCGCAGACCGAGTGGCTGTGATGTACGGAGGGAAAATGGTTGAGGTCGGCACAAGACGGGATATCTTTTACAGTCCGCAGCACCCGTACACAAAAGGGCTGCTGCAATCCGTTCCAAGACTTGATATGAAAGATGAACTCATTCCAATTGAAGGAAGCCCACCGGATTTATTTGCTCCACCGAAAGGCTGTCCGTATACAGAACGCTGCCCGGCAGCCATGAAAGTGTGTGATCATATCATGCCGCACGAAACGCAGCATTCACCTACACATACAGTGCATTGCTGGCTCCAGGATGAACGAGCGAAACAAACGATTTTATCTGCAACACAAAGGGGGAGTTTCTCATGAGAAAAAAAGGTTGGATCGTCAGTGTATGTTTGTTAACGATCATGCTGCTCGCAGCATGTACAGCCAATGAGCAAGCAGGCAAAGGATCGTCAAGCAATAAGGGTGAAAATAAAGTGTTAACATTAAATAATGAAAACGAACCAACATCGTTCGATCCGCCGATTGGTTTTAATAATGTATCTTGGCAAGGGCTGAATAACTTAATGGAGGGGTTAACGAGACTGAATGAAAAGCACGAACCATCTCCTGCAATGGCGGAAAAATGGGAAATTTCAGAGGACGGGAAAACGTACACATTCCATTTAAGGGATGGCGTCAAGTGGTCGAATGGTGATCCAGTCAAAGCGAGCGACTTTGAATATGCTTGGAAGCGGCTGTTAGATCCGAAAACAGGATCTTCTGCATCGTTCTTAGCATACATGATTGAAGGAGGCGAGGCATTTAACAGCGGCAAAGGAAAGAAAGAAGACGTGAAAGTCAGCGCTGTAAATGACAAAACGCTTAAAGTCCAACTTGCGTACCCGCAGAAATCTTTCTTAAATATGACAGCAAATCCTGCCTTTTTCCCTGTGAATGAGAAGGTGGCAGGGAAAGATCCAAACTGGGCAAAGGATGCCAAAACCTTTGTCGGTAATGGTCCGTTTAAGCTGACAGAGTGGAAGCATGATGAGAGTTTCACAATGGAAAAAAGTGAAACGTATTGGGACAAAAAAACGGTCAAGCTGGATCAAGTGAAATGGCTGATGATCAGTGATCGAAACACGGATTATCAAATGTATCAATCAGGAGATTTAGATACTGCTTTTGTACCAGCAGAACAAAGTGAAGACCTGCTAAAAAGTAAAGATGTACAAATTGAAGATCAGGCCGGGTTGTTTTTTTATCGTCTGAATGTGAATATGGAACCTTTTCAAAATAAGAACATTCGCAAAGCCTTTCAAATGGCGATCAACCCGCAAGATATTGTGGATTATGTGACGAAAAATGAAGAGAAGCCAGCACGCGCCTTCGTCTCGCCGGGGATTCTAGATTCAAAGGGTGAGGATTTCAGAGAAGCTGGCGGCGATCTTGTGAAAAATGATAAGAGTGAAGCCGCGAAGCTGTTAGAAAAAGGGGTGAAGGAAGAAAACTATTCGAAGCTGCCGCCCGTCACATTAACATATAGTACAAAGCCTGAGAACAAGAAAAAGGCGGAAGCCATTCAGCAGCAATTAAAAGAAGCGCTAGGTGTAGACGTGAAGCTTGCGAACATGGAAGCGAATGTGTTTGCAGAAGATCAAAAGGCGCTGAAATTCCAATTCTCGCAAAGTTCATTTTTAGCAGACTATGCAGATCCGATCAATTTTCTAGAGAGCTTTCAAACAGGGAATGCGATGAACCGGACAGGGTGGTCAAACGACACCTATGATCAGCTGATCAAAAAGGCGAGCCAAGAAGCAGATGAACAAAAGAGAAACAGCATTCTGCATGATGCGGAGGCACTTCTCATTGAAGAAGCACCGATCATTCCGATACATTTTTATAACCAAGTACATCTACAAAAAGAAGGCGTGAAGGGCATTGTCCGTCACCCTGTTGGTTATATCGATTTGAAATGGGCGCAAGTAGATGGAGAGTAAATGAAGTAAATGTGGTAAAGGGACGCTTTGAAAAAAGCGTCTCAGCGTGTAGACAAACCCTCGCATTCGGTGTCAGTCCTGCGTGCCGGTGCTCACGAATGTCAAATTCGCTCCGCTCCGGTACTCGTCCTTCCTAGACTTCAAGGGCTTTCTATCACGCTGAAAAGAAGACAAAGGGCTAAAATTAAGATCATTTTAGCCCTTTGTCAACAATCTGGGACGCTTTGAAAAAAGCGTCTGTTCCTTTATTCGTTCATGTTATGAAGAAGATGCCCATAGATTGAAAGAAAAAGAGAAAGAGGGGATATGGCATGAACCAGCTGCCAGCGGCACTTCAAACAGGGGATACGGTGGGGATTATTGCACCAGCAAGCCCGCCTGATGAGCTGAAATTAGCAAAAGGGATTGCCTTTTTAGAAAGCCTTGGGCTGAAGGTGAAAAAAGGGAAGTATATTGACTGCCGGTATGGGTATTTAGCAGGCCGCGATCATAAGCGAGTAGAAGATCTTCATCGCATGTTTCAAGATCCAGAAGTGAAGGCCGTTATTTGTGCTTGCGGAGGATATGGGACTGCAAGAATCGCGGAAGCCATTGATTATGACCTCATTCGCCGGAACCCAAAAATCTTTTGGGGCTATAGTGATATTACGTTTTTACATACGGCCATCCAGCAGCAGACGGGTCTTGTGACCTTTCATGGCCCGATGCTTTCCTCTGATGTGGGATGTGAGGAGGTCCATCCGTATACGAAGGATACTTTTTTGCAGCTGTTCACTCCGAAGACCTTTACGTATGCGCATCACCTGTCACCTCTTCAAACCTTCTATCACGGCACTGCCTCAGGCGGAATCACAGGAGGGAACCTTGCCCTGATCGTGACAACACTTGGTACACCGTTTGAGATCGATACGAAGGGGAAGCTTTTGTTCATTGAAGATATTGACGAAGAACCATATAAAATCGATCGAATGATGCAGCACCTTACATCTGCTGGCAAATTGGAGGATGCGGCTGGATTCATCATAGGGGATTTTCATCAATGTGAGCCAAAAAAGAAAGAGCAGTCCTTAACGCTGGAAGAGCTATGGGAGACCTATATTGTGCCGCAAAAGAAACCTGCACTTGGCGGCTTTCGGATCGGTCATTCATCTCCGAACTTTGCCATCCCAATAGGCGTGCAGGCTGCACTAGATGCGACGGGGAAAAAACTGCATATTTCTCCAGGTGTCGCAGCGAAAGAGGCGATCAAATGAAAATCGCAGATGTTCGTACATGCAGAACGAGTGTACCGCTAAAGAAGCCGTTCAAAACCGCTTTAAGAACGGTGTATGACGCAGCATCTCTCATCGTGATCATCACATATGATCAAGGTGACATCAGCTACGGAGAGGCGGTCCCAACATCGGTGATTACAGGTGAAACGCTGGAAAGCATCGACTATGCCATCTGTGAAGTGATCAGGCCGATCTTGCTCGGGGCTTCATTGTCGCAATATGAACAAATCTTTTCAGCTATAGACCGTGTGCTCGCTTGCAACACAAGTGCAAAGGCTGCAATTGATATGGCGATTTATGATGGCTTAGCGAAACAGGCAGGGCTTCCACTTTATCAATACCTTGGCGGATATCGCGATCAGCTTGAAACCGATTATACGGTCAGTGTAAACCGGCCGCTAGAGATGGCGGAAGATGCGAAGCAATACGTAGCTGAAGGCTTTCCTACTTTAAAGATAAAAGTAGGAAAAGATGACATAGACACGGATATTCAGCGCATCAAGCGGATTCGAGAAAAAGTCGGGCCGGATATTCAGATCAGGCTCGATGCAAACCAGGGCTGGACGTGGAAGGAAGCGATCGTGGCCATTCGAAAAATGGAGGCGCTGAATATCGAACTAGTTGAGCAGCCAGTGCCTAAAGAAGATATCGAAGGCCTGCGCCGGGTGACGGAAGCAACGGACACGTTGATTATGGCGGATGAAAGCATTTTCGGGTTCCATGATGCGATCAAGGTGCTTGAAACGCGAAGCTGTGATCTGATGAATTTAAAATTAATGAAATCAGGCGGTATAAAAGAAGCACTGAAAATCAATGGTTTAGCAGAAGCTTACGGCGTAAAGTGCATGGTTGGCAGTATGATTGAGACCAAACTTGGCATTACAGCAGCTGCTCATCTCGCCGCAAGCCAGCCGAATATTACCCGCTACGACTTTGATGCCCCGCTTATGCTAAAAGAGGACTTAATAGACGGAGGAATCGTGTACAAAGGAAAAAATATATTCTTTCCACCACATCATGGGTTAGGCATTCAAGGAGTGAAAGGAGTCTCGTGATGATATATGAATCAAAGGTTCCAGTCGCGAATGTATGGACAGCACCGCAGTCGCCAAGAGAAATTGATCGAAAGATTCTTCAGGGTTCCGTCAAAATCAAAGAGTGGATTGACCAGCAAACGTATGAAGAAAAATTGGCTTTATGTGAAGAAAATCTGATTCAATCGCAAGTGCTGCTCGGCGAACGAGTCATTGGATTAAAAGAGACAGACGGATGGATGAAAGTCGTCATCCCGCAGCAGGCAAGCCGGAAACATCCGCAAGGCTATCCTGGCTATATCCCTATTCAGCAATTAAAGCAAGTAACGGAGGAAGGTGCGCCAGCTACAACCCATGTCGTAGGTCAGAAAAAAGCCGTGTTATATCAAAAAGGGAAAGCGGATATGGAGGTTAGTTTTTTAACAGAGCTGGCAGCGGTTGAAGAAGCCAGTGATCACTTTCATGTTCTTACCCCAGTAGGAAGGAGAGAAATCAAAAAAGAGGATGTGCGTCCGGTTTCATTACCTTTCACTATGACGGGTAAGGATGCCTTAGACATTGGAAAACAATTTATCGGACTTTCGTATTTATGGGGCGGCATGAGCAGCTTTGGCTACGACTGTTCCGGTTTTGTTTACAGCATGTACAAATCGTGCGGATATCTTCTGCCAAGAGACGCAAGTGATCAAGCAGTTCAAGGAACCCCGGTCACATCAAGCCATTTAGAACCAGGTGATCTGATGTTTTTTGCAAATGAAAATGGCAAGGGAGCTGTCCGCCATGTTGGGATATATGCGGGGGATGGCCTCATGCTTCACTCGCCTAAAACCGGCAGACAAATAGAGCTTCTTTCCCTTTCTGGCACTTCATATGAGAGAGAATGGGCAGGTGCAAGGCGGTATTTGCCAAGCGAAAGGGGGAAGGTGTGATGGCAGTTGAACCACTTTTACAAGTCAACAATCTAAAAAAACATTTTCATCTATCCAAAGGAAGAACCTTAAAAGCGTTAGACGGGGTCTCTTTTCAGCTGAAACAAGGCGAAACCTTTGGTCTCGTTGGCGAGTCGGGCTGCGGTAAATCCACACTTGGGAAAGTGATCATGCGGCTTTACGACCCGACAGATGGTGAAGCCTTGTATGAAGGGAAAAGTCTTCACCACCTGTCTAAAAGAGAAGCATTTGATTTTAATAGACAAATCCAAATGGTGTTTCAAGATCCGTATTCATCTTTAAACCCAAGGCTGTCAGTAAAAGATATTATGCTGGAACCGATGGAGATCCATAACCTTTATGGGAGTCAAAAGAAGAGAATCGCCCGCGTGAAAGAACTGCTTGAAGCGGTAGGGCTAAGCTATGATTTCGCCACCCGCTATCCGCATGAATTTAGCGGAGGTCAGAGGCAGAGAATAGGAATTGCAAGAGCACTTGCCTTAGCGCCAAAATTTATTGTCGCAGATGAGCCGATTTCTGCACTAGATGTATCCGTTCAAGCGCAGGTCGTGAATTTGCTGAAAAAGCTGCAAAAAGAGGAAGGATTAACGTTTTTATTCATTGCACATGATTTGTCTATGGTCAAATATATCAGCGATCGAATTGGTGTGATGTATTTAGGACATCTCGTGGAAATGACGAGCAGTGATGCTTTATATAAGACGCCGCTGCATCCGTATACACAGGCTCTGCTATCTGCTATCCCCATTCCAGATCCTGACGTGGAAGACAAGCGCAAAAGATTCATGTTAAAAGGAGAAATTCCAAGTCCAGTGAACCCGCCAAGCGGCTGTGTATTTAGAACAAGATGTCCTGCCGCCATGGACGTCTGTGCTGAAAAAAAGCCAACATTACAAGCAGCGGAAGAAGGACATGAAGTCGCCTGTCATTTATACGATAGGAAATAACGCCATGACATAGGACAAGCCGCATAAAAGCCAGCAAGTAGACAAGCTGTTCTACAAGCTGGCTTTTTTGTATTTATGAACGCCGAATAGGCAGTGTGCAGCATCTAAAAGAGCCGCCAGATTTAATGATTTCTGAAAAATCCACTTCAATGACAGTGTACCCGCGAGCGGTTAATGCAGCATTTGTTTCTGGATTGATCGGTAAGCTGATCACTTTTTTCTGCCCAATGGATAAAACATTTGGTCCAAGTGTGAATTGCTCTTGTTCACTTATTTTAATCAGATCATAATGCTTGTTGAGCAAGTGAAGATCCTTTTTGGTGAAGGCTTCAGGATATATCAATATCTCCTCATGAGAAAGAATATTCATCACACAATCGAGATGCAAAATGTGAGGAGGAAGATGAATGGGAATGATGTCGTGATCCGGCAGCTCTTTTTTTAGCTGATGGATAGCGGCTAAATTTGTTCTTTTGCTCGTTCCAACAAATACACGGGTCTGATCCACAAGCACATCGCCGCCTTCAATCGTTCCATCTGTCACGGTGACGGTTGTCCAGCCTTTTGCCTGTGCCCACTCTTTTAACGATTGTTCTTCTCCTTGTCGAACCTGAGCGGCCATGTTTGACACAAATAAGGTATGTCCAATCGTAAACCCAATATCCCGAGTGAAGACTTGTTCAGGAAAGCGGTCATTTGCAGGAAGCAGGGTAGGCCGTACATGATGGTGTTTTAACGTTTGAATCAGCTGCTTATGCTGAGCCACTGCTTTGATTTGAGAAATATTTTCTCTAGCAAAATGCTTTTGGGTTTCGTTGATGATTTGTTTGATTTCCATATAAATAGGGCTGCACAAGAGGACTTCTTGTAAATCATCATATTCACTCATACATTGCGGCGTTTTGTACACTTTCTCTGATTTCATAGAATCCATCAAATGGCCTCCTTGTTCGTAGATAGTTCTATTATTCCTCCTTCTAGTAAATGTTGAAACATTTCCGAAAGAAAATCTCTCATGTGAGACTAAAGCAAAAAGTTTAGACAAACCTAAAAGAATAGTGTTTAATAAAAGTCGTTCCGCATCAACGAAAACTGCAAGAAGGAGCTATAATGATGAGTGAAGAAAATTTCAAGTACTGCAAGGAATCGAAAGTTGTAAAAACAAGCAGGGTATTCCCTCTCGATACGAATAACCACCAAACCTTATTTGGCGGGAAATTAATGAGTTATATAGATGATATTGCCTCCATCTCGGCAGCAAGACACAGCCGCAGTGAAACGGTGACAGCATCAATGGATTCTGTTGACTTTTTAGAGCCTATTGGACAGAAAGAGTCTGTATGCTTAGAGTCCTATGTCACATGGGTCGGCACGTCTTCTATGGAAGTGTTCGTCAAAGTCATGAAAGAAAACTTGATGTCTGGAGAGCGCAGACTCGCAGCGACTTCATTCCTTACATTTGTCTCGTTAGATGAAAACGGAAAGCCAAAACGAGTTCCGCAAGTCATGCCAGAAACAGAGGAAGAAATCATGCTGCATCAAACAGCGAAGCAGCGGGCAGAGGAAAGAAAAAGCCGCCGAAAGCATAGTAAAGCTTTGGCTGACGCACTTGGGACAGATAAACCATGGGCGTAAAAATCACCCTTTAAGCGGTGATTTTTTTCTATCATGGTATATTGCATGGCAAGATAGTGTATGGTAAGATATGGATATCTTGTGATGCAAGGTACTGAAAACGGAGGAATAATGATGACAACATCAACACAAATGCTAAAAGGAATTTTAGAAGGCTGCATGCTGTCGATTATTTCTGAGGGTGACATTTATGGGTATGAAATGACGAAGAAGCTCGCGCATTATGGATTTGATCAAATTAGTGAAGGAAGTATTTATCCGATTCTGCTGCGTATGCAAAAAGAACAGCTGGTCAGCACGGTCACAAAAGCATCAGCAAGCGGACCGAAAAGAAAATACTATACGCTCACTCAAGCGGGAGAACAAGCGCTAACCGATTTTATTGCACGCTGGAATGAGCTGTCAGAAAATGTAGAGCGCTTATTACATAAAGGGAAGTGAGAATATGGTAACTAAAGAAACAAGACACATATTACTAGAGATGAAATTCTATCTCATATCAAAGGGGAAAAATGAGGACGAAATTGACGAGCTGATGGATGAATTAACGACACACGCTGTCGAAGCGGAGAAAGATGGGAAAACAGGTGAGGATGTGTTTGGCAAAGATCCGCGGGCCTTTGCTGATGAACTGGCAAAAGAGCTTTCGAGACATTATAAAGATTGGGTGCCATTTGTCAGTGCCTTTTTGATTGGGTCGCTCTTTTACATGATTTTATCAGACGCAATCAGTCAAAGCTTATCGTATTCTTGGTACGCACTGATTGGTTACCCGCTCATTTTAGTGGCCAATGTCATCATAACGATTGTGATGTTTAGAGCGTCTGCCTTTCAAACAAGCCGCCGGGCATTTTTCTATTTTTGGATCTTAGGAATCTTTCAGCTGACGGCCATGATCACAGTGAATTTATTGGATCAAAAGCTCGGTACACCATTACTTGTGCTTACTTCAAGCCAAAGATGGGGCGTCATCCTTCTGATGTTGCTTTGTATCGTCGTATTTAATGCAATCTTAAAGGCGAATGTCGTTTCACTGATTCCGATTATTTTTTTCGGACCGCAGCTCATATTCGAATGGATTGGCTGGACGTCACCAAGTGTGCTTCTGCTCACAAGCCTGCTGTCTGTTGTCATCTTAATATTGCTCACGCTAGTTGTCTTGCGGAGAACAAACAAGAAAAATGAAAATACCATGTAAAACAGAGCACATCCTATACGATGTACTTTTCTTTTTCTAAAAAAATGTAGAAATGGAATCGTGTTTTTCTTTACAATGGGAAGAGGACAAAAATGAAAAGGGGTTCTGTTTTTGGATATTGTATGGGGGTATATACTCGTTTTTGTATTGGCTGCTTTGCCTTTTTTTGAAGTGGTTGGTGTCGTTCCGCTGGCAATCTTAAGTGGACTGCATCCTGTGACATCAGCGGTGATTGGGTTCATCGGCAACTTTCTTACAGTCTTTCTTCTCATTGTCTTCGTTGACCGGTTTAAAGCATGGCGGTTGAAGAGAAAAGAGGATAAAAGTGATGAAAAAGGGGAGAAAAAGCAGCAGCGGGCCAGAAAAATTTGGGAACGATATGGTCTTCCTGGTCTTGCACTCGTCGGTCCTTTTATCATCGGCAGTCATTTAGCGGCTTTTATGTGTATGAGCTTCGGTACGAAAAGAAAACAAGTGGCGGTGTGGATGACGGTCAGCTTAATGATGTGGACAGCACTAGCAGCTAGTTTAACCGGTGCGGGCTTTCATTACTTTGCCCCGGATTCAAATGGATTGTTCGGAGATATCTTTAGCAAGTAAGCGAGGGGAGGAGAATAGGTGAAAAATCAGACACGGACAGTGCTCGAAACAGAACGCCTTAGACTTAGAACAATGAATGAGCACGATGCACCATTCTTATATGAAATGTTGTTCCAAGATGAAGAAGTCATGAAGTATTATCCTTCTTTAAAGGATGAAAAACAGACGAAAGAGTGGATTGTCTGGAATCAAAAGAATGACCGCATGTACCATACCTCCCTGTGGGTCATTGAAGATAAAGAAACGAAGGAACCGCTTGGACAAAGCGGAATTGTGCTGCAAAACATCGAAGGACAAACTGAGCTTGAAATCGGCTATATGCTAAAAAGAGCGGCGTGGGGAAATGGGTACGGTGCTGAGGCCGCAAAAGGCTGTCTGACTTATGGGTTTGAAGAAATGAAGGTCAGACGAATGGTAAGCTTAATTCGTCCTGAGAATGAAGCGTCGGTGAAGGTCGCTTTAAAAATGGGCATGAAAAAAGAAAAAACCATTTCAAAATGGGATCAAATCATTGATGTATACAGCATCACCCGTGACGGAGAAATCGGCTCACTTAACCAATAAAGAGAGCCGATTTTTTCTTTTATACACGCTGTTCTAACTGAAGTAAATATTTCTTGCGTTCGACTCCGCCGCCGTATCCCCCGAGCTCACCATTTGTTTGAATGACGCGGTGGCAGGGAACGATAATGGCCATTTGATTGGCACCATTTGCATTGCCAACCGCCCGAACCAAGTGCGGATCGCCAAGCATATTGGCAATGTCTCTATATGATCTTGTTTCACCTGCCGGAATGCGCGAAAGCATGTCCCACACCTTCATTTGAAAAGGGGTGCCATGTAAGGAAAGTGGCACAGTAAACTGCGTGCGTTTCTTTTCAAAATATAAGGTCAACTCCTCTGCTAGCTGCTGATGAACTTTTGTTTCGCCAACTAGAATGCGGGCATGATGTTTTTTTCTTATGGCTTCAATTTCTCTTTCTAATCCTCGTCTGTCCATAAATTCAAGTAAATACACATGTGTTGCATCTGATAGGCTGATCATCCGCCCGATCGGTGTAGAAATAAAATTGGCATGCAGGATGTTGACCTGTGCTTTTTTAGGTGGATTCCCCATAATTTTCGTAAATGCATCATTGAAGGCACTAGAAGATTCATAGCCGAAGGTGACTTGCTGATCAATGACTTTTTTTCCGTTCAGAATTTCTTTAAAGGCAAGTCCCATACGGCGTGACCTAGCATATTGAACAAAGGTCATTCCGTAAATTTCTTTAAATTTTCTTTGCGCGGTTGCAGAGTGAATCCCTAATTGGCGAAAGTCTTCTTCTTTCCATCGTTTCTCAGGACTTTTTTCAACTGCTGAAACGAGTGTTTCGACTTCTTCCGGAATGCTGTTAGGGAATGTTAATGGTGTGCAGCGTTTGCACGGACGATACCCTGCTAGCAGTGCTTCTTCTGCTGTAAAGAAAAACTCACAGTTTTCATATTTCGGTTTTCTGGCGGTACATGTGGCATGGCAGAAGATGCCGGTTGTTTTGATGCCAGCAAAAAATGTGCCGTCATATTGCGGATTTTTTTCAACAAGTGCTTGATAAAATGCATGTTTTTGTTCGTCGGTCATCATCATATGATCCACCCCTTGTTTTCCTATAAAATGATTGATTTTGTTATTCATGATTTCTTCGGTCTGACACAGAACGAATCATTTGTACACACAAAGGCATGACCTTAATCGTTCATAAAATGGATCTTGTTTCATTATATCAGCCAAGTACTAAAAGCGGTTTTCGATATCATGACATCCGTTTTGGTTCGAAGCTCACAGCACGGTTTCTTGATTTCCTCTTGCTATTATTTAGTATACTTCGGCTCACATCACTTTCTTTCGAAAAATGAACAAGTATATTTGAATGAGAAGGTAAAGCAGTAGACCGGCATACCGGGGTGTGATACAATTTTTCCATACAGAATCTGCTCTATGGCAGGTCTGCTTATGATGAATTGGTTTTCTAGGGTTCCGTGCGGCGATGCAGTCTGGTCCGAGAGAAAACACATAGGGTCTTTAGAATAGACCATATGGACACGGAGGGATAAAAGCCCGGGAGATTTGATCAAACGATCGATTTCCGGGCTTTTTTTGTTGCATGGAATCGGTAAGAAAGGAAGAGATCGGATGAAATGGGGAAATGTATTCATTGCGGCCATATTTGAAGTCGGCTGGGTGATGGGACTGAAATATGCCCACTCCCTCCTGGAATGGAGCGCAACCATCGTTTGTATTATCGTAAGCTTTTATTTACTCATGAAAGCAACGAATGTGCTGCCAGTTGGTACACTTTATGCCGTCTTTACCGGGCTTGGAACAGCAGGTACCGTCATCTTAGGCATGGTACTTGGTGAACCGGTTCAGCTTGCTAAATTACTGCTGATCATGATGCTTTTGTGCGGTGTATTAGGACTGAAACTGACAACAGGTGAAGAGAAAGGAGAGGCTGAATCGTGAGCTGGCTTTTACTCATTGGGGCAGGCATCTTAGAAATGCTTTGTGTCACCATGATGAATCAATTCCAGAAAGATCGACATCTGAAATGGATTTTATTCATTGCAGCTGGATTTTCGCTGTCCTTTCTGATGCTGTCTCTTGCGATGAATACAATTCCGATGGGAACAGCGTATGCCATTTGGACTGGAATTGGAGCTGCAGGAGGCGCCATTGTCGGCATGCTGTTTTACGGCGAGTCGAAAGAGGCGAAACGCATTTTCTTTATCGCACTGATATTGTCTGCGGCGGTAGGGCTAAAAATCATTGAATAAAAAAAGGCTGGCATCTGTTTGCCAGCCTCAGCGTGTAGACAAACCATCGCATTCGGTGTCAGTCCTGCGTGCCGGTGCTCACGAATGTCAAATTCGCTCCGCTCCAGTACTCGTCCTTCCTAGACTTCAAAGGTTTTCTATCACGCTGAAAAGAAGACAAAGGGCTAAAATAAAGTTCATTTTAGCCCTTTGTGTCACATCGAATGATGATTGGAATCGTTTTCATTTTTGCGGTAAAGCTGACTCACAAGCAGAAAACATACACCAAACGTGAGTAAAGGAATGAGTCTTTCTCCGGTCATAAAAAGATAAATGCCCGTAATTAGACATACGATGCCGAGCCAAAAGCTCACTTTACCAAATAAAGTCATGCTTTTCATCTCCATCACTCCTTTTGTGATAAAAGGTCTATTCATATTATATCACGCCTGATGCAGAATTGAATGAATATTCAATAAAAAATGCGGCTCTCAATTGCTTTTTCTCTTTCCAGTCCAGTATAATATTTCATTAGAATGAAAACGTAAAAGAGGTCATGATACATGAGAACATTGATTACAGAGAAACTTGAATTACACAGACAAAAGCACGAGCAAAAAGGAAGATTGCTTGTCAGCTGCCCGGATCAGCCCGGTATTGTGTCAGCTGTATCTACCTTTTTATTTGAGCGCGGAGCAAACATCATTGAATCCAGTCAATACACAACAGATCATGAAAGTGGCCGGTTCTTTTTAAGAATTGAATTTGATTGGAAAGACATCTCGGCTAATATTGATCAGCTGAAAAACGGCTTTGAGCCAATTGCTGAATCATTTCAAATGACGTGGAGCATGTCACGCGCAAGTGAGCTCAAAAAGCTGGCGATCTTCGTGTCAAAAGAACTTCATTGTTTACATGAGCTTCTATGGGAATGGCAGAGCGGAAATTTAATGGCTGAAATTGCGGTTGTCATCAGCAATCATGAAACGGCAAAAGATACAGTAGAAGCGCTCGGGATTCCATTCCATCATGTGAAGGCGAATAAAGACATTCGCAAAGAAGCAGAAAAACAGCAGCTCGCATTATTAGAAGAGTACGATATTGATGTGGTTGTGCTTGCTAGATACATGCAAATTTTAACACCTGCCTTTATTGAACAGCATCCGAACAAAATCATTAATATTCACCATTCCTTCCTGCCAGCGTTTATCGGTGCGAACCCATACAAACGGGCATATGAGCGGGGTGTCAAATTAATCGGTGCGACTTCTCACTATGTAACAAATGATTTAGACGAAGGGCCGATCATTGAACAGGATATTGAGCGGGTAGATCACCGGGATGATACAGAGGCACTAAAGAATATGGGTCGTACGATTGAACGAAGTGTGCTTGCACGTGCTGTCAAATGGCATCTAGAAGATCGGATTATTGTTCATGAGAATAAAACGATCGTGTTTAATTGACCGCTTGACTTTTCTGAAGCAATTGGTGATAATATAAAAAAATTAACGAGCGTTGAAAAGGAATAGTAAGCAGGAACTGCTGTGTAAAGAGAGCAAATGACAGGCTGAAACATTTGCCGCAGACAGCTGCTGAACCTACCCTTTGAGCCTTAGAGGAAAAATCTAAGCGCAGGCCTGGCGTTACAGGAGTTGAGTGGAATAAGCACGCGCATGCTTATTCAATGAAGGTGGTACCACGGAAAATCCCTTTTCGTCCTTTAATTAAGGAGAAAAAGGGATTTTTTTTGTGCCTAAAGGTATAGCGGAGGGAATCAATGATGAAAAAGCAAAGGATCGTCATAAAAATTGGCAGCAGTTCATTAACAGAGCAAAAGGGAGCCATTGATGAACAAAAAATATGGGATCATGTGAGAGCCATTGCAAAGCTTAAAGAGGCAGGACATGAAATCATTTTAATTTCGTCAGGAGCTGTTGCGGCGGGATTTGGCAGTTTAGGATATCCATCAAGACCTGTGACCTTAAAAGGAAAACAGGCTGCTGCTGCCGTTGGTCAAGGCTTATTAATGCAGAAATATACAGAGCTATTTTCACAGTTTCACATGACGCCTGCACAAATGCTTTTAACACGTAATGACTTTTCAGATCGCACAAGATATCGAAATGCTTACGCAACGATGATGGAACTATTGGAAAGAAAAATTTTACCGATTATTAATGAAAATGATTCGGTTTCGATCGAGGAGCTTACCTTTGGTGATAATGACATGCTGTCGGCTCTTGTCAGTGGATTAATCCATGCAGATCAATTGATCATCTTAACTGATATTAACGGAATTTATGATGCAAACCCAAATGAGCATCCTGACGCGAAGCGGTTTGATGCACTGACACACATTTCAGATGAATTGTTTTCATATGCGAAGAGCACTGGTTCGAAGGTTGGAACAGGCGGGATGAAATCAAAGCTGTCTGCTGCACAAACCGCACTTTCACTTGGCGTCAAAGTCTTCATTGGCATGGGTACAGGGGAAGACAAACTGCTACATATTCTCGCAGGTCAAGGTGATGGAACGTATATCGGTGAACAAGACTTATCATCGGTCAATAACCGCCGTCAATGGATTCAATTCCACTCACCTGTCTCTGGGAAGATCATGATTGATGCGGGAGCGGAAGCGGCGATTTTGCACAACGGCAGAAGCCTTCTTCCGGCGGGTGTCATTGATGTCGCTGGTGATTTTTCTAAAGGAGAGGTCGTTGAAGTCGTCGGTCCGAACGGATTAGTTGGTAAGGGACAAACATTGTACGCATCTGATGAGCTTCTCGGCATTAAAGGGATGCGAAGTGATGAGCTTTCTCATGAGAAGCCTGAGGTCATACACCGAGATCACTGGGTACAGCATGTACAAAACTGAGGAGGGAATACGATGAATGAAGTTCTTGAAAAAGCAAAAAAGGCAAGTGCGGCCAAAGATCAGCTGCTATTAAAAACGACTGAACAAAAGAATGCTGCTTTACACGCAATCGCAAAAGCTCTAAAAGCATCTTCAGCTTTTTTAATTGAGGAGAACGAAAAGGATGTTCAGGCAGCCGAGGAAAAGCAGTTCACCCCATCTGTCATCGACCGGATCACACTCACGGAAGAGAGAATTGAAGCAATCGCAGACGCTACGCTTCAACTGATTCAGCTAAAAGACCCAATTGGTGAAACGTTAGAAACCATTCAAAAAGAAAATGGTCTTTTGATTGAAAAAGTACGTGTGCCTCTCGGAACGGTTGGGATGATTTATGAAGCAAGGCCGAACGTGACAGTAGATGCTGCGACCCTTTGCTTGAAAACTGGAAATGCTGTGATCCTTCGAGGAAGCTCATCGGCCATCCATAGTAATAAAGCGATTGTGAAGGTCATTCATGAAGCGCTTCATGAAACGGATATTCCAGTAGACAGTGTGCAATTGATTGAAGATACAGGCCGTGAAACGGCTAAAACGCTGTTCACCTTAAATGACTACCTGGATGTCCTCATTCCGCGCGGCGGGAAAAATTTAATCGATCTCGTTGTGAGAGAGTCTACCGTGCCAGTGCTTGAGACAGGCGCAGGGAACTGTCATATTTACATTGATGAAACGGCCAAAAAAGAGATGGCTGAACAGATTGTTCTGAATGCCAAAACCCAAAGACCATCTGTTTGTAATGCCATTGAGAGCATTGTCATTCATGAAACATGGGCAAAGGCACACGGCGCTTCGTTATTTGAAGCACTTCATACAAACGGGGTAGAGATACGAGGCGATGAAGCTGTATGCGCGCTTGCTCAGGGCGCAACACTTGCGACAACTGCTGACTTTGAAACGGAATTCTTAGCACCAATTGTCAGTATCAAAATCGTTCAGAACATAGAAGAAGCGATTCAACACATTCAAACATACAGCTCCAAGCACTCTGAAGCCATCATTACGGAAAATGATCAGCATGCGGCATTTTTCTTAACAGCTGTCGACGCTGCCGCTGTTTATCATAATGCCTCCACTCGATTTACAGATGGCTTTGAATTTGGCTATGGCGCAGAAATAGGCATTAGTACACAAAAATTGCACGCAAGAGGGCCGATGGGTCTGCCAGCCTTAACCTCTGAAAAATTTGTCATTCGTGGTCAAGGGCAAATAAGAGAATAACGATGTCAAAAGAGAGTCTAGTCACCAACAGGCTCTCTTTTTCCTTTCATTTTTGTATTTCTCAGGTCAAGTATGATAAAATATGGTAATGTTTTATATTTTGAGAAGATTGGAGAAGGCAACGTATGGCGAAAATCATTCCCTCTTCGGATATTGGAGTGAAAATCAACAAGTGGTATGAATTAATCCGCAGATTTGATTCAGAACAAGCAGAACAGTTAAAGCAGGAAATTCGCACCTCTCTTGATTCAATGGAAGAAGATCAGAATTTGCTTCTCTATTTTTCTTTAATGGAATTTAGGCATGAGGTCATGCTCGATTATTTAAAGCCATTAAAGGAAGGAAAGCTTCGCGCCAACTTTTCCGAGCTTTCGAAAGAAATAGATGAGCATCAAACGCATGTCACAGGCATGCTTGAATACTACTATCATTTCTTCAGAGGCATGTATGAATTCGGCCGGAGGCAATACATTGCTGCCATATCGTCTTATCAAAAGGCGGAGCACAAGCTTTCTTTTGTATCCGACGATATTGAACGTGCGGAATATCATTTTAAAATGTCAGAAATATATTATCACATGAAACAAACACATATTTCGATGCACCATGCCAAACTAGCGCTGGATGTCTATATTCAGCACGAACTATATGCGCTTCGCACCATTCAGTGTGAATTTATTGTAGCTGGTAATTATGATGATATGAGAAGGCATGAAAAGGCATTACCACATCTCGAAAGAGCACTTGCGAGATCAAGAGACTTTCAGAATGTGCGTTTTATTGCTTCCTCTTTGTTTAATATGGGCAACAGCTATTACAGAATGGGAGAATTGAACCGCGCACTCGACTTAATGAAAGAATCCATCTCATTATTTGATCAAAATCAATCCGATCATCTTCGTCGATCGATAGATCCTCTTTATACAGCCGCTCAGATATTATACAAACAAGGTAAAAACGAAGAAGCATTATACTACAGAGAAGAATGTATGAAACGAGCAGAAGCTCTGCAGGATGACATTCATATTCAAAAGACAATATTTCTAGAGGCGTTGTACTTAAGACAAGACGCCGAGCATATTAAACGAATTTTCCATTTTTTAGAGTCTGCTTATGCATATCCCGATATAGAGGAGCTAGCATTAGACACCGCAAAGTATTATAATGAAATAGAGGATTATGAAAAATCTTCCATGTTCTATGGGGAAGCGGAACATGCTCGAATCTATATTCAGAGAGGGGATTGTTTATATGAATTTTAAAAAATGGGCAGTCGTCTGTACAAGCATCACAATCATGGCATTATGGGTGGCATCAGCTAGTGCCGCACCGGATAACAGAAACCACACGTTAGAACAACCGAATCCGCAGCATGTCACCTTTTAAAAGCCCTATGTAAAGGGCTTTTTTTTTATTGATTGACTGCCTTACAATGAACCAGCGTGATATGTTCATAAAAATGAAACTTGTAGGAAAGCTTAATAAGAGTGTTTTTCATTGACTCTTGAAATTAGATTGTGTACAATTAAATTGTAGAAAATATTAATGGAGTGAAAGAGGGTTATATTCATGTCAGACGTTTTATTTACTGCAACGGTATCAGCTGTAGGAGGAAGAGAAGGAAAGGTTGTTTCAACAGATGGAGTACTAGAGCATGATGTGGCAATGCCTGGAACACCAAGAGCGAAAAAGCTTGAAAAAGCAACAAATCCAGAGCAATTATTCGCAGCAGGCTACTCTGCATGTTTTGATTCAGCCCTTCAAATGGTAGCGAGACAAGAGCGCATCCGTTTTGAAAGTGAAGTAACGGCACATGTGAGCTTAGTCAAAGACAGTTCAGATGGCGGTTTTAAACTAGGCGTTAAATTAGAAGTAAAAGGAACTGGAATCGAGCAATCAGCATTAGACGAACTGGTTCATAAAGCACACGGCGTATGTCCATATTCAAAAGCAACTCAAGGAAACATTGAAGTAGAACTAGTGGCTGTCGCACAATAATTGACATCATAAAAGGCTGAGGGAATGTTCCCTCAGCCTTTTGGTTGTGTTAATTTTTGCAAAAGCTCATGTAAAGAGGCGCGCAATGTTTTAAGCTCTTCTTCTGATCTGCCAGTTCCAGACAGCATGCGAAATGGAATCGCAGTGGCCTTCTCTTTTAGCTGTACTCCATATTCAGTTAAACGAATTTGCACAGATCGCTCATCCTCTTTTGAACGCTCGCGGATGATGAGTCCGTTTTGCTCCATCCGTTTGAGCATGGGGGTGAGTGTACCGGAGTCTAAATACAGAAGCTCGCCCATTGTCTTCACATTTAACGTCCCATGCTCCCACAATAAAAGCAGTGCCAAATATTGCGGGTAGGTGATGTTTAACTCTTCTAATAACGGTTTATACTGCTTCGTCATCTCTCTTGAACTTGCATATAACAAGAAACAGAGCTGATTATCCAGCTTCATATGTTCGAATTCATTTGTCATGTCAGTCACCAACTATTTTTTGTCATACTTATCATTGTATAAGATTTTCTTCCTTTTTAAAATAAATACAGACTAAAAATGAAAAATTCTTCAATGTGCGATAAATGTTTGAGAAATGAATAGAACGTGAAAGGTATAAATAGAAGAAGGAGGAGATGAAGATGAAACCATTATTCACAGCAAAAGTAAAGGCGCAGCATGGAAGAGCTGGGCATGTTCGTTCAGACGATGGTGTGCTTGATCATAACATTGTCATGCCAAACGCAAAGAAAGATGGAGAGACTGGCACGAATCCAGAGCAATTATTTGCAGCAGGCTATGCGGCCTGTTTCGGAGGAGCGCTTGAACAAGTAGCTAAGAAGCAAGGGGTAGAAATTGAATCAGAAGTAGAGGGACATGTTAGTCTATTAAAAGATGAAAGCGATGGCGGCTTTAAACTTGGCGTGAAGCTGATTGTGTCCGCTAAAGGCCTTGACCATGACAAAGCAAAAGAGCTTGTCGAGGCTGCGCATCAATTCTGTCCATATTCAAAAGCAACAAGAGGGAACATTGAAGTGGAGCTTGAAGTGGCTGAATAATGAAAAGAAGACAAAGGGCTAAAATAAAGGTCATTTTAGCCCTTTGTCAACGATCTGACACCTGCTCTCAGCAGGTGTCTTTTTTTAATATTCTTTCTTTTTGTCGTATGTTTCCCAAGCTTCAAACGGTGCAAGGGTTTTTTGAAGAGTCAGCTGGTAAAATGGAATGTTTCTTGATTCGTATTCTTTGTTGATTTCTTCATAAATAAACGAGTCATCAAAACCAGAAGTCGCGGCATCCTGATGTCCAGCTGCAAAATACACGGCTTTTGGTCTAGCCCAGTAAATAGCGCCGAGGCACATCGGGCAAGGCTCACAGCTTGTATATAAAATACAATCTTCTAATTGGTATGTATGTAGAGCCTGGCACGCCTTTCGAATGGCTGTGACTTCTGCATGTGCAGTTGGATCATTATTCGTTGTGACATTGTTGCTTCCCTCTGCAATAATCTGACCATCCTTGACAATGACTGCTCCAAACGGGCCGCCAGTACCACTATTGACTCCTTCTACTGCAAGATCAATTGCGCGTTGTAAAAAAGCTTCGTGATTCATTGTCTTCCTCCCTTTGTTCGACTGACTTCTCTA
The DNA here is from genome assembly GCF_053851875.1 of Bacillus sp. A015. Classification (NCBI taxonomy): domain Bacteria; kingdom Bacillati; phylum Bacillota; class Bacilli; order Caryophanales; family Bacillaceae; genus Bacillus; species Bacillus sp. A015. The sequence continues at coordinate 58,567 of NZ_JBSPZB010000007.1, forward strand.
GTATAAACGAGTCATGCTAGAAAAGGAATCATCCTAGTAGATGATCGAACAGGACAATACGCGGATAAAAAAACCCCTGCCATGTTCAGCAGGGGAGAGAAATCAATTATGCATGCTGCGCCAGTTTTTTACGAGCCACTTCAGCGGCTGTGACCATATTTTTCAAAGCAGCAATGGTTTCAGGCTCTTGTCTTGTTTTTAGACCACAGTCAGGGTTGACCCAGAAGCGATCTGTCGGACAAACGTTCAGTGCATCATCAATGATTTTACTCATTTCTTCAACAGATGGAACGCGCGGGCTATGGATGTCATATACCCCAAGTCCAAGTCCTTTCAGATACGGATGTTTTTCTAAATAATCAAGGAATCCGCCATGACTGCGTGAGTGCTCAATCGTGATCACGTCGGCATCAAGGTCTTCGATGGTATCGACAATATCCTCGAAGTTACTGTAGCACATATGTGTATGAATTTGCGTTTCATTTTGAACAGAAGATGTTGATAAACGGAAGGACTCGGCTGCCCAGTTTAAATATTCTGCCCAATCACTTTCTTTGAGCGGAAGACCTTCTCTAAGCGCAGGCTCATCCACTTGAATGACTTGAATACCTGCTTTTTCTAACGCTTCTACCTCTTTACGCAAAGCGAATGCGATCTGGAAGGCAATGTCTTTCCGGGAGATATCTGTTCTTGGGAAGGACCAGTTTAAGATGGTGACAGGTCCTGTCAGCATTCCTTTGACCTTTTTCTCAGTTAAGCTTTGTGCGTAAACCGTCTCTTTCACTGTCATTGGCTCTGTAAATTCTACATCTCCATAAATGATTGGCGGCTTCACGCAGCGTGATCCATAGGATTGCACCCAAGCAAATTTCGTAAAGGCAAATCCGGCGAGCTTTTCACCGAAGTATTCAACCATGTCTGTACGTTCAAATTCTCCATGAACGAGAACATCCAGACCAATCTCTTCTTGAATATCAATCCATCTTTTTGTTTCTTGCTTAATAAATTCATCATATTCTGCATCTGTCCACTCGTTTTTACGCCATTTTTGACGAGCACTGCGCACTTCAGCTGACTGCGGGAAGCTGCCAATTGTTGTCGTTGGCAGGAGCGGCAGTTCAAGAGATTCGTTTTGGATACGAAGGCGCTCTTCAAAGGCAACTGGACGTTTAAAATCTTTAGATGAAAGATTGTTGCGTTCGGCTGTCAGCTCCGCATTTGTTCCTTTCGCAAATTCTTTTAAGGTAAGAAGCGCTTGTGCTGCTTCAGTGATGTCTGCATCAATGGCAGCCGCTCCTTTTGTTAAGCCTTCTTTTAATCGTGTTAATTCAGCCAGCTTTTCAGTGGCATAAGAAAGTCCGTTTAATAGTTTTTCTTCAAGCTGTTCGCTTGGGTGTTTCGCAACTGGCACATGAAGCAAGCTGCTTGATGGCTGTAGCCACACTTCTTTCGGCTGAACGTTAGCAATCACTTCAGAAAGAAATGATAATCTTTCGCCAAGATCTGACCTCCATATATTTCTTCCATCAATGATGCCTGCTGCTAAAATTTTATCTTTCGGGAAGCCATGCTTTTTCACTTGATCAAGGTTGCGCCCTTGATCATGGACAAAATCAAGACCGATGGCTTCAACAGGATAAGAGACAAGCTCTTCATAGGCATCAACTGAATCAAAGTATGTTTGAAGAAGAATGTTTAAGGCAGGTACGGCTTCTTTGATTGTTTGATAGATTTCTTTTACTGCTGTCACGTCTTCACTTGAAGCTGTGACAAGTGCAGGTTCATCAATTTGAACCCATTTGACGCCGGCTTCTTCAAGTTCTTTTAACAACTGAGTATAAAGCGGCACTAGACGCTGCTCGATCTCTTTCACTTCATTTGCTTCATAGCCTTTAGAGAGAGAGACAAATGTATAAAGTCCAAGTACAACAGGTTTTGTTTCAACGCCAAGCGCCTTTTTCACCTTTTCGTAAGCTTCAAGCGGTTTGTTGTGTGTGAGTTTGAATTCGGTGCTTTTTTCGTATTCTGGAACGATGTAGTGATAGTTTGTATTAAACCATTTTGTCATTTCACTTGAGACAGCATCTTTTGTTCCTCTTGCCATCGCAAAGTATGTATCTAGCGGGTCTTTCAAGCTGCGGAAGCGCTCTGGAATCCAATTGAACATAACAGCAGTATCCAGCACGTGATCATAGAAGGTGAAGTCTCCAGAAGGAACAACATCAATTTGTTGGTCAATTTGTGTTTTAATGGCGGTTAAAAATTGTTCATCCAGTGTGCTTAAGAGGGTTTCACGGTCCGTTTGACCCTTCCAATAAGACTCAAGTGCTTTTTTCCATTCTCTGTTTAAACCAATTCGCGGAAAACCTAGATTACTTGTTTTAACAATAGTCAATTCGAATTCCTCCTCTAAATATAAAAAGACATCTACACTCATGATCAAGATTGATGAGGACAAATGTCTGGTTTAAAAAGACAAAATGTGTGTGCGAAATCAAGCGTGAGTATAACTGACGCTTTTCCGACATCTCCTATCAACCGTAGGGGGTTTGATGTGATAGAGCGGCTGGTATCCTGGCTGGTGAATCTTCAAGCTTTTCATCCTTCCCATCCTCATGACAGTGGATCAAAAAGAAAAGCTCTCCTCACTTACAGTGGCGGGACCGCGCCGGATTTTCACCGGTCTTCCCAATTAAAATTCGACGTGGCATCGAATTACCGACTCTCAAACTATGAATTTATTGTGTTCGATTATATAACGTTCACTTCATTTCGTCAAAGTAAATTTTGAATAATTTTAATTAAAAAAATCCTGAGAAAATTCGATCTTTTCTCAGGACCTATATTTAAGCTATAGAGATAAAAGATCTGCTTCCAATGTTTTTTCTAAAAGGACATCAGGCGCAGTTAAATATAAAAATCCGTTCCCTACAAGGGTTTTCGATTGTTTCAGCGGAAGGGTTCTTCTCACAAGCTGAGCATAGACCTCAGGTTCTGTCAACTTGCGCTGGAACGCTTCTTCCTCAGCATTTTTAATAATGGCCAGTGCACCGCTCACGTGAGGGGCAGCCATTGAAGTACCTGTGAGTCTGCCGTATTTATGGTTAGGGAGAGTGGATAAAATGTCTTCTCCTGGAGCGACGAGGTCGATTTCTTTATTGGCATTGGAAAATTCAGAGGATTCTCTTGCAAGGGAGACAGAGCCGACGGCAATGACCTCATTGTATGCAGCTGGATAGGAGAACTCTTCAGTACGCTCGTCCCCGTCCCCTTCATTTCCTGCTGCGCAGACAACAAGCACACCGCTTTTCACCGCATTTTGAATGGCTTCCTGCAGAGCTGGCTCATTGCTTGGACCACCGAGAGACATGGAGATAATATCAGCCTTCTGCTCTGCGGCATAGTTGATGCCATTAATGATCCATTCGTATTTCCCGCTGCCATTTTCTCCGCCGAGGACTTTCACGATTAGCAGCTTGGCTTCAGGGGCAACCCCTAAAATGCCGCCATTTTGATCCGTTGCTGCAATTGTTCCTGCTACATGGGTACCGTGCCCATTGTAGTCTTTCACATTATCCGCATCTCCATTGTCATCATCGGTAAAGTTCTTCCCTCCGATAATTTGATCTTTTAAGTCGGGATGCTCCGTGTCGCAACCTGTATCAAGGACAGCAATGGTTATGCCTTTTCCTTTGAAGCCACTTGACCAAAGTTCGGGTGCTTTAATCTCCTGAATACTTTCCGGCGTCTCTTTCGCTTCCATCACATTGGCTTTTACTTCATACGGAATTAAGCGAATGTCACCTTTCATAAGAAAGCCCTCCTTATTTTGTTTTCAAAGTAGATTCAGGCTGCGTAATGTTATTGTATAAAAGAAACTTTTGTTCGAAAAGGGTCAATTGTAATAATTTTTAAAATAATCAATCTATTATCAAGTGTGCAGTTCTCCTCGCTTCTTGCCGAAAGAGGTCATCTTTTGAGGAAAACTCTTGATATCATATGAAAAAGAAGGAAATGCTGCATAGTGAGCTTGCACCTGTATAGAGCAAAATGGGTGGAAAGAACTAAAAAGGGCAGACTGAAAAAAACAATCAAATAAAGAGATAGATGAGACGAAAAGAGAAGAAGGCATATATGAAATGTTTTTGTTCGAAAATAAATTCCTCTTTCATGAAAAATAAGATATGAAGATTGTGACTGTTCCTAATGTGAAAGGCAACATATAATAATGGAAAGACAAGCCTGCCTTTTAGATAGGAGAGATAGAGATGAACAAAGGGAAGATACTCGTGATCGAAGATGAAAAGAAAATTGCAAGGGTGCTGTCGCTTGAACTTGAATATGAAGGATATGAGGTTACAGTCAAAGATACAGGCATGAACGGACTCCAGGCTCTTGAAGAAGATAGCTTCGATTTAGTGCTGCTTGACGTCATGCTGCCAGAATTAAGCGGCCTTGAGGTGCTTAGAAGGGTCCGGAAGACAAATGCAGCCACGCCCATTATTTTGATTACAGCAAGAGGAAGTGTTCCTGATAAGGTAAGCGGCCTTGATCTTGGGGCAAATGATTATATTACAAAGCCTTTTGACATAGAGGAATTATTAGCGCGAATTCGTGCGCAGCTGAGATTCAATATAAATGCGCAAGAAGAAAAGGAGACAGAGCTGAGCATAGCAGATCTGACCGTCAATGAGAAAACAAGAGACATACAAAGGGGCGGTCAAATGCTTGAGCTCACACCGAGAGAATATGACCTGCTTGTCCACTTGCTGAAACATCAGCAGCAAGTGCTCACAAGGGATCAGCTTTTAACAGCCGTTTGGGGCTTTGATTACTTCGGTGACACAAACGTGGTGGATGTCTATATTCGCTATTTAAGGAAAAAAGTCGACTACCCATTCGAAAAACAGCTGATTCACACAGTGAGAGGTGTGGGTTATGTGATGAAAGGATAAAGAATGAGATTAAAAAATAAAATCCAGCTTTATACGTCGTTGTCTTTGTTTTTAATGGTGCTGCTGTTTCATACAGCCATTTATTTTATTTTTTCGATGACCTTGACGCAAAAAGATATGTCCCGGCTGTCTGAGGTGGCCGAAAATATTGCTATTGCTTTAAAAAAATCAGAAGAAGAGGGCCTTCCATCCTCGGAGCTGCTGAAGGCGTACCTGCCTCAAAATGGCATGATCCGTGTCGTGACAGAAAAGGACCAATCGAAGCTAACTGTCACAAAGGAATCAACGTTTAGCTCACTGCCTTTTACATATGAATCTGGTCAGACAGCAGAAATAAAAGAATACAACAAACAGATGATTGTGTTCGCTGCTATTCCAGTCATTTGGACAAATGGTGAGATTGTGTCGCTTCAAGTATATGAAGAAATTGAAAATACGGAAGAGAATTTGGCGTTATTAAGAATGATTTTAATCGCTGCTGGCGTTTTAATTATTGTGCTTTCCTATTTTGCTGGCCGCATTTTAACAAAACAAATCGTCCGCCCTATTAGTAGAATGACCAATACAATGAAGGCAAGTATGAAAGAGAAGGCGTTTAAGCGAATCAAACTAGCAGGCGATTCAAAGGATGAATTGTATCAAATGGGACAAACCTTTAATGAAATGTCAGAAATACTCGAGAAACATTATGAGAAAGAGCAGCAATTCTTGCATGATGCCTCTCATGAATTGAAGACACCGATTACCGTCATTATGAGCTACAGTCATTTACTAAAGCGCTGGGGACAGACACGTCCAGAGGTTGTAGAAGAATCCTCTCAAGCGATTCATGATGAAGCGAAAAAAATGAAAAGGCTGACAGATCAATTATTAACACTTGCGAAAAATGGCCAGCCGCTTTACTTGGACATGAAGCCAGTTGATCTTGGTCATTTATGCAAGCAGGTATGTCATACACTTGAAGTCGCAACCAATCGAACCAATCATCCTGATGTGCAAACAGATCAGCCGCTCGTCGCTGAGGGGGATGAAGAGAAAATCAAACAGCTTTTGACCATCTTGATTGATAATGCGGTTAAATATAGTGCAGCGCCAGTTGGTGTGACCTGCGGGAAAGCAGGAGACAAGCCGTTTATTTCAGTCATTGATAAAGGAATTGGCATAAAAGAAGAGGATCTGCCAAAAATCTTTGACCGCTTTTTCCGTGTGGATGAAGCGAGAAACAGTGAGACGGGCGGAACCGGACTTGGCCTTTCAATTGCGAAGCAAATTGCTGAAGAGCACGGGGCCGAACTGAAGGTAGACAGCCGTATAGGCGAAGGGACAACCATGACCATTCTTTTTCAGAAATAAATGGGTCTTTTCTCATCAATTTCTCATTTCCTCCTTATAAAATAGGAAATAGGAAGGAGGCGCTGCATGTCTAGAAAAACGAAAATGGTGCTTGCGCTCGCAGGATGTCTCGTCATTCTTGCGGCCTTTGCAATGCTTATGATTCAAACCATTGATCAAAAATTATTAAGTGAAGCCGAAATCAAAAAAATCATCGCAAAAGACTACAATGGAAACATTACAAATATTGCTTTAATCAATCATAAACAGGACTATACATTGACGCTGGAAAATTCAAATGGCATTTATCAAATCATTGCATCTTCCGCAAACGGTCAAATGAAAGAAATCAAACAGCTAAAAAGCTATCAAAAGCCAAATGAAAAAAATGCTGCACTGCAAGCAGAAGAAGCGGCCGTTAAAAAAGTGAACGGAACCGTGATCCAAAAGAAAGAGAAGTCAGATCGTTTTATCTTTACGATCCAATCAAAAAAAGAATTATATCAAGTGGATGTCGATAAACAAACCTTTAAGGTGATAGAAGCAGAAAAGAAAAAAACAACCTCTAAAGAAAAGAAGCTGACGAAAATCACGGTGGAAGAAGCCATTCAAATCGCCGTAAAAGAAGTCGGAGGGGCAGTGGATGATGCAGACCTTGAGACGTTTAGCGGCATGCTCGTGTTTGAGGTGGAGCTAGATTTGCCGGACGGAAGAGAGGCAGAGGTGCTTGTGAACGCATATACAGGAGACATTGAAGGCATTACGTACGAAAACTAATCCTTTTCTCATAATTTTCTCATGTTTCTTTCCTTCCTTTATCATCTTGTTTTATTAAGATAAAGGAGAAATCAAACAGAGGAGGAAATGAACATGATGAAAAAAGTACTAGTAGCTACAGTATTCACAGGAACTCTTGTCGCAGGTGGTTTCACACTTCAAGCGCAAAATACAAATCAAACAGCAAACGCCGAGCAAGTGGTGCAAAAGAAACCATCGTTTGTCTCAAAGAAACAAGCTGAAAAGGCAGCACTAAAAGTGGTGAAAGGCTATGTGGATGATGTGGACCTTGAGCGTAAAAAAGGAAAATGGGTGTATGAGGTCGAGATTAAAAAAGGCGGCTTTGAATATAAAGTATATGTTGATGCAAAAACAGGAAAAGCGCTTAATGATCCAGTGAAAGAAAAGAAACAAAATGTGAAAATCACTAAAAAGCAGGCTGAAAAAATTGCCCTTGCAAAAGTAAAAGGCACAGTCACAGATTCAGATTTAGATAAAGAAAATGGTGTGTACATTTATGAAGTTGAAATCACTACACCAGGCGGCGAGGAAGTTGATTTTGAGATTTCCGCAAAAACAGGCAAAATCCTGAAGCAAGAATGGGATGATTAAGCAATGATCGAACCTTACACTTTCATGTGTAAGGTTCAGCGTGTAGACAAACCCTCGCATTCTTTGTCAGTCCTGCGTTCCGGTGCTCACGAATCTCAAATTCGCTCCGCTCCGGTACTCGTCCTTCCTAGACTGCAAAGGTTTTCTATCACGCTGAAAAGAAGACAAAGAGCTAAAATTAAGGTCATTTTAGCCCTTTGTCAACAATCTAAACCTTACACTTTCATGTGTAAGGTTTTTTCATTAGGACAAACTACGGGAAAGGAGGCGAGAGAATATGAAGAAAAAAGAAGAAGAGCAGACAATGGATCATGCGGAATATGTTCCGCACCCTGATGGAGAAGGATATGCTTTGTTTTTGCATGATTCCTTTCATCTCCTCTCCCAAGAGGATATGAATCAGCCGGAAGAGGAATAAAAGACATGAAAGGGCGATGGTCAACTTGTCTATCGCTCTTTTTTTGAAAAGTAAGCGAATACATGAGTAGACTTGGCATCTTGCTTATTGACATCATTCCACTTTTTCTGTAATCTCATTGTGTTAACAATATGAGACTTCGTTAGGTGAGGCTCCTGTATGGAGATACGCTGCTGCCCAAAAATGTCCAAAGACGCCAATGGGTCAACAGAAATCATCGACATAAGGTGATTTTTAATGCAGCTGGATTTTATCCTATGCCATACAGTGCTAAAGCTCTACGATTGAAGGAGCAAGTGTTTATTTTGCCATGCTTACAAAGCGCCTTCATTCGGTTGAAGGTGCTTTTTTATAAGAAAAGGAGGTGTGGGGATGGATCATCCCGATTCGAGACACATAGAGAGTATGTCAAAAGATCAAATTGAGACATCAGATAGAGGAGATCCTGACCCCCGCACATTCTAAGGGATTCGGGTATCTCCTGACTTTGGGGAGGTAACAGCAATGATACAGAACATTACGTACGATGAACTCATTTTAAGAATCATTATTCTATTAAGAGATGGCAAACGTAAAGAATTTAAAAACATTATGGAAGAGCTTCAGCCGTATGATATGGCCTATTTATTTAAAGAGCTTCCAGAAAAACACCGCGGCCGCTTTCTCAGTTTTTTAACAGTCGATGATGTAACGGAAATGATGGGTGAGCTTGAGCGGGAATATCAAGAGATCGTTCTTGAAAAAGTAGGGAAAGACAAAGCTACCTTCGTTACAAACAAAATGGATAACGATGACTTAGCCAACTTGTTCGATGAAATGGATGATGATCTAAAAGATCAGCTTTTATCAAACATGGAAGCAGAGGAATCAAAGGCCGTCCAGCTTCTCATGAATTACCCTGCTGAGACAGCAGGCCGGATCATGACCAACCGTTACGTATGGATACCTCAGCATTATACGGTTCAGGATGCGGTTGTGAAGCTGAAAAGCTTTGCTGAAATTGCAGAATCGATCAACTACTTATATGTGATCAATGATCAAAAACAGCTTGTAGGTGTCCTCTCATACCGTGATCTTATTTTAGGTGAACCGGATGAAAAAGTGCAGGATCTCATGTTTACAAGAGTCATTGCCGTCGGAGCATTTCAAGACCAGGAAGAAATCGCAAAGCTGATTGAACGGTATGATTTCCTCGCCATTCCTGTTGTGGAAGAGAACAATGTCCTTGTCGGAATTGTCACAGTCGATGATATCATTGATGTCGTCATTCAAGAGGCAGGCGAAGACTATGAGAAGTTTGCTGCCTCTGGTAAAGATATTACGTTTGACACGCCGTCATTTGTTGCGGCATACCGCCGTCTTCCTTGGCTGATTTTACTATTATTTATTGGACTGATTTCAGGCAGTATATTAAATTATTTTGAAGATACCCTTCAGCAAGTTGTTGCTCTTGCTTTCTTCATGCCGATGATTGCAGGTATGACAGGGAATACTGGTACACAGTCTCTTGCAGTCGTCATTAGAGGGCTTTCAAAAGAAGAATTAACGAAAAAAACCATTATGCGCCTTATTTTTAGAGAGCTGAGAACAAGTATTTACATTGGGATTGTCTGTTCAATCATTATTACAGTTGTCGCGATGGTTTGGCAGGGCAATATGATTTTAGGATTTGTCGTTGGTTCCTCACTCCTTGCGACACTCATTATTGGAACAATGGCAGGTACTGTCGTGCCCATTATTTTACACAGATTAAACGTGGACCCTGCTATTGCATCTGGACCGCTGATTACAACATTGAATGATATTTTATCACTGCTTATCTATTTTGGCATTGCCACAGCGTTCCTTCATACACTGATGTAGCAAAAAGACTGTAAAACGTGTCGTTTTACAGTCACAGCGTGTAGACAAACCCTCGCATTCGGTGTCAGCCCTGCGTGCCGGTGCTCACGAATGTCAAATTCGCTCCGCTCCGGTACTCGTCCTTCCTAGACTTCAAAGGTTTTCTATCACGCTGAAAAGAAGACAGAGGGCTAAAATGAAGATCATTTTAGCCCTTTGTCAACAGTCTTTTTTGAATAAAGATTGCATATAGCGCTTTCATCCTTTACATTTTAAGGAGAAGGTGGGAGAGAAGCATGAAGAAGTTCTTATTCATTTTGATGTGTATTCTTTTGCTTAGTGCATGTCAAAGGGAAGACGAAGGGAAAGACAGGCGGCTTGTTGCTGCAGAGCACATGCTTGAAGCGGTCGCTGAAGGGAATAAAAGAAAAATGGAGAACATCTATGTCGAAGGTGCGGTTCCAAGCCCGAATGATATTCTGACATTAAAAAAAGAATGGGGCATTGAGAAGCTTTCCTATCAAGACTTTCAGCTGGAAGAAGCAAGCATTCATGTCTTTCATGCGAATTATAAAGATGCTCAAACTGGAGAGAAAAAGGCACTTGCCCTTCGGGTAAAAGAAGATCCTGAAAGAGGCGTCCTCATTGACTTTGTAGGGGTTGTCGAAGGAGATGAAGCTTCGCCTAAATAAAAAGAATCGTTCAAAAGAGCGATTCTTTTTTTGTTTATCGATTTTTGTACCGGAAGTGTGCGTTGATCTGGCCTTCCAGCATTTTTTTCTTAAATTGCCCGCTTTTTAACGCCTGTTCTTTTTTCTTCATATCTTTTAAAATTTCGGCTGTCTGCACACCATCTTCCCGTTTATTGGCGATGTCCATTAAACGTTCTACATCAGAAAAAGAATATTTCCGCGTGCCTCTTGTTGAGCGCTGGGGGTAGATGAGTTTACGTTCCTCATAATATCGGATTTGCCTGACAGAAAGCCCTGTTAATTCACTGACAATTCCGATTGAAATGACTTTTTTATCTTTATAAAATACATCTTCCTGCGTCATATACTCACCCCTGCAAGTCTTTTCTTTATATTATATAGAACGACAAGTAAAAAAACCTAACGTTTGTTAGAAAATATAACATAAAAACGAAAAAATGAAAAATTCATGGGAGGAAACTTAACACTAACCGTGCAAACCATCTCACGAGCACATATCATAATGGTGAATTGAAATAGGAGGAGGAGCATATGATGGAGCAAACACAGATCATCCGTATGGCAAAAGAAATCATCGCTTTAGATGTGAAGAGGGACGAATTGCTTGAGCAATTCATGCAGGCTGCGGGTCAGAATGCACATGCTCTTCTAAGAGCCGTACAAAATGATTTGTATAAAAGGTCTTCATAAGCACCCGATCCATATCAATTGATAGGAGGGGATATTCGGTGCGGCGTATATTAAAAGAAGCTTTAGCGAAAGAAAGACGTTATTATACGAAGCAGCTGTGTTCGTTAGGGGTTTACAGCCCTGACACGGCCAAAAACATGACAATTAGTGACTTGAAAAAAGAGTATCATTTCTTTTTCAACAAAACAGAGCGCAATCTGTGAAAATCCCTTTAAATGTGCGCACGTCACATAGAGGGTTCTTTTTTTGCGTGTTCAATATTATTTCAATATTGAATTTTGTAGAATTTTGACGAATTAGTTGCAAGAAAACATAGAGTCTTTACAGATTATGTTAAAATTTGTCGTAACTTGATGGTTTGCTAAAAAAGCTTTTTTTCGAGATGATTGTGAAAAATAAGAAGGATTTTAAAAGTTTATATCGAAATCTTATACATAACACGAATGGAGTCAATTATGTGGTTGAAAGGGTTTTCAAAACGTACTTCTATTTTTTACGAAAGGCTCCAACTGCACCGCAAGAAAGCCTTGAAGTTAAAAAAATATTATAAGAGGTAGATATGTGATGAGACTATCGTTTAATGAAGAAGAAGTAGAACGTTCAATGACGCTTTACAAGGTTTTTGCAAGAGCATTTAAAAGCGTTTCAGAACACAGTATTAGAGACAGCAAAGAGCATGGATTTAATCCAACTGAATTTGCCGTTCTTGAATTGCTGTACACAAGAGGTGCTCAAAAGCTTCAGCAAATCGGCTCAAGACTCCTGCTTGTCAGTGGGAATGTCACGTACGTAATTGACAAGTTAGAACGAAATGGTTTCATTGAAAGAGAACAGGACTCAAAGGATAAACGGTCGGTTTATGCCCATTTAACAGATAAAGGGCGCAGTTATCTTGATAAGATTTACCCGATCCATTCTCTTCGTATTGCGCGGGCGTTTTCTGGTCTGACGCGTGAAGAACAAGAGCAATTGATTAGTCTGCTGAAAAAAGCGGGCATTCACAGTCAGCATTTATTATTTAGATAAAACGAAAAGGTGCCATGGTTGGCACCTTTTAGATTGTTGACAAAGGACTAAAAGGATCTTTATTTTAGTTCTTTGTCTTCTTTTCAGCTCAGCGTGATAGAAAACCTTTGAAGTCTAGGAAGGACGAGCACCGGAGCGAAGCGAATTTGACATTCGTGAGCACCGGAGCGCAGACCTGACAAAGAATGCGAGGGTTTGTCTACACGCTGAAAGGTGCCATCGTTGGCACCTTTTTTATGTGTCCAGCTCATGTGCAGGATAGGCGATGAATTTCTCAATATCGCTTGCTGGAAGGGGTTTTGCATAATAAAAGCCTTGTAAGTCGTCACAGCCCTGCGCAGATAACAGCTGCGCCTGTGCGAAGGTTTCAACGCCTTCTGCAATGACTTCGAGAGATAATTGGTGACCCATCGCTATAATGGCACCTGTGATCTGTTCAGACTTTGAATCACTTAGAATATCCTCAATGAAGGATTTGTCAATTTTCAGTCTATGAATTGGCAAATCCTTTAAATAGCTTAAGGAGCTGTGACCTGTACCGAAATCATCAATACTAATGCGAACGCCAAGCTGCTTCAGCGACGTAAGCACCTGTTTTGATTGCTTAATGTTGTCCATTGTCATACTTTCTGTGACTTCAAGTTCGAGCAGTGACGGCTTAAGGTCGTATTTTTTCAGTGTCAGCTTGATCAAATCAATTAAGTCTTCAGCATTGAACTGTTTAGCAGATAAATTGACGGCCACAGGAATCTTTAAACCATTGTCATACCAAATTTTTGCCTGCTTACACGCGGTATCAATGACCCATCTGCCAATATCAATGATAAGGCCTGATTCCTCGGCTAGTTCAATAAAAGCCTCAGGTGACTTTAAGGAACCGTCTGGTGCTTTCATTCTTAAAAGGGCTTCAACCCCTGTCATTTTTCTTGTTTTGGCATTGACTTGAGGCTGATAGTGAAGCACAAACTGCTCTCTTTGAATGGCATCTCTTAACTCCAGCTCTCGATTTAGCCTGTCTTCACTCGATTTTTCCATTGATTCGGTGAAGAACTCATAACGGCTTTGCTTATGTTTTTTGGATAAATACATCGCCATATCGGCTTTTCTCATCAGTTCCATCCCATCTTTGCCATTTTGCGGGGAGATGGCGATTCCAATACTGATAGATGTAATGAGCTGATGATTCTGGATGAAAAAAGGGCGTTCAAATTGACGGATGATATTTTTAGAAAGCTGTTCAATTTTATATGTATTATGCTCCAAGTGTGGGAAAATCATTAAAAATTCATCTCCGCCAAGTCTAGCAATAAAGCCATTGTCCGGTAAACATTGCGTCAGTCTGTTTGCAGCGGCTTTGAGCAGTAAGTCCCCTATGTTATGACCAAGTGCATCATTAATAATTTTAAAACGATTCAGGTCAAGAAAAAGAACAGCCGTTGATGTCCTTGTCTCTCCTTGAGTGGATAAAACATCATTTAAATGATTGATACCGTGACGCCGATTAGGAAGCTCAGTTAATGCATCATAATGTGCCATCACATGAATTTCTTTTTCTGCAATCCGCTGCTGCGTTAAATCCTTTAAAACAAGATAAATGCTGTCAAGTGTATTGTTGACATGAACAGGTATGTAAGTGACATGGTAATAATAAAAACGATCTGCTGCTTTCAGTTCTGCTTCACGTGTGATGGCCTTCTTTGATTGGTAAATAAATTCTTCCCACATCTCAGTCGGCATCACGTATTGGCTGACATCATCACCAATCCAGGAATTGCACACTTTTAAAATTTGCTTACCTGAGTCATTAGCAGAAAGTACCTTTCGATCGACAGATAACACGATAATGCCATCGATATTATGTTTGATGAGTGATTGGAATCGCTGCTCATTTTCCTTTAGCTTATCTGACTGCTTCATAATTCGGTGATCAATAAAGGCGCCGAAAATCATCAGCGTTTGGACAATAAGAGTCATCAAACCAATGAAAATGGATAGACTGAATGGCGACATTTCAAGAGAACCACCCGCAGCGACCTGTCCCTCTGAATGAAAAAACATGGTAGAAGCAGCCATTCCGGTATAGTGCATACCAGCAATAGCACCACCCATCACGAGTGCGCCAGCTATTTTTAACAGATGATCTTCCTGTCTTTTCTCAGATCGATGGAGCCGAAAAAAGAGATTTAACGAAAAGTAAGAAGCTAGCGCAGCAAGGAAAAACGAAAGGAAAAAGAGGACTGGATCATAGCTAATTGAAACATTGGCCATTGATTCCATTCCGAGATAATGCATGCTGCAAATAGCCGATCCCATAGTGATTGAACTAATCAGCAGTCGTCTTGTGGAGAGCTGCTGCTGAATGCATATCGAAAAAGCGATCAAAGAACCGATAAAGGATGCCAAAATCGATAAAATCAGTAAAGGAGTTTCGTATGTGATGCCAGAATGCATGTGAAATGCCGTCATACCGATAAAATGCATCGACCATATCCCCATCCCCATGATCATTGCACCAATGATCAGCCATCCCTTTTTCTTTGCGCCGCTTGACTGTATCACTCGGCTGGCTAAATGAAGAGCTGAGTAGGAGGCGACAGCGGCGACAGCGACTGACAGAAAGACAAGCCATCCGTTGTAGCTTCCTGTTAAATGTGTCATGTGAGAAAACCTCCTGTATCCAAAAACAGACATATATTTAATATATCGGATCGATTGGCTCCTGTGTTCACTTTTCATTCACTTAAAAAGGACAATCAGCATTTTTTTCGTTCATTTTGTATAGTAAAATCAAATTTTAATGTAAAAAAACGATGAAAAGTGAATCGTTTCTTCGGTTTTATTCGTTTAATAAGTGGCACGGTTCTAAAAGCGATAGGGCCTGTCAAACTGATTATGTGTGAAAGGGATTGATGAACATCGAAGATTTTATTATTTCTTTAGCTGATGCCTTTAAGAATTTGTCGTACTTTGGCATCTTCCTCGCATTATGCATTGAATTTGTTCCTGCTGAAGTGGTTTTGCCTCTCGCGGGTTACTGGGTCTCAGAAGGGGACATGGCCTTCATCGGTGTTGTGGCTGCAGGATCGATTGGCGGCGTGGCTGGCCCTTTGACCTTGTACTGGTTAGGACGTTACGGCGGCAGACCCTTTTTAAATAAATATGGGAAATACTTTTTTGTAAAACCTGAGTCGCTTGATAAATCGGATGCTTTCTTTGAAAAGCATGGCGGTTTTGTCGCGTTTAGCGGCCGGTTTATTCCAGGAGTGAGAACCCTTATTTCCATTCCATGCGGTATTGCCAAGATGAATGTGTGGGTATTTTGCCTGTATACGTTTTTGGCCATTACGCCGATTACATTTGTGTATGTGTATCTAGGATTTATGCTTGGGGAGAACTGGAAAGAGGTTGGCGCCATTTTAGATCCATATCTTTTACCGATTGGGATCGGTGTTGTGTTATTGTTCGTTCTTTACGTATGGCTTAAGCGAAGAAAGAGAAAAACAGAAACGCCAACTGCTTAATCACGGTATTGGGATGAACGTAACCTGTTGACAATCCAGTATCTATTGATTAATATATAAGTAATCTAAATATTCTTAATCCCACCAAAGGGGAGTAGCGTCCGGTTTTTACCGGAAACAAAGTCGTCATTACATGGACTTACGTTCCATCGGCTTTGTTGGCATGATTCTACATATCACATGTCTAGCAAGACCTTTGCCATTTCAGGCAAAGGTCTTTTTTGCATTCATAAGCCTTTGTCTGTTGTGGGACAATAGATAAAAAACAAGGAGGAATGATGATGGATGCAGCAATTATTTTAGAATACGGGTGGGTTCTTCTCGTATTGATTGGATTAGAAGGGATTTTAGCAGCTGATAATGCGCTAGTCATGGCCGTGATGGTCAAACACCTTCCTGAAAAGCAAAGAAAAAAGGCATTGTTTTACGGACTTGCGGGTGCGTTTGTCATGCGATTTGGTTCTTTATTTCTTATTTCGTTTTTAGTGGACGTGTGGCAAGTTCAAGCAATTGGCGCAATTTATCTTCTTTATATTTCCATTCACCACATTTTGAAATCTCATGTATTTAAGAAAAAGGAATCAGAAACAAACATGAAGCAAAGCGGCTTCTGGGCAACAGTTGTGAAAGTAGAGCTTGCCGATATTGCTTTTGCAGTAGACTCTATTTTAGCAGCCGTCGCTTTAGCGGTGACACTTCCAAAAACAAATCTTCCGCAAATCGGTGGACTTGATGGCGGTCAATTTATCGTTATTCTTTTAGGCGGTATCATCGGTCTTGTCATCATGCGATTTGCAGCAACTGTCTTTGTGAAACTGTTGAAAACAAGACCAAGCCTAGAAACAGCAGCATTTGTCATTGTCGGGTGGGTTGGCGTGAAGCTCACGCTTTATACACTTTCACATCCTGCCATTGGAGTCGTGTCCTCTCATTTCATTCATTCAACATTATGGAAAATCATTTTCTGGACGGTGCTTCTCGCGATTGCAGCATTTGGCTGGTTTTTATCAAGTCCATCCAGAAAGGGCGGGCAAGATAGCAAGGAAAAACAAGAAGTGCGCCTAGAGGAGTAGGTTTTTTGAAAGAAATATCATTTCATTTTCATAACACGTATATTACAAAAAAGGGGGAGATACCCCCTTATTTCTTTGCTTTTAGACGAAACGTTGTAAAGTAGATAATGAAATACGTGTCATAATTGAGTAACAGGAAATGAATTCCTCATTTCTTCCTTTGCGCTTCCCTCATAAATTAGCTATCATAAATGAGTAATATAGGGAGAACTGAGGTGAAACCATTGCTTAGCCTTTTGTTTAAAAAAGGAAAGAAAAAGCAAACATTAGAGCAGTCGGCTATCAGTATCCAACAAGGTGATAGCGATCTGCAAAATGCATTAATAGAGCAATACAAACCATTTGTCGCTAAGACGGTTTCATCCGTTTGTAAACGATATATAGATGAAAAAGATGATGAATTCAGCATAGGCTTAATTGCCTTTAATGAAGCGATAGAAAAATACTCTGCTGAAAAAGGAAACTCACTCCTTGCTTTTGCGGAATTAATTATTAAAAGAAAAGTGATCGACTATATTCGAAAAGAAACAAGAAAGGCGCCAACGGTTCAAATGGACCTTCAAGAAAGTGAGAATGGCGAATACTCTCAAAGCAAGATTGAAGCAGAGCTTTCTGCAAATGAATATAGGCGTTTAATTGAACAAGAACACAGAAGAGAAGAGATTGAACATTTTAAAGAACGATTGAAAGTATACGGCCTCACGTTTCAAGAGTTGCTTGAGCATTCACCAAAGCATGCAGATGCCAGGCAAAATGCAATTAAAGTGGCCCATACACTCGTTGAACACGATGAGCTAAGAACCATTTTATTTCAGAAAAAACAATTGCCAGTCAAACAGCTGGAAAAGCTAGTAGAAGTCAGCCGCAAAACGATTGAGAGAAATAGAAAATATATCATTGCGATGGCGATCATTATGACGGGTGATTATGTGTATTTGAAGAATTATCTTAAAGGGGTGCTTAATTCATGAGAAGAGGCATTATAGTAGAGAAAAACAAAAAATATGTCACGCTGCTGACCCCTGATGGACAATTTCTGCGGACAAAGTACGAACAGCAAGACTATGAAATCGGGCAAGAAGTGACATTTCCGAATGAATCACGTCTCGAAAGAAAAAGAGCCGGTTTTTTTGATCTGCTCCGTTTACGTCCGTTAAATGCAGGAATTCTATCAATCGCAGCTATTATTGTCGTGATTTTCACTATGATGCCATCTTTCTCAAGTCAAAAAGCATATGCATATATGACGATTGACATTAACCCAAGCTTTGAGCTAAAGCTGGATCACAATTATCAAGTGATCGGTGTCACACCGCTGAATAAAGATGCGAAACAAGTACTCGCCAGTATGAAAGACAGTATGAAAGATTTGGAAAAAACCGACATGACCAAAGTTGTGCAGGAAATCATAGACGATTGTGATAAAAAGGGATACGTGAACCACTCTAAAAGCATTTATATTTCAACTGTTTATGAAAACAAGCAGGATCATACATATAAAACAAACGTAAAAAGCAAAATTAACACCATCTCTGGTGAATATCAAAAGCGCGATTACAAGCTTGAAACTGTGGAGGGTGACCTGGAAACAAGAGAGAAAGCACAAAAGGCAGGCATCTCAACAGGAACATATATTAGAAATCAAGAAATGCAAGACAAAGAACAGGAAGACATCAAAAAGGATGAAGACGCAGAGGGTGATGCTGTCAAAGAAGAAGAGCCAAAGAAAGATGATGAAGATCAAGCAGACAAAGACGAACAAGAAGAAGTAAAGACAGACGATAGTGAAGAGGTGCAGCCTGATCAAGAGGCTCCTGAAGGCGAAGACAAAGAGCAGCAGGAAGTAGAGAGGGAAGAGCAAGGGTCTGTTCAAACGCCTCACCAAACAAAACCTGATGATGAAAACAAAGACAAACAGATAAAAGAGGAAAAGGATCGCTCTTTCGATAAAGAGCAAAAAAAAAATCACTCAACTGACCCTGATGAAAAAAAGAACTCGAACGACACATCACGTGGTCATGCTGAAAAGCACGCAAAAAAAAACGACAGGGATCAGAAGCGACCGCCCGGTGAACGAAAAAGAGAACATGCAAAGCAAAAAGGAAAAGATGTGCCGCCCTCTTATCGCGAGAAAAGGCATGAGCACACATATGAACAATAAAAAACGCCAGAATAGCTCCGGCGTATTTCACCATGTCATTATTTAGATTGATTGCCCATTTGTGATTGAGCCTGTTGAACGAGTCTTTTTGTGATTTCGCCGCCAACAGAGCCGTTTGAACGTGCGACTGTATCTGAACCGAGAGTCACGCCAAATTCTTGAGCGATCTCGTATTTAAATTGATCTAAAGCTTGTTCTACTCCAGGCACAAGAAGTTGATTTCGATTTGCCATATTATATTCCTCCTTTCACCTCATGTTTGTTGCGCCTTCTTATTTTGAAAAAAACAGCCTGCAATTATGCTGGCAATTGCTGCACAAAAAAGCCAAGGTGATGAAGGTCACCTCGGCTCTGATTTAAGCTTTTTCAGCTGCAGCGTATTAAACATCATTTCTTGTGCGGTGCTTTGCAAGTGAGAAGTGAAAACAGAGAAGACTGTAGAACTGATAATGCCTTTAATCAAGTGCCATTGCGGCTTCGACAATTCTGTAAATCCTTCACGGAGCTTGTCTGTCTGCTCCTCTGTCATTTCTCGTAAATTCGTTTCCTTTAATGGAAAATGTGTATGATGATAAATAAAATCAAGGACATGCGCATATGCTTCATAAAAGCGGATGGGGCTAATAATATCATCCGTTCGATCTGTGATTGTGTTTAATAAGGCAGATAAGATCATGCGAATGGAATCAAAATCAAATACTGATTTTAAATCCCTGACAATTAATAAAATAACGACTTGATCAATGGAGTACTTTTTGCCAAGCTCTGGATGGCCGATCATATCCTTAATATCACGTTTGATCCAGTTTTGAATCGCAGTCGATTTAAGTGAAGTCAGCTCACACAAGTTACCAAGCTCAACAATTTCATTCGTTGAAAGTCCGTGCTCCGATTTTTGCTTCCGCCGTTCAAGCTTCTCAAAAAACGAAGGGATTTTTATGTCAACATATTCATGTTCCTTATCGCTTTTTACAGATGAATTCAAAAGCTGAAGCGGAGTCAGATCTCCCTCTCCTTTTAGAGAATACAGAAGTCTCGTCATGTCAATTCTCGTTAATTTAAAAGTCATCATGTTCCACCTCATTTTTACGTCAAAAACGTGATTATTGATCTAATTCAACATCATAATCTCTTTTTGATGAAAATGCAAAATAAACTAAAACTGGAACGGAGCGTCACAATTTGTTCACTATTCATCGGTTGCAAGTAGCGTGATCATTGAAATGGCGGGGCTTAAGCCGTTATGATAAACATAGAAAACGATTCCTTTTTCCTTGCAATTTGAGACGTTTATTTTTATAATTTTATTAATAAGTTCATTTGAACTTAATATGACAGCGGAGGTTATGTATGGGTAAAAGAATATTTCTGTTTATATTAACGAACATTCTTGTTATCACTACGATTGGTATTGTACTATCGGTTATTAGTGCAGCAACTGGTGTTGGTTCTTATATAGGAGCAGACGGAAG
Organism: Bacillus sp. A015; assembly: GCF_053851875.1. Classification (NCBI taxonomy): domain Bacteria; kingdom Bacillati; phylum Bacillota; class Bacilli; order Caryophanales; family Bacillaceae; genus Bacillus; species Bacillus sp. A015. Next base: position 79,159 of record NZ_JBSPZB010000007.1, read on the forward strand.
ACTTAATATCATGTATCTTCTTGTATTCAGTGCAGTTGTTGGTTTTGTTGGCTCGTTTATGTCATTAGCAATGTCTCGCTGGATGGCAAAAATGATGATGGGTGTGCGCGTGTTAAACCCTGAAAAGGATACGTTAACATATGATGAGCAGCAGCTTGTTGACCGTGTTCACAGATTATCTAGAGCAGCAGGTCTTTCTAAAATGCCTGAGGTTGGTATTTATCAATCATCTGAAGTAAATGCTTTTGCGACAGGTCCTTCTAAGAGAAGATCACTTGTTGCTGTATCGACTGGATTGCTGCATGAAATGGATGATGCAGCGGTTGAAGGTGTTATCGCTCACGAAGTCGCTCACGTTGCGAACGGTGACATGGTGACAATGACGTTGCTACAAGGGATCGTCAACACGTTCGTTGTTTTCCTTTCAAGAATTGCGGCATGGATCGCAAGTCGTTTCGTTCCACGGGAAGAGCTTGTGCCGATTGTCCACTTTATCGCTGTCATTGTCTTCCAAATTATTTTCTCTATCCTAGGAAGCCTTGTCGTGTTTGCATATTCTAGACATCGTGAATTCCATGCAGACCGCGGCGGTGCTGACCTTGCAGGAAAAGACAAAATGATTCATGCACTTCGTTCTCTTGAGGCGTATACGTCAAGAATCAAAGATGATGATCAAACAGCAGTCGCTACATTAAAAATCAGTGGTAAACGAAAAGCTTCTCTTTTCTCGACACACCCTGATTTAAACGAAAGAATTAGAAGGCTAGAAGCAAAATAAGAAAGATCTTAAGACATTCTGTGATAGAATGTCTCAGCGTGTAGACAAACCCTCGCATTCGTTGTCAGTCCTGCGTTCCGGTGCTCACGAATGTCAAATTCGCTCCGCTCCGGTACTCGTCCTTCCTAGACTGCAAAGGTTTTCTATCACGCTGAAAAGAAGACAAAGGACTAAAATAAAGATCATTTTAGCCCTTTGTCAACAATCTGAGACATTCTGTGATAGAATGTCTTTTTTTTTGATGAAAATGAAAATAAAACATAAAATACCTTTAAAATGATGGCTCTTTTCATTAAAATGATATGTATTGAAAAATGAAAGTTAAAAGAAGGAATAACAATGAACCCAATAAAAAAGTTAATTGACCGGCTATCGGCTTTCCAGCTGATTGCCCTTTATTATTTTCTCGCTGTCACAGTCTCATTTGTTCTTTTAAGTTTGCCAGTTGCTCATCAAGAGGGAGTAAAGTGGACATTTATTGATGCCCTATTTACAGCTGTAAGTGCTGTAAGTGTCACAGGTCTGACCGTTGTCGATATTTCACAAACATTTAGCGTCACAGGTATGTGGATTCTTGCGTTTGTTCTGCAAATCGGTGGAATCGGAATTATGACCCTCGGCACCTTCGTATGGATCGTCATGCGAAAAAGGATTGGGATTAAAGAAAGAAAGCTCATTATGGCAGACCAAAACCAAAGCAATTTATCAGGAATTGTGAAACTAATGAAGCAGGTCTTATATTTAATTTTGCTCATTGAGTTTGTAGGCGGTCTGATTTTAAGTATGTATTTTCTGAAATATTACGATGTGCAAGGGGCTTTCTTACATGGTTTCTTTTCGAGTATTAGTGCAACAACCAATGGAGGCTTTGACATTACAGGGAATTCGTTGATCCCTTACAAAGATGATTATTTCGTTCAATTTATTACGATACTGCTCATCATTTTTGGTGCGATCGGTTTCCCGGTACTCGTTGAAGTAAAAGATTATTTATTCAATCAAGACCGAAAACAGGCATCGTTTTCGTTGTTCACAAAAATCACAACGATCACATTTGGCAGCCTAGTCGTTGTTGGCGCAATCGGGATATATGCACTTGAAGCAGGTTTTACCTTTCTAGGGAAGAGCTGGCACGAAATTTTGTTTTATTCTTTGTTCCAATCAACGGCTACAAGAAGTGGTGGGCTTTCGACATTAGACATTACTCAATTAACAGAGCCGACGCTGTTATTTTTATGTTTGCTCATGTTTATCGGGGCATCTCCAAGCTCGGTGGGAGGCGGAATTCGGACAACCACATTTGCTCTGAATTTACTCGCCCTGTTTCATTTTGCGAGAGGAAATAAGTCCATCAAAATTTTCAAAAGAGAGCTTCACCAAGCGGATGTTAATAAATCCCTCATGGTGACGATGATGGCCTTTATCTTGGTATTTGGTGCCACATTCCTGTTAACCTTATCAGAGCATAATACTCTTCTTGAAAATTTATTTGAAGTTTGTTCTGCCTTCGGAACAACCGGTTTGTCACTAGGAATTACCTCTGAGCTCACTGTATTCGGTAAGTGTATTATCATGGTTGTCATGTTTATTGGCCGGATTGGGATTCCAAGCTTCTTATATTTAATTGGCCGAAGAGAAAGTGAAGCGAATTATCATTACCCGAAAGAGCGCGTCATCATCGGCTAAACAGCATTCCCTGTGAATGCTGTTTTTTTTATTTCCAATATATAACTGTCTAAATCACGCGAGATGTTCGCAATCTATAGGTAAGAGGTGAACGAGACGTGCTGGATATAATATGGAAAGCAATTGTCATGCTGCTAGTTGGTACCTTGTTGCTGAGAATAGCAGGGCCTAAATCCATTAGTCAATTAACTGTACAACAAACGGTCATCATGATTTCAATCGGATCGATTATTATCCAACCCTTTATTGAGCATAATTTACTTGAAACGATTTATGCCGCCGCTACATTTATCATTGCACTCGTCATCATGGAAAAATTGTCTATCCAATCTGATTTCTTTGAAAAATTGGTTTCAGGGAAATCTGTGGTCATTTTGCAGGATGGAGAAATGCTTGATCACAAGCTGAAGAAAACGAGGCTCACAAGGGATGAATTCAAAATGCGCTTAAAGCAGCAAGGCATCACGGACATCAGCAGTCTCAAAAAAGCCACGTTAGAAGCTAATGGGCAAATTGGCTATGAATTAAAACCTGAGGAAAAACCAGTAACGGTTAAGCAAATGAAAGAGCTGTTTGAACAATTAAGAGAAGAACTAAACATGTCAAAAAAAGGACTGATTTCAAATGAAAAGAAAAGCAGGGAAAAATGAAGCACTCACAAACAATATGACGCCAACAGAAAGCATGGTACATGACCAAGGTCAAACACAATTTGACGAACAATCAAAAGATCGTCAGGCAAACCGAAATTCTCACCAAGGTAAACAAGGGGGAGCATCTCGTGACTAAAAAACAGGTGAAGAGCAAGGATATCAAAGACCATAAAAAACCGATGAACCCAGACATCTTAGAAGAGGAATTTGGCAGTGAGCTTGGAGATGTGAACAGCAGCAAATGGATTGATACCCTCATGAAGCCAAAAAAGGATGCTGAATGTCATACTGGGCAAAAGAACAAGAAATAGAAAAAACGATCCTCGAGGGCGTCAGCGTGCAGACAAACCCTCGCATTCTTTGTCAACAATCTAAAACGATCCTCGAGGGATCGTTTTTTATTTGATATAGCTGCTTTGTCTGCCAGTGATCGTTCGCATGAGATTGGTCATTTTGAGCTCAATCACTGGCTGTGCAACGGTTTTGACAAATGTACTAGATAGGGTAAAGGTTAAGAGGATGGTTAGCAGCAATAAAATCAGTACACTTGATGTATTTAGTGCCCAATCATCAAACCACGTTGTTCTGAGCAGCTTGATGACAAAGCCATGCAATAAATAGACATATAACGTTCTCGTGCCCCATTTTGTAAAGAAGAAACGGCGTGTTGGGACTAATGCAAAGAAGCTAAATGTAGCGCCAAAGGCAAGCAAATACCACGCCATTCGTTTCATAGCCGCAATCAGTCCTTCATCTCCAAGAGAAGAGTATGATTGTGACCCAAATAAGAAGGAATAATCGAATTCATAGAAATAGCAAAACATGAACACACCGATCAATACAAGAAGTGCTGTTATTTTTCCTTTGCTTGTTCGGATGAATTCAAAGTGCTGCTTCTTTAAATAAAAGCCAGCCAAAAACATGGGCAAAAAGACAAACGTACGCGATAAGCTGAGCGTATTGCTAATGCTGTCCACGTAACCGACAAGTAATGCAATCGATAAACTGACGATCATCGCCCAGTGGAACGGCAGTTTGGAAAAAGGAATGAGCAGCAAATTCCAAAAGAATAAACTAATTAAAAACCATAAAGACCATTGCGGATCAATTGGATTTAAATTGGACATGCTTTGATCCTGCAAGAGATAATAGTACACAGAATAGATCACCTGGAAAATTAAATATGGAATGATCAGCTTAACGGCGACTTTTTTCATAAAACCAGGCTTTCTAAACCCTTTTGCAAAGAAGCCAGAAACCAAGATAAAGGCCGGCATATGAAATGTATAAATCAACTTGTATAAGTAGAGCAGCCAATCATTATCATGGATGAATGATCGTAACAAATGACCAAAAACGACTAGAAAAATCAGAAGAAATTTCGCATTATCAAAATAATTATCTCGTGAAGATGCCATAACATCACCTTTCCTGCTTCATTTCAAACATAAACGTTCTATGTCCACTGTTCCCTCATTTGCCCCATTTTAAAATACATTTTGGCTCATTTCGCTATTTGATTTGAAATTGTAGAATGGTTGTAAAAGAAGCGTAAGAAAAGAGATTCATTATACAATCGTGTCATCCGCATGAAATAAATTAAACAGTCTTCGTGTAAAAAGTTATCTTTTTTTATGAGTCGAATGAAGGAACAATGAAAATATTGTAGAAATATTGTAGAGGAATGAGGCTGGAAAAGGAGTGTAAGAGAATGACTGAAACGCTCGATGGCAAGCGATTAATCCCCGCGGGAGATATCAGAAAATTAGAAAAAGAGAACGAATATTTGCGAACTGAGTTGATGCAGCAAAAAATGCTGTTAAATAAGACGTTAGATTCCATTTTTATATTTGATCAGCACCTCAACATTATCCAAGCCAACGAAGCGACATGCAGGCTTGTACAGACACCGAAAGAAGACCTCCTCAATAAATCCGTTCTAGATTTCCTTTACGGCATCCCGAAAGATAAAATTGAATGCTCACTCGAGATTTTTTTTCGAAAAGGTACATTAAAAAGAGAAATCTCCATCCAGCTTGAAAATGGCGAGACAAAATACATTGAATTTGTCGCAGAACATGACGCCTTGAATCAACAATATATTGTGGTGATGCGAGATATTTCTTCAAAGAAAATCTTAGAACGAGAACGCTCCATGAATGAGCAGCTGTTCAAAGATTTGTTTGACCGAGCGATTGATGGTATGGTCATTTTTGATCAGGATGGCTGCATGATCGACGCCAATCACTCTTTTTGTCAGAGCTTTGAGCTTCAAAAGACAGATTTAACAGATCGCTATTTAAATGAATTTGTCGAAGAAGAAAATCTTCCAGCCTTGCAGCACCTTTTAACGTCATTAAAAGAAACAGGGAAGGCAAAGGGAGAGCTTCCCGTTACCCTTCAATCTGGTCAGCACAAATTATTCGAACTGACCATTACATCAAATGTCATGAGCGGTTTTTATATGTCCATCATGCGGGATATTACAGAAAAAAGGTTAATGGAAGAGAAGCTGTTAAAAAGTGAAGAACGCTTTAGAGAAATATTCGAAAATGCGATGGATGCTATCATCATATGGGCGGACGATGGAGAGATTGTGAGAGCCAATGAATCGGCCTGCCGTATTTTTGAATTACCAATGCATCAGCTGATTGGCAAGAAACTCACAGACTTTCTCGTCAAATCTGATAAGAGATATAGACCGACAAGAAGACGTTATATCAGGAATCATGAAATAAGGGAAGAACTCCTGTTCAGAATGGCAAATGGTCAATTTAAAGAGCTTGAGTTCACCTCAAAGCATGCGGTATTAGAAGGACAGCACTTAACCATTTTACGTAATGTCAGTGATAGAAAGCGAATGGAGCAGGAGCTTCGTGAAAGTGAGCTCAAATTCCGTAAAGTATTTAATGGGTCAATGGATGGCATTGTTCTTTTCGATAATCAATACCGGATTATTGATGTCAATCCTTCTGCAAGCGAACTGCTAGAACTGAAGGACGATCATTTAACTGAAATGAATCTCTTTCATATACTTGCCCCATATCAAATTGAAAATTTAGCACAGCCCGCTCAGGCAATGTCATTAGATGAGATGGACAATGAGGTTCCGTTTGTGCTGAGCCACCCAGATCAGCGCATACTGGAATTCTCTTTTAAACGCAATATTATTCATAACATGAATCTAGCGATCTTTAGAGATGTGACAGAGCGGAAGGAATTAGAAGAGCGGGTGAGAAAATCAGATACACTTCATGTGGTCGGAGAGCTTGCCGCTGGAATTGCACATGAAATTAGAAATCCGATGACGGCATTAAAAGGCTTCATTCAGCTGTTGAAAGGAAATATTGAAGGGGAGTATTCACTCTATTTCAATGTCATCACATCAGAGCTAAAAAGAATTGAATCCATCATTACAGAATTTTTGATTTTAGCGAAACCGCAAGCCATTGTGTATGAAGAAAAAAATGTGGTGCAAATTGTAAAAGACACGATGGATCTTCTGCACGCACAGGCGAATCTTGGCAATGTCCAAATGCACCTCAATGTCATGGATGAGATTCCGCTGATCTACTGTGAACAAAATCAATTAAAGCAAGTCTTCATTAACATTTTAAAAAATGCAATTGAAGTGATGCCGCGGAAAGGAAATGTATTCGTGAGCATTCAGCGGAAGGGCGAGGAGCATATTGTCATTTCATTGCGTGATGAAGGCTGCGGAATGACAGAGGATAAGCTAAAGCGTCTTGGTGAACCATTTTATACAACGAAAGAACGAGGAACTGGACTTGGTTTAATGGTTAGTTATAAAATTATTGAAGAGCATCAAGGAACCATTGAAGTAGAGAGTGAGGAAGGAGTAGGGACGGTTTTCCACCTTACACTGCCACTCAGGCAACAGAAACAAGAAGGAGAGCTTTAATATGTATTATACAGTCTATAGCGCACCAATCGGGGCATTATACATACTAGAAAAAGACGGTGTCATTATCGAAGTGGTGTTTGATGATGAACCGTTCTTGACAAAAAAGCAGGCAGCCGATCTAAAAAAAGAAGATACGTTTGTTTTACGAGAAGCGAAAAAACAGCTTGATGAGTATTTCAAGGGAGATCGTAAAGTATTCGATCTTCCACTCAAGCAAGCTGGCTCTCCATTTCAAGAGCAAGTGTGGGAGGCACTTTCGGCTATTCCATACGGTGAATCAAAAAGCTATGCAGACATTGCAGAAGCGATTGGCAATCCACAGGCCGTCAGAGCCATTGGACAAGCCAACCGGCGCAATGCCTTGCCTATTTTTATCCCGTGTCACCGGGTCATTGGAAAAGACCGGTCTCTCACGGGCTATGCAGGAACGAAGACAGATATGAAAGCGGTTCTGCTTGAATTAGAAGGCATCCCATTTGTTCAAAAATAAATCGATTGACCTGTTCCAAATGTTTAGCAAACGACATATCCTTTTATTAAGCTAAAAAAGTTGGTTGAGGGAAAAAGGAGGGCGCTAGGATGTTTTGGGGCAAAAAAGATAAAATGTATGCTGTCACGTCACTATGTGTCAAAATGAACGTTTTGACAGAGGAACAAAAAAAAGAAATTTTAGCCAAAACGATCGAAACAAAAAAGCGCGGTGCTCTTAAATGACAAGAACACGGCGCTTTTTTGTGATCAGAGTGAGATGCTTTCAGTGAAAAGTGCATCAATCTCCTCTGTGTAATTGGAAGTGATAATTCCTTTCTCTGTAATGATACCTGAAATGAGGTGGTGGGGAGTGACATCAAAGGCGGGATTAAATACCTGAACATCGGGCGGTGCAATTTGTATGCCATTTAATTCCTTTACTTCCAGCGGGTCGCGCTCTTCAATCGGAATATCTGTCCCATCGCGGGTCGATACATCAAAGGTCGAAAGTGGTGCTGTCACAAAAAACGGAATTTGAAAGTGTTTAGCCAGAATGGCAAGACCTAACGTTCCAATCTTATTCGCTGTATCTCCATTTCGAGCGATTCGATCAGCTCCAACAATGACAGCAGAAATTTGCTTTTCTTTCATCGTATGGGCTGCCATGTTATCTGTGATGAGCGTCACATCCACACCACCCTGCATCAGCTCCCATGTCGTCAGTCGAGCGCCTTGAAGAACGGGGCGTGTTTCACAAGCATAAATGTGAAGATCGAGATTTTTCTTTTTGGCTAAATAAAAAGGAGCAAGCGCTGTTCCGTAACGGCTCGTTGCGATGGAGCCTGCATTACAAATGGTCATAATACGGTCACCTGATTTAAAGAGCTGGAGAGCATTTTGACCAATTTGCCTGCATGTTTCTTCATCTTCGATTTGAATTTGAATGGCTTCATGGACAAGATCTGTTTTGGCTGCATTCACCGAAGCAGCACGCTCAATGCGCTGAATCAGTCGGTCTAATGCCCATGCAAGGTTCACAGCGGTTGGACGAGCACTGTTTAAATATTCTTTTAGTCGAGCGACTTCTTGTTGAAAGACATCAATGTCTTCTGTATCAATCTCTTGAGCACTCAGCGCCAGCCCAAAAGCTGCTGTAATGCCAATAGCAGGTGCTCCGCGTACTTTTAACGTCACAATCGCATCATACACATCTTCTTTAGTAAATAAATGCTCAAATACGGTTTCGGCCGGTAATTTTTGCTGATTCAAAATGTTAATATGGTTTTCTTCCCATTCGACGGAACGGGGAACTTCAAATTCTTTAGACAAAACCCGTCACTCCTTTACAGATTGCTGGAATAATGCGACGAGGTCAGACGCTGTTTCCACTGCATGATATTGTTTAATGAATGTTTTGCCGAGCGTAAGTGCTGCTTTTTTCTGCTGAATCCGTTTAGTTGATGATGGAATCGCATCAAGATCAGCTGCATGAGCAAGACCAATGGTTCGGCGAACAAGCTCACAGCCGGCAAAGCCTGCCGCTTCTTTTAAAATCCGGTCAAAGGTTGTTTCTAAAAAGCTGTCCGATACACTAAACGCTTCAATGCTGTCTTCTTTCCATGCCTTTGTGAACACTTCTTTGAATGTTGCCCACACATTGACGACATGGTCAAAAAGGTGCTGCTGTTCTTGTTCATTCTCATGAGATAAAGCATTCAGGAACAGATTGGAAATGAAGTGACCGATATCGAATCCGAAAGGACCGTAAAAAGCGAATTCTGGATCAATGATTTTCGTTTCCGTTTCGTTTGCAAAAATACTTCCAGTATGAAGATCTCCATGAACCAGTGTTTCAGCTGAGGTTAAGAAGATACGCTTCAGCTCTGCGGCTTTTGCTTGCAGTTCAAGATCAGCCCACAGTGCTTTTGCATCTTCTCTTAATTCCTCTTCGAAGTCATTTGTTTCACTATCAAAGAAAGGGTCTGTGAAGACGAGCTTTTCTGTGATGTCACAAAGATCAGGGTTCGTAAACTGCTTCACGAATTGTTTTTTGATTTTAGGATTTGTGGCAAAGTCAGATGTGTAAAATAGTGTTTTGCCTAAAAATTCACCGACATGATCTGATAAATGCGGATATTGTTTTCCGGCAATTAGCCCTTTTCTGACGATTTCTAAGTGTGATAGATCCTCCATTGCTGTCACAGCAAGAGCTGTATCAGAATAATAGACTGCTGGTACGAGATGCGGCGCATATTCTGACTGCTTAATCAGTGCAGCACTTTCAATTCTTGCACGATCTAATGTAAGCGGCCAGCTCTCCCCAACCACCTTTGCATAAGGCAGTGCCTGCTTGATGATCAATCCTTTTTCACGTTTGTGATCAAAAATATGAAAGACGTAATTTAAATTCCCGTCACCGATTTCAGTACATGTCAAATGACTGCTTTCTTGGATCAAACCAAGTCTAATCGCCAGTGCAACTGCCGAGCTCTCTGTTAATTCTTCATATGATGCCGTAAGTGTAACCAATTGCTTCCCCTCCAAATCATATAAAAAAGCCTCTTTCTCCTGAGAGAAAGAGGCTTGATAGCGTGTATGCTCTAAGCCTCTCTTATCTCTCAGCACATACGTCTGATGGAATTAGCACCGTGCCCTATAAGACAATTGTCTTGGCGCTGTACTTGCTGCGCCCCACTTCACAGTGGTATTAACGGTCGGTTGCTGTTGGGGTCAAAAGGCCAAATCCCTCGCCCAACTCTCGATAAGAGAAATCAATATGTAATTGTTTTGTCTGCATGCATTTCTTAATTCAAGATATTATCAGAGCTGCTCTTCACATGTCAATCTTTTTTCAAAATTGCTTTACAATTCATAAAACAATCCATTACAGTGAGTGTATTGTCACGTAACTTGAATAGAAGGTGAAAAAATGGAATTCCAGCAATCAGATGTGTTGAAACATTTACCGAAGCAGTTTTTTGCGTCGCTTGTCCAAAAAGTGCAGAAAAAAGTGCAGGAAGGAGCTGATATCATAAATTTAGGCCAGGGAAATCCTGATCAGCCAACTCCTCCGCATATTGTAAAAGCCATGCAGGAAGCGGTAGCAAAGCCCGAAAATCATCAATACTCCTCTTTTCGCGGAACAGCAAAACTAAAAAAGGCCGCCGCAGCCTTTTATGAAAGAGAATATGGTGTCACGCTTGATCCGAAGACAGAAATCGCCATATTATTTGGGGGGAAAGCGGGACTAGTTGAGCTGCCGCAATGCTTACTGAATCCAGGTGATACGCTGCTTGTCCCAGATCCGGGTTATCCTGATTACTGGTCAGGCGCTGTGCTTGCTGGAGCTCATATGGTCACCATGCCTCTTCTTGAACAAAATGATTTTTTACCTGACTACCATCTATTGCCTGAGGCTGATAAGAAAAAGGCAAAATTGATGTACTTAAATTATCCAAACAATCCGACTGGTGCCACTGCAAGTCGTGCATTTTTTGAAGAAACCGTTACGTTTGCGAAAGATCACAAATTGTGTGTTGTCCATGATTTTGCATATGGCGGCATTGGATTCGATGGAGAAAAGCCGGTCAGCTTCCTGCAAATAGATGGAGCAAAAGAGACGGGTATTGAAATTTACACATTGTCCAAAACATATAATATGGCCGGCTGGAGAGTTGGTTTTGCAGCAGGGAATGCCTCTGTCATTGAAGCCATTGAGCTTTATCAGGATCATCTGTTTGTGTCACTGTTTAAAGCGACTCAAGATGCAGCGGCAGAAGCACTTCTAAGCGATCAAACGTGCGTACAGGTGCAAAATGATCGGTACGAAAAAAGGCGGAACACTTGGATTGCTGCATGCAAAGAGATTGGGTGGGACGTAAGCGCACCAAAGGGATCATTTTTTGCCTGGTTAAAGGTGCCTGAAGGATATACATCTGAAACTTTTTCTGATGTATTATTAGAGAAAGCACATGTTGTCGTTGCACCGGGAAATGGCTTTGGTGCTCACGGTGAAGGCTACGTCCGAGTTGGTCTTTTAACAAGTGAGAAGCGGTTAAAAGAAGCCGCAGAGCGCATCGCTGCCTTGCAGCTATTTGAAAAAAGCCATTGACAACGCAAAAAAATGGTGCGATAATTCAGGCAATATTGAAGAAAATCGAATATTCTTATCAAGAGTAGGCAGAGGGACTAGCCCAATGAAGCCCGGCAACCGACTTCCATGAAGCACGGTGCTAATTCTTGCAGCAGGCGCTGAGAGATAAGATTCGGATGAATGAGACGAAACCTCTTTAAGGCGCTGCCCAAGCACTTAAAGAGGTTTTTTTATTGAACATATAGAGGACGCAATCGAAAGGGGATTCCTAGTGAGTGAATTACTGGCAACATACGTATTAACACATCGAGAGGATGAACAAATTGACCGAAAAGCGGAGCAGATCGCGCTTGGTTTAACAGTTGGATCATGGACGGATTTGCCGCAGCTCAAAAAGGAGCAGCTGAAAAAACATAAAGGCCGAGTAGAGAAAGTGACAGAAAAGGTTGCATCAGCCGAAAATGGCCTGTATCAATCAGAGGTAACAATTGCTTATCCTGAGGCTAACTTTTCAGCTGACTTACCAGCCGTTTTAACGACGATATTTGGAAAGCTTTCACTAGATGGGAAAGTAAAGCTTGTCGATATAGAATTTTCGAAAAGGTTTAAAAGAAAGCTGCCTGGACCGGTATTTGGAATAGAGGGGATACGAAAGAAGTTAAATGTGTTTGATCGGCCGCTTTTGATGAGTATTTTTAAAGGCGTGATCGGCCGTGATATGACGGATTTAAAAGAGCAGCTCCGTTTACAGGCATTAGGCGGTGTTGACTTCATCAAAGATGATGAAATTTTATTTGAAAGTCCATTAGCCCCTTTTGAAGAACGAATCAAAGAAGGAAAAAAGATATTAAAAGAAACATATGAAGAGACAGGGCACCGAACGCTGTATGCCGTCAATTTAACTGGCAGAACCTTTGATCTTAAAGATCGAGCAAGGAAGGCCGCTGAACTCGAGGCAGATGCGCTCCTATTCAACGTCTTTGCCTATGGACTTGATGTCATGCAAAGCTTAGCTGAGGACCCAGACATTCAATTGCCTATTATGGCACATCCAGCAGTGAGCGGCGCGTTTACATCATCTCCTGAATATGGATTCTCACATTCTCTTCTTTTAGGTACATTAAATCGATATGCTGGCGCTGATTTGAGCCTTTTTCCATCTCCTTATGGATCGGTCGCACTTCCGAAAAAAGATGCCCTTGGTATCTATGAAGCTTGCGTGAAAGAGGATACGGTTCAAAAAACGTTCCCTGTCCCATCAGCAGGCATTCACCCTGGTATGGTTCCAGTATTGATCAAAGATTTTGGATTCGATCATGTGATTAACGCAGGTGGAGGAATTCACGGACATCCGCGGGGAGCCATCGGCGGAGGGAAAGCATTTCGATCCATCATTGATGCGGTGATAAATGAAGAGTCCATCCAAGAAAAGGCATCATCTTGCCAAGACTTAAAAGCAGCACTTGATCTTTGGGGAAGGGTAGCAGAATAAATGAAAAAACCAATTGTATGTTGTGATTTTGATGGAACGATTACGAAAAATGATAATATTATTCGCATCATGAAGCAGTTTGCACCAAGTGAATGGACGAAGCTGAAGGATGGTGTCCTGTCAAAAGAGATCACGATTCAAAAAGGCGTCGGACAGATGTTTCAATTACTAACGAGTGATCAGAAGGAAGCCATTCAGTCGTTTATTTTAGAAGATACAGAGATTCGAGATGGATTCGAACAATTTGTTGATGATGTAAAAAAAGCAGACATTCCTTTCTATGTGTTAAGCGGCGGTATGGACTTTTTTGTCTATCCCATACTCGAAGGCATTGTAGATCCAGCCGATATTTATTGCAATCATGCGTCATTTAAAGAAGATCATATTCAGATTGAATGGCCGCATGACTGCGATTCAGAATGTCAAAATGGCTGTGGCTGCTGCAAGCCCTCGATCATTCGAGAGCTGACTCATGAAAATGACTTCATTATCATGATCGGAGATTCAGTGACCGATATTGAGGCAGCAAAACATGCGGATCTCACGTTTGCGCGTGACTATTTGCTGAATGAGTGTAAAGAGCTCGGGCTCGTATATAAGGAGTATGAAACATTTATCGATCTAAAAGCGCAATTTGTTCAAATAAAGGAAGTGAAGGAATGGCTGACGCAAAGAGTAAACGATGGCAGGAGCTAGCAGACGTCAAACGTGAATTGGCACAAAGAGACTGGTTTTACGGAACAAGCGGCAATTTATCTATTAAGGTGTCGGATGATCCAATCACATTTTTGGTGACGGCAAGCGGCAAAGATAAACGAAAAGAAACGGACGAAGATTTTGTTTTAGTGGATGCAGCAGGCCAGCCTGATGATCCAAATCAACCGCTCAGACCATCGGCCGAAACACTGCTTCACACATATGTGTATGAGCGGACGAAAGCAGGCTGCTGTCTCCATGTCCACACAATCGATAATAATGTCATTTCAGAGCTGTATGGGGATAAAGGAGAGGTTCGTTTTAAAGGCAACGAAATCATGAAAGCCCTTGGTTATTGGGAAGAGGATGCAGAAGCCATTCTTCCTATTATTGAAAACCCAGCCCATATTCCGCATCTTGCAGAACAATTTGCAGCGCACCTTGCAGAAGAGACGGAATCAGGTGCTGTGCTCATTCGCAATCATGGCATCACTGTCTGGGGAAAAACAGCATTTGAAGCAAAACGAGTGTTAGAGGCGTATGAATTTTTATTTAGCTATCATTTAAAATTAGCGCTTTATCAAAAGCAGCTTGTTAGATAAAAAGGAGGAAAAACACATGGCGACGATTTTTATTCATAATGAAGAGAACACATTACTTGAAAACGAACAAGAGGTAGCGGCATATTTAGAAAAACAAGGGGTCATTTATGAACATTGGGATATTGAAAAGCTACCAAACCGGTTATCAGAAAAGTATGATTTAACAGATGAGGAAAAAGAAGAAATTTTGACCGTTTTCCAAAAGGAAATACAGAATATATCTGAACGAAGAGGGTACAAAGCGCAGGACGTGATTTCATTATCTGATGCGACACCAAATCTTGATGAGCTGCTCCAAAACTTTAAGCGTGAGCACCATCATACAGATGACGAAGTACGGTTTATTGTGAGTGGGCACGGAATCTTTGCCATTCAAGGCAAGGATGGCGTCTTTTTTGATGTGAGACTGAATCCAGGAGATTTAATTTCTGTGCCTCCGAATATCCGTCACTACTTTACACTGCAAGAGGATCGCCAAGTGGTCGCAGTTCGCATATTTGTCACAACTGAGGGCTGGGTGCCAATTTACGAAGAAGAAACGGTTTAATGAAAGGAGCTGATCCTTCCGCATGAGGCGGAAGATCAGCTTTTTTTTAGGAAAATAGACATAAAATGAGAAAGAAAATGGTTGATTTTGATCTTCTGCATAGGATAAAATTCTGTTTAATCAATGTGTCAGTCCTGTCCAAATTTGAAGTTTACCCCCAGATATGATTGGCTAAGAGGTCTTTAGGCTGTAAAAAATTAAATAAAATAAGCATATTTAATTTAATTTACAAATAAAGTATAATTTTGGTGTCGGATCATTTAGAAAATAGACAGACGAATTCATTGCGGGAGCTGAGATCATGAATATTTATGTAAGGAAAGAACAATTGCTGATGTCCATTGATGAAAAGAGAAAACAAATGGTAGAAGCAGCTCAAGTGGAAGGGTACACAGGTGAGACGACAATTAAATATAGTCAAGAACTGGACAACCTGATGAATGAGTATCAGCATCTTCTTTTTCATGAAAAACAATCTGTTGCATCCCTTCATGATCTTGTGTCCCAAATGAGTCTCCTATCTGTGAACCGGCCCTCTTACTGACATGAAAAAACCGGTCTTGCATAAGCAAAACCGGCTGAACTCTTCAGCTATGCTGAGTGAGCGGAAGGAAGCATGATCATAACGGTTGTTCCTTTATTCACTTCGCTATGAATATCAATTGTCCCGCCATACATCGAAATGATTCGTTTACACACGACAAGCCCAAGACCTGTGCCTTTTTCCTTCGACGTAATAAAGGGGAGGAAAATATGCTTTAGCATCTCTTCTGGTATGCCTTCACCCGTATCCTTCACTTTAATGATGACATGTTCTTTTTCAACCTCAATCACAATCTTCAAATGACCGCCATTTGGCATCGCTTCTAAAGAGTTTTTCGCTACGTTTAATACGACTTGTTTAATGTGATCCTTCGTGCAATACACACCAACATCTTGAATCGTATTGATTTGCAAATCAACCTCGACATTATACAGGTTCGCCTCAGAGAAAACGATCGGCATGATCTCACTCACAATTTCTTTTACAGAATTATTCTGCCATTTTTCTGCAGTTGGTTTTCCTAACACAAGAAACTCACTGACTATTTGGTTAATCCGTTTAATTTCTTCCTCTATGACAGAAAAATAGAGCTGATCTTCTTCTGAATGATACTTCTTTTGCAAAAGCTGTATAAACCCGCTAATCCCTGTTAATGGGTTGCGAATTTCGTGTGCTGTACTTGCCGCGAGTGTTCCAATTAATTCAATCTTTTGCGCCTCATTTTGATGACGCTCCTGCTGGGTTTGACGCCTTAAAATGATATATTGGACAAGTGTGAATAAAATATTTAATAAAATAAAAGCACTGGATAGAGGAACCAGCATAACAGACAGCACTTCACTAGTTGAAGCACGCTGCGGAAAAACCTCTAGCTTCCAGCTGTTTTCATCTAAATATGTAGACACGGCGCTGCCATTATCTGATGCTGGCTGCGGACCACTTGTAAACACAACATGTCCATTTTGATTCAGCATCTTAAAATGAAGATCTGGGTTCAATACATTCATAATATTTCTTAAATAGTCAATTTGAATGGCGGCGACTAAAACATTGGTGACTTCTTCGTTTTCATCCAAAACAGGGACACAAATGGAGAGAATCCGCTGTTTTGTAATTCTACTCACATAGTTATCTGTGATCACGGTCTGCTTGGTCACTTGAATGCGCTTAAAATAATCTCTGAATGAAAGGTTGATTTTTTCCTTTAACGGTGTGGTACTTGCTGTTACATTTCCTTTTTTGTCTAAAAGATACAGGCCTGAAAAACGAGGTTCTTGTTTATAGATTTTCTCTAGGATGTTTTGTACTTTTTTCGCCTCAAGCGGCTGGTCAAATCCCATGGCAAGGGAAGTTAATCTCGCTTCTGTTTCACTAATTAAATAATTCATTTGGTTTTTGTGAATATTTAACATAAGTGTAGCAGTTTGTTTGTTTTTTAAATCGATTTTTTCAGTTTCTTTTTCGTAGATAAAATAACTAATGATTAGGGTTGGAATCATCACCAAAATAAGGTACAGCCTGATCTTCTTCCAAAACCCTTTCAGTATACTCATCATTCATCGCTCCAACGTATTACCTGATAAACTTATTATAGCATTGAACCTATCTTTATTACGATGACTTGTATGATTTTTAAAAAATTAGGTGATTCGTTCTGGTCTCATTTTCATGCTAAAGATGGGTCAACATGTTGACATTTTACTTATTGTTTATTAATGTCACATTAGTGGGTTGCATTTCATAAAGGATGATAAAAAATGGAAAATCATAATGTTGAGAAATCTTTGAAATTATTTATTGTATTATCACGTGCTTATCGCTCAATCAATCATCACATGAACAAACATATTGTCAAGCACGGTCTGAATCCGACTGAATTTGCTGTACTAGAATTGCTGTATCATAAAGGTGATCAGCCGCTTCAGCAAATCGGTGATAAGATTTTACTCGCAAGCGGAAGCATCACGTATGTGGTCGATAAATTGGAGAAAAAAGAACTCCTCAGTCGTAAGGCTTGTGCAGAAGACCGCAGGGTGACATTTGCGCATATTACGGAGCAAGGACGAGCTTTGCTTGATGACATCTTCCCAGATCATGCGAAAGAAATTCATGAGATGATCAGTGTGCTGAGTGAAGAAGAGAAGGATGCCTGCATTGATATGCTCAAACATGTGGGGCTGCGTGCAAAGCATTTATATGATCATAAAGAATAAATAAAAAAGGAAGCCGCGGGCTTCCTTTTCAGCGTGTAGACAAACCCTCGCATTCGGTGTCAGTCCTGCGTGCCGGTGCTCACGAATGTCAAATTCGCTCCGCTCCAGTACTCGTCCTTTCTAGACTGCAAAGGTTTTCTATCACGCTGAAAAGAAGACAAAGGGCTAAAATAAAGTTCATTTTAGCCCTTTGTCAACAATCTGTAAAGGAAGCCGTGGGCTTCCTTTTTTATTTCGCTTTTTTCTCAATCGGTAAAATGAGTACTTCTACACGTCGGTTTTTACTTCTGCCTTCTGCTGTATCATTTGAGGCTATCGGTTTAAATTCACCGTATCCTTTTGTACTAAAGTTTTCTTGGTCTAGATTGCTGTTCTCAAGCAGAATATTTAAAAAGTTAACAGCACGAATGGCGCTTAAATACCAGTTGGATTCAAATTCTGAATTTCTGATCGGTACATTATCTGTATGTCCGCTTATGACAATGTCACGAGCAGGGTTAATAACGAGCAGTTTTGAAATTTCTCTTGCTAACGGGACATCCTGAGGGCGAATAACTGCCCGGCCAGAATCAAAGAAGATACTGTCTTCAATCGTGATGAGCAAACCTTCGTCTGTAAGCTTTGTTTCAAGCTTGGAACCGAGTTTCTTATTGGTAATGAATGAATCCACTTGCTTTTTGACCTTTGTGAGAACTGCTTGGTCTCGGGCCTTTGCTTTGGCTTCTTCATCTTCTTCGGCTGATTTCTTGATTTGGTTGCTGTTTTCAGTTTCTTCCGTGCTTTGCATGCTAGTTTGATCCATGACACCAGTACCGCCAGTAAAGACGACATTAAAAGACTTGGCCATCTGTTCATACTTTGCCGCATCAATCGAACTAGATGCAAAAAGCACAATGAAGAGGGCGAGCAGAAGCGTCAGAAGATCGGCATAAGGGATAAGCCAAGATTCATCTACATGGTCTTCATGATCATGTTTTTTACGTTTCCTAGCCATTTTGTTTTTCTCCTTCTTCAATGACAAGATTTGCACGTTCTTTTGCTGGTAAGTACATGAGAAGTTTTTGTTCAATGACTTTTGGAGATTGACCTTCAAGAACAGAAAGAATACCTTCGATCATAATCAGACGAAGCTTTACTTCTTCCTTTGATTTACGCTTCAGCTTGTTGGCAAATGGATGCCATAACACATAACCGGTAAAAATCCCGAGCAGTGTGGCAACGAAGGCAGCACTGATCGCATGTCCAAGCTTTTCAATATCTCCCATGTTTGCAAGTGCGGCAATGAGTCCGACAACGGCGCCAAGTACACCTAACGTCGGAGCGTATGTACCAGCTTGTGTAAAGATTAATGCGCCTGACTGATGTCTTTCAGACATGGCGTCGACTTCTTCTGTTAAGACATCTCGAATAAATTCAGCACTTTGGCCGTCAACCGCCATGCTTAATCCGTTTTTTAGAAAATCATCATCGACTTCCTCAAGACTTGCTTCTAATGCCAAAAGACCTTCACGACGAGCAATTTGTGCCCAGTTTGAAAATAGAGGGATCATTTCTTGAATCGTTGGAAGCTTGCTGTCTTTGAAAATTTTGCCGAACAATTTTGGTGTTTTCTTAATTTCACTAGATGGGAATGCGATGACAACAGCTGCAATCGTCCCAACAATGATGATCAATATAGCCGCCGGGTTGATAAGAGCGGTTAGACTCACACCTTTCAAAACCATACCGACACTCAGTGCAATAAATGCTAAAATAATACCAATTAACGATGTTTTGTCCATTATCTCACCAAATCCTTTAACTATCTTTTTCTATAGTTAATATCGGTGTGTTCTAGAAGGGTTTTAGTCAGAATATAAAATTAAGACAGTTTCTGTGAAGAAATTTTGACGAAAGCGCTTTCTATTTGCCGTAAAAAAGAAACTCCCTTATAGATGTAGGGAGTTTCTTTTTTCATTTTGTGCTGTTTCATGTATAAGCAGCTCTTTTAATTTTTCTTCATATATGATTTTGATCAGATCGTAGTTCCAATTTATCATGTGATCCATGTGCTCCACCTCTTTTTCTTTTATCATAAAGGAAAAGAGGCGGGGGAGCGTCAGCGTTCAGTTGGAACTTAGCCACCAGCACATGATGGAGCTGCTCCTCCTTCTTAGGATGTACTTATCCTTTTTTCACAACGATTTCGTCATGTTCAACATCGACTGTAAATCCAGAAAGGTGTTCTTCTTCAAGCAAAATCTCCGTCATTTGATCCTCGACGTGCTCTTGAATGGTTCTTCGTAATGGACGCGCACCAAATGCAGGATGATATCCAAGCTCCGCGATTTTTTCTTTCGCTTCGTTTGTGACGTGGACCGTTAAATTTTGCTCTTTTAACTGCTCTGACAGTTCATTGAGCAGAAGATCAACAATTTTCACTAGATCGTCTTTGTCTAATGAGTCAAATTGAATGATGCTGTCAAAACGGTTCAAGAATTCTGGTTTGAAATAGGCGCTGAGTGAATCAATCAGTGATTGTTCCTCAATTGCTTCTTCCTGATCAGGCTGAAAGCCGACTTTGACCGTTTTATCTGTGCTGCCTGCGTTACTTGTCATAATGATGACCGTGTCTTTAAAGCTGACGGTTCTGCCTTGGCTGTCTGTTAACCGGCCATCTTCCATGATTTGAAGGAACATGTGCTGGACATCAGGATGTGCTTTTTCGATTTCATCCAGCAAAATGATGCTATATGGTTTTCTGCGAACCTTTTCAGTAAGCTGACCAGCTTCATCATGTCCAACGTAACCAGGAGGAGAACCGATGATTTTGGACACGGAGTGTTTCTCCATATACTCACTCATATCTAAACGAATGATCGCATCTTTTGAGCCAAATAATTCTTCGGCTAACGTTTTAGACAATTCGGTTTTCCCCACACCTGTTGGCCCAACAAAAAGGAAGGAGCCAGTCGGTCTATGTTTCGATTTTAAGCCAGCTCTGCTTCTTTTGACGGCTTTCGCTACTTTTTCCACGGCATGTTCTTGACCAATCACTCGTGCTTTTAAGCGAACGTCAATTTCTTTCATTTTTGTTTGTTCGTCTGCTTGCAGTTTGCCAACAGGGATGCCTGTTTTTTGTTCCACAATGCCCTGAATATCCTCTGCTGTGACGACATGTTCTTTGTGATCTGTTTTGTTTTGGAGTCTTGCTTCAATCGCTTCTTCTTCATCTCGAAGCTTCGCTGCTTTTTCATATTGTTCTTCTTTTAAAGCAGCTTGTTTTTCAGCGGCGATTTGCGCAAGACGGTTTGTCAGTTCATCTTCACTTGCTACATCAAGAGAGAGGTTCGCTTTTGAACCAGCTTCGTCCATTAAATCAATGGCTTTATCCGGCAATTGACGGTCTTGAATATACCGTGAAGATAATTGAACGCACGCTTTAATGGCTTCATCAGAATAGGTGACACCATGATAGGCTTCATACTTATCTTGAATGCCTTTTAAGATGTCGATCGCTTCATCCTGTGTTGGCTCATCCACGATGACGGGCTGGAAGCGACGTTCAAGTGCGGCGTCTTTTTCAATTTGGCGATACTCTTTTAATGTGGTCGCACCTACTAGCTGCAGCTCGCCTCGTGCAAGGGCTGGTTTTAAGATGTTCCCAGCATCCATTGATCCTTCGGCAGACCCTGCGCCTACAAGAAGATGGATTTCATCTACAAATAAGATGATATTTTTACGACTTTGCAATTCTTTGATTAACTGCTTCATTCGTTCCTCAAATTGACCACGTACCCCTGTGTTCGCCACAAGTGAGGAGACATCTAATAAATAGATTTGTTTGTTCTTTAATTTATTTGGTACATCGCCACTCGCAATTTTTAGTGCAAGTCCTTCGGCGATCGCTGTTTTACCAACGCCTGGTTCACCAATCAGAACAGGATTGTTTTTATTTCTTCTATTTAAAATCTCAATGACTCTTGCGACTTCTTCATCACGGCCAATGACTGGATCAATCAAACCAGCATTTGCGCCATCAGTTAAGTTCCGGCCAAGCTCATCGAGTAAGCCCTTTTGTTTAGGCTGCTCCCCGCTTGGGGCATGTCCTGTTGGCTCGGAGAAGAATGAACTTCCTCCGAACAATTGAGGTCCCATTTTCATTTTTGACTGCTCCATCAAAGAGGTGTAGCAGTCTTCACATAAAACCATTTGGCTGCGGGACGAATTCACTTGCATATTCAGGCGAATAGTTGCTTCATTTACTTGACAATGTTGACAACGCATTTGCCATGACCTCCTTAAATAAAGTTTGACTTTATTTGACCAATGAATGTTAAATAAAATGGTCTGTTGTTTGACCATCTTTGACTATAGTATACTCTGACCTATTTTGACTTTCAACTGTTTTGCTCAAAGCCGGATGAAAAATCCTTTTTTGCATTTAATCATGGTTTGTCCTTCTTTTCAAGGAACTTGTCTCATAGGATAAAAAAGAGACAATCGAAAGTGATAGGTGCGGAGGGGTCACATGAAATGTTCAAATGAATCCGCTTTTCAGCTAGCCTTTGTATATGTAGGAACTGTAGTTGGAGCTGGGTTTGCGACAGGAAAAGAAATCGTAGAATTTTTTGTTCGTTTTGGCTGGATTGGGTTGCTGGGAATTCTGATGAGCGGCGCTATTTTTACTCTACTTGGCGCAAAAATGATGCTTATTTCTAAACGAATTGAAGCAGAGTCTTATCAAGATATGAATCGTTTTTTATTTGGAGCAGCTGCGAGTCGATATATTAATGTCGTCATGTTTTTTATTTTACTTGGTGTCACCTCAGTGATGCTTTCTGGCGCAGGGGCTATTTTTGAGGAGCAGCTTGGTATATCGAAGGAATATGGGATTTTTATGACGATCATTCTGAGCGTCATTGTGCTTTTTAAAGGATCAAAAGGATTATTTGGTGTCAACGTACTCGTTGTCCCGATGCTTATTTTCTTTTCATTGATCGTGTTTCTTGATTCATTTGTTTTTAGCAGCAGTGAAAGTTATGTTCTTGCGCTGCAAATGGGAGAGGGCGAATGGATGTTGTCTGCCGTCTCATATGGTGCCTTTAATTTAGCGCTGTCTCAAGCTGTGTTAGTGCCGGTCGCAAATGAAATGACATCAGAAGCTGTGATTAAAAAGGGAGCGGTCTTTGGGGGCGTCATGCTCACACTTATTCTACTTGCTTGCTTTTTATCTCTTTCTTCATTAGACATGCTGGAGGCGTATGATATTCCAATGGCCCAAGTGGTGTATCAAGTAGCAAACTCCATTCATCTCATTTATTTATTCGTGATCTTCGGTGAAGTCTTTACATCCGTCATAGGCAATTTATATGGACTGGAAAGACAAATGAGGGCGTATATCCGAATGAAAAGCATCTATACGATATCTCTTATTCTTGTATGCTGTTATATGATCAGTAAAATTGGATACGGTACACTGATTTCAACGGTTTACCCTATTTTCGGTTATATCAGTATCTTTTTTATCCTCTTTCTTTGTCTGAAAAAAATGCCTAAATCGTTTAATAGGTAAAGAAGGGATAGCCTGCATGAAAAATATGTGGTACACTATCCTCTGTGAAAATTGAACAAAATTCCGTGAAAACGGGAGAGGTTCTAGCAAAACCCTCTATAAAAAACTAAGGACTTGCCGTATCCTTGGATGTGGCACTTTTTATTTTTTATGGCTAGGACACCTCATATACATGTGAAGGTGTCTTTTCTTTTGAGAAAATAGGGGTTTCATGAGCCTTTCAGATGCAGCTAGTACGGTTGTACTCATCTGCAAAAGGAGGAGAACAGGAATTGAAAAATGAAAAAGCAGTCGTTGTTTTTAGCGGGGGACAGGACAGTACGACATGTTTATTATGGGCACTTCAACAATTTGAAGAGGTAGAAACCGTGACCTTTCATTATAATCAGCGCCATCAAGAAGAAATTGATGTAGCCAAAAGAATTGCTGACAAGCTAGGTGTGAAGAATCATCTATTAG
The DNA here is from genome assembly GCF_053851875.1 of Bacillus sp. A015. NCBI lineage: Bacteria > Bacillati > Bacillota > Bacilli > Caryophanales > Bacillaceae > Bacillus > Bacillus sp. A015. The sequence continues at coordinate 102,872 of NZ_JBSPZB010000007.1, forward strand.
ATATGTCTCTTTTGAATCAGCTGGCACCAAATGCTTTAACAAGAGATGACATTGATATTGTGGAAAAAGAAGGAGAGCTGCCTTCCACATTTGTTCCAGGGAGAAACTTAGTCTTCTTATCCTTTGCCTCTATTCTTGCGTATCAAATCGGAGCAAGACATATTATCACAGGTGTTTGTGAGACAGACTTTAGCGGCTACCCAGATTGCCGAGATGAGTTTGTGAAATCTTGCAACGTCACAGTGAATTTGGCGATGGAAAAACCATTTGTCATCCATACACCACTGATGTGGCTGAATAAAGCAGAAACATGGAAGCTTGCCGATGAGCTGGATGCGCTAGACTTTGTGAAAAATGAAACGCTCACTTGCTATAATGGCATCATTTCTGATGGCTGCGGGGAATGTCCTGCATGTAAGCTTCGGAAAAACGGCTATGACACTTATATGGAAATGAAGGAGGCGAAATAAATGCTTTCTCAAATCTATCCACAAACGGATCACCCATTTTCGTTTGAATTGAACAAAGATATGCATCTATCTGCAGCACATTTCATCCCAAGAGAAGATGCCGGTGCATGCAGCCGCGTACATGGTCATACGTATACGATTAACATTACGATTGCAGGAGACGATCTGGATGAATCAGGTTTTCTTGTCAATTTCAGTACGCTGAAAAAGCTCATTCATGGGCAGTACGACCACACGTTGCTTAACGACCATGAAGAATTTTCATCAAACGATCCATACGCTATGCCAACCACTGAGGTTGTTGCAAAGACAGTGTATGATAAAGTGGCGGCGTATTTATCGACTTTAGCGAACAAACCGGTATGTGTTCAAGTTTTTGTCAGAGAGACACCAACAAGCTATTGCATCTATCGTCCGAAACGAGTTGAGTTCAATGACTAAAGCGATTCCTGTATTAGAAATCTTTGGTCCAACCATCCAAGGAGAAGGAATGGTCATTGGACAAAAAACAATGTTTGTCAGAACGGCTGGCTGTGACTACTCCTGCAGCTGGTGTGATTCATCATTTACATGGGATGGGTCAGCTAAGCATGATATTCAGTGGCTTCAAGCAGAAGATATTGTTAAAGAGCTGAAAAGAATAGGTGGACAGGCTTTTTCTCATGTCACCATTTCAGGAGGGAATCCTGCGTTATTAAAACAAATGGAATCACTCATTGATTTGCTGCATGAAGAAGAGATCGATACAGCGCTTGAAACACAAGGAACGATGTATCAGGATTGGTTTTTAAAAATTGATGATTTAACCATTTCTCCAAAGCCGCCAAGCTCGAATATGAAAACAGATTTTACGAAACTGACACGTATTATAGATGAATTGAAAAATGGAAACAGATTGCAGCATGCAAGTCTAAAGGTCGTGATCTTTGATGATCGTGATTTAGCCTATGCGAAGGATGTTCATGCGAAATACCCAGAGCTTCCTTTTTACTTGCAGGTAGGAAATGATGACACAACGACAGCTGACGACGCTTCCTTATTGACGCATTTATTAAAGAAATATGAAGCGCTTGTAGATCAAGTGGCGCAAGATCCAGACTTGAATCGCGTGAGAGTCTTGCCGCAGCTGCACACGTTATTGTGGGGAAATAAACGAGGCGTATAGAAAGGAAGAGACAAGATGACGACTAGAAAACCAGAAGAATTAGAAGGTGTCACTTTATTAGGAAACCAAGGGACCAATTATTTGTTTGAATATGCACCACAAGTGCTTGAAACGTTCCCAAATAAACATCCAAATAGAGACTATTTCGTAAAATTCAATTGCCCGGAGTTTACATCACTTTGTCCGCAAACAGGGCAGCCGGATTTTGCGACGATTTATATTAGCTATATTCCAAATGAAATCATGGTTGAGAGTAAATCGTTAAAATTATATTTGTTCAGCTTCCGTAACCATGGTGACTTCCATGAGGATTGTATGAATATCATCATGAACGATCTGATTGAATTGATGGACCCAAGGTATATTGAAGTATGGGGCAAATTCACACCAAGAGGCGGTATTTCAATTGACCCGTATACAAACTACGGAAAACCTGGGACTAAGTATGAAGAAATGGCATCGTATCGTATGATGAATCATGATATGTATCCAGAAACGATTGATAATCGCTAATCAATAGGAAAAGACATGCCGGATGACATGTCTTTTTTTATGGAATCTAAGTGGAAATATGAGGCTGAAACATAAAAAAAAGAGAAGAGTCATGTCACTCTTCTCATACCAATAGGAATAGAACTTGCTAGGACGGCTGGGGGCTACCAGCTCGTAAAATCATTATACATGACAGAACGTATGTTTGTAAAGGTGGGTCGTGCTTTTTTTGCTTATCACGTTTGCTTTGAGATAAAATAGGGGCAATGAGTGGAAAACGGAGGCGTTTGTGTTGAAAAACAAAGAAGAGAAAACAGAGAAGTTGCTGATGGAGCTAAGAGAAGAGCTGCAGATGCTTGAACATCAAAACAAAGAACGATATAAATGGAGTGCCTCCACATTGCTTGGGGTGATTGCACTCTTAATCGATAAAGGCGTTATGACACCTGAGGAAGTAGAGATGTACAAGACCAAGGCAGAAATGCAAACCTTTCATGCGCAAAAAGACTGACCTCCCTTCAAAAGGTGTCAGTCTTTTTCATATGTGATTGTCAAAAGAGAGCAAAGCTGTCAAACGAGTCAGCTTTGCTACGTATATATTTATGTAACGATAGTTTGAATTGAGGATTGCAAATTAATGTACGGAGTCTTTGATGATTTTATAGTTTTTATGATTAACGACTGTTAGTGAATCCAGTTCTAAATCTCTATAGTTGTCCATGATGGTGACATCCACAATGACAGAGTTTTCATTCACTTTTTCAACTACACCTGTTAAACCATTTCTAAATTCGATCACATTTCCAATTTTTGCAATCTTCAACCGATCCCTCTCCTTTAAAAACAGATTTCATTCCCTATTAAAAAGTATTTTGCAATATTTTCATACCAATGTAAAGGATAAAGACGTTTTTGTTTCGTTTTCGTTGTACGCTTCTCAATCGAATGATATATTTAATATTTGATCATAGCAGAAAAGGAGCGGTTTTTTTGACTGAAGAACAAATCCTCACAATACTTGAATCATTACGGAATGGGACGGAGAAGCAAGTGACCATTCAAAAAGATGATTTTTTAACTTTTCGTTCTATTTTGGTAAAGCAAGATGATTTTAAATATTTTCGCGGAATTGCCAAACATCGTGGAGATGTTATTTTTGAATATCTTAAAGAAGCAAGAAGTTAAAGCTTTTTCTCACTAATGAGAGAAAGCTTTTTTATTTTGGTTCTTTTGTCATACTTCAAATCAGCCTGATACATTTGAAAAGAAAATGTAATAACCCATAATCAGGAGCATAAGGATGATTATAGGCTAAAAAAGAAGCTTTTTAAGCGCTAACATTTCCAGTTCATGTGCATTCAACTAGGACATGCCATTTAATGACGTAATTTGGACAGGCATGCAAATCTTTGTGCGTGAAAATAGAAGGAGCTCTTGTTAGAGTGGACAAGTATCTTACGGCCTACTTTGATTAAAGGAGGAATGAGGCGAATGATTAAAATTCATACAGCTCTTTTTGCCATCCTTATGCTCGTCGCAGCAATGAAGATGGACAATATACAAGAGCAGCAAGGCACATTAAGTCACGAACTTTCACAAGCACCTGTTAAGCATCAGCTTTCATATATAGATCAAGATGATCATCATAAGGTCATCCCAGCATTTTCAGAGGGGAAGCGTCAGCCGAAAGTCAAAATGCTAAGCACGTCAACAGAAGAAAAGGCTTCAAAACCGAAGCAAAAAAAACAAGTGAAGTCTGAAACGACGAAAGAGGCAAACTCCAAAAAACAAACGCGTTATTCTAATGAAGAAATGGACTTGCTTTCTCGATTGGTACATGCTGAAGCGAAAGGTGAATCTTATGCAGGGAAAAAAGCTGTAGCAAGCGTCGTCTTAAACAGGGTAGAGCATGGTTCTTTTCCTGACAGCGTCAGAGGGGTTATTTATCAGCGAAATGCCTTCCAGCCAGTATCGAATGGAAGCATTAATGATAAGGCAGATCAAGATTCCGTTAAGGCTGTGAAGCAGGTTGTGAAAGAACATGACAGAACGACAAAGGCCATTTATTTTTATAATCCAAAAACGGCGACAGATAACTGGATTCGTTCCCGTAAAATTGTAGAACGAATCGGCCGTCACGTATTTGCCGTCTAAAGAAAAGCAGCGATCAACAGGTTGCTTTTTTTTGTCTTCAATTATCAAAATATTTTCAGGACTTGTCTCATAGAATGTGAAAAGAATTTGCTTTTAGACAAGGGGAGGCTACATGAATCGATTTGTAAAAGGGGTCATTCTGCTATCTGTCGCAGCTTTCATTGCGGAGTGTATAGAGTTCTTAGTCAATATGATTTTAGCGAGAGAGCTTGGAGAACATGGGATGGGTCTCTACATGAGTATCCTTCCAATCATCATGCTTGTACTTGTGATCGCTAGCCTAGAGCTTCCAGTCTCCATTTCTAAATTCATTGCAGAATCGCATGAGCGGCTTCACAAAAGTATGCTCCGCCATGCCTTTAAAATGACGCTTGTGGTGACATGTACCACCACGGGAGCAGCAGCGATTGTACTGCCTTTCATTCCTGTGTTTCAGTCGTATCATCCGCTCATGAAAGGCTTAGTGCTGTCTCTTATTCCGATTATTGCGTTTACCTCTATTGCACGCGGTTATTTTATGGGAAAGCAGCAAATGGGCAGAATCGCCCTAGCAAATATGCTGAAAAAAACGATCCAGCTCATCTGCTTGTTTTTATTTTTCCATTGGTATTCCTTTGATATTGAAACAGCGGTGCTCATCGCCATTGGGGTCATTGTTGCGAGTGATCTTGTCGTCTTTATTTATTTATACTCCCAGTACGTCATGGCGAAAAATGCTGTGAATGTGAGGTCTGTTGAACTAAGAGGGAGTGACGTGAGAAAGCGCCTGTTGGCTGTCTCGATTCCGACAACAGGGATGCGCATCTTTCATGCCATCGCCAATGCCGTTGAACCCTTTTTAATCAAAGGAGCCCTCGTTGCAGCAGGTATCTCTGGAACACTGGCTGTTGATCATTACGGAATGCTTGCTGGTGTAGCCATGTCGATCGGTTTCTTCCCAGCGTTTATCGCCCATTCGATCATGATTGTGATGATTCCGAATGTATCTGAAGCCTATGCTTTAGGGCAGTATGATCTCGTGAAAAAACGTGTCAGGCAAGCGATTCTCATTACGTTTGGGTATGGGGTGCCGGCAGTGATGGTGATGTATTATTTCGCTTATCCGCTCACGCAGCTCTTTTTTGATTCACCACAAGCTGCCGTCTATCTGCAGCTGCTCTGGCCGTACTTTTTATGCCACCTGTTTGTGATGCCATTTCAAGCGTGTTTAATCGGTATGGGCCTGATTAAAGATGTGTTCCTACATAATATATGGGTGCATGTCGTCTCATTTTCTATGGTGTATTTCCTCGGGTCAATTGAAAGCCTGAACATGATGGGCGTTATATTAGGGATGAACACGGGTATGCTGCTGCTGACTGCGCTGCATTATGCCACCATTTGTAAGGAGCTTGGCGTTTCGATGTTTCTTAGAATGAAAAAAGCTTGAATGTCATCTTCATCGAGAGGGCAAGCTATAAGAAAACTGGGAAGGAAGATCCTGATGAAACGTAAATATCTACCCGCCAGTCTTCTGATGATGACCCTTCTTCTATTTCTGATGAACACAGAGGCAGAAGCGAAAGAACCTGTGATGGCGCCGAGGATAGAGGTTCCTACATTAACTGGTGAAACGCAAATCGTTCCGCCGAAAGGAAAACGAACAATCCTGCATTTTTGGACAACATGGTGCCCTTCCTGCAAAATAGAGCTGCCAGCCTTTGAGCAGATCGTGAAAGAAAATCAAAGTGATGTCGACATTCTGACCGTTAATTTACTAGGTGCTGAACAAAGTAAAAACGCTGTCGCCCAATTTATGAAAGACAGAAAGTTTACATTCCCGATCGTTCTTGATGAGCACGGAGAAATGATGAAGAAATATCAAATCATCACGATCCCCACCACCTTTTTTATTAATGAAAAAGGAGAAGTGGTGAAAAACCATGTAGGTCCACTGACGAAAAAACAAATCAAAGAGTGGACGAATTCGTAAAACATATGTTTTCTGTGAAGAACCAATGGTCATTCCGTTGGTTCTTTTTTAGTGTTCAATTGCTTTTCATCTGAATAAACTGTGCTCAGAAGAGGAAGGAATGACCTGCATCAATAATGATAATTATTATCAAGAAGAAATTATAATAATTATTAATTGAAAATTGATTAGAACCTGTTATAATGAGTTACAGACCTATAAAAAGCTTGAAATAGCAGAAATTATAGATGAAAAACGGAACGGGCAACGATTGATGATGTGAAAATCATTATCAATTAGAGAGGAGAAAACAATCATGAATGAGAATACAGCACTTTATCAAACGACAAAACAAAAGGAATCGAAATGGTCCTTTCACAAATGGACACAGCACGGAGAATTAATGGCAGCAGGGATCTCGGGAATTCTCATCTTGATTGGGTGGGTTCTAAAGGATGAAAGCATGTGGAGTATCCCTCTTTTCATCCTTGCTTTTGTTATTGGAGGTTTTGCAAAGGCGAAAGAAGGGATCGAAGAAACCATTTCGTCTAAGACACTGAATGTAGAACTTTTAATGATTTTCGCAGCGATAGGCTCAGCTATTATTGGATATTGGGCGGAGGGCGCCATCTTAATTTTTATTTTTTCATTGAGCGGTGCGCTTGAAACGTATACGTCAAATAAAAGCAAGAAAGATTTAACAGCTTTAATGAGTATCGCACCAGATGAAGCGACTTTAATTGAAGACGATGGCACAACCATTCAAATCGCTGCTTCATCATTAACACCGGGCGACCGTATTATGATCAAAGCTGGAGAGCGTATTGCAGCAGATGGTGTGATCCTGAGCGGGAGAACAAGTGTGGACGAATCTGCACTCACTGGTGAATCGGTTCCTCAGGAAAAAGGGCAAGGGGAAGACGTGTTTGCAGGAACTGTGAACTTAAATGGTTCATTAACAGTGGAAGTAACGAAATATAATGAAGAGACGCTTTTTCATAAAATTATTAAGCTTGTTGAATCCGCTCAAGAAAGTGTTTCGCCAAGCCAAGCATTCATTGAAAAATTTGAAGGTGCATATGTAAAAGGTGTGTTAATTACCGTCGCTATTTTAATGTTTCTGCCTCATTTTGTACTCGGCTGGAGCATGAGTGAAACCTTTTACCGGGCGATGGTGTTTATGGTGGTTGCTTCACCTTGTGCGCTTGTTGCATCCATTATGCCAGCAGCTCTTTCACTTATCTCAAACGGTGCAAGAAACGGTATGCTTGTGAAAGGAAGCGTCTTTTTAGAAAAGCTGGGCACAAGCTCGATGATGGCATTTGATAAAACGGGAACGATCACAAGCGGAAAGCCAGCTGTTGAAAAAGTGGTGATGGCAAAAGGGCAAGATGAATCAGCTTTTTATCAGGCGCTCTATCAAATTGAAAGTCAATCAAACCATCCATTAGCTAAAGCGATTTCTGATATGGCAAAAGAGCATCAAACGGAGCGGTCAGCACATGTGACCATTGAAGAAACGTCTGGTTTTGGTGTGAAAGCACAATTGAACGGAGACACATGGAGTATTGGGAAGAAAGATTTTGCCGGAAAAGCTTCAATGGACCGTGAAATTGAAGAGACTGGTGATGTTCTTTCATCACAAGGGTATACAGTCGTCTATGTTCAAAAGAATCAAGAAGTCGTCGGCTGCCTTGGTCTAAAGGATCAAATCAGACGAGAAGCTAAAAAGATGATTCAAGAGCTGAATGATTTAGGCATCCAAACGGTCATGCTGACAGGAGATCAGCAAAAAACCGCTGAAGCCATTGCAGAGGAAGCCGGGATCCAAACCGTTGTCGCTGAATGTCTTCCAGATGAAAAGGTAAACGAAGTCAATAAATTGAAAAAACAAGGTGATTCGATCATTATGGTAGGAGACGGGATCAATGATGCACCTGCGCTTGCCACAGCAGATGTTGGCGTTGCGATGGGCGGGGGCACTGACGTTGCCTTAGAAACAGCGGATCTCATTTTAATGAAGAACAATTTAAATAACCTAACAAAGATGATCCGCCTTTCAAGAAAGATGAATAGAATCATTAAGCAAAACATCATTTTCTCATTAACTGTGATTTGTCTTTTAATTTGTGCGAATTTCTTACAAGTTCTTGATTTACCTTTTGGTGTGATTGGACATGAAGGCAGTACAATTTTGGTCATTTTAAACGGCCTGCGTCTGCTTCGTGCATCTTAAGCAAATCAACAAAGCGCACTTGGCTTCATGCCAGTGCGCTTTTGTGCGAAATACAGCAAAAACTGATACAATAGATCAGTAGTCAAACGTGTGAGGAGGATCACGATGAACCGAATGAAGAACTTGTCTTCTTGGCTTAAGGAAAAAGACATTCAAGGTGCATTTATACATACAAAGGAAAATGTGTTCTATCTATCTGGATACTTCACAGAGCCGCACGAAAGAGTGATGGGGCTGTTTGTGTTTCAGGAGGCTGATCCATTTTTTATTTTGCCTAAGATGGAAGTGGAGCAGGCGAAAAATGCTGGATGGTCTGGTGATCTCATTGGATATGAAGACCATGAAAATCCATTTGATTTCATTCAGTCAGCAGTAGAAAAACGCGGTGTACGAGCAACTCGACTTGCGATTGAAAAAGAGTCAATTCCGCTTCAAAGAGCAGAGCAGCTTCAAGCTGTCACTGGGGCAGAAACTTTTGTCCGGGCAGAAGAAGAACTCAATCAGCTAAGACTGATTAAAGATGAATCTGAAATTGCTACACTGAAAAAAGCCGCTCAATTGGCAGATGAAGGAGTAAAAATTGGGGTGGACGCCTTAAAAGAAGGTGTCACAGAAACTGAAGTGCTCGCTGTCATTGAATATGAGTTAAAGAAAAAAGGCATTCAAGGCATGTCCTTTTCGACGATGGTTCTCTTTGGAGAAAAGTCAGGCGAGCCTCACGGAAATCCAGGACAGGCAGCCTTAAAAAAAGGCGACTTTGTGTTATTTGACCTTGGTGTCATTGTCGATGGGTATTGCTCAGACATTACAAGAACATTCATCTACCAGGAAGCTTCTGACAAGCAAAAGGACATCTATCAAACCGTCTTAAAAGCAGAAATGGCAGCACTTGAAATGAGCCAGCCAGGTGTGAGAATTGGAGACCTGGACTTAAAAGCACGCGGGCTGATCACAGAAGCGGGGTATGGTGAATATTTCCCGCACCGCCTAGGACATGGATTAGGGGTTTCAGTTCATGAGTTTCCTTCCATGAGCCAAGCAAATGACGACCTACTGCAAGAAGGCATGGTCTATACGATCGAGCCAGGTATTTATGTCCAAGGAGTCGGCGGAGTTAGAATTGAAGATGATGTTCTTATTACAGCAGATGGTCCAGTCACCTTAACCAATTATCCAAAAGAGCTGACGATCATCAAGTAATGAAAAAAATCACGATGAACGTCCAAGTATTGGAAGTGTCATCGTGATTTTTTGTCACTCTTTTCGATCCTTATCAACAAAAAAATCATCAATTGATTGAAACGGTTTGATTTTATGTTCTTTTCCTAAAGGATGTAGTGCGAAGCGAGCAGAAAACAAAACAGCCATACATAATATAATCCATATGATAATACCCATCTTGAATTCCCCTTTCCATCCAGTGATTTGTTCAGCTCACATACATCTTAAAGTATGAAACGCTTACCATATCAAGAGAAAGTAGGAGAAAAAATGCCAAACATAAGGGAAATTGCGAAAAGAGCGGGCGTATCTGTGACAACCGTATCACGTGTGATGAATCATCACCCTTATGTGAAAGAAGAAAAACGAAAACGTGTACTGAATGCGATGAAAGAGCTCAAATATACGAGAAATATTCAGGCTGTGCATTTAGCAAAGGGCTACTCTAATATGTTCGGAATCGTTCTTCCAACGATTGATCACTCCTATTTCAGCGGACTTGTCACAGGCATTGCCGAGAAAGCACAGGCACGCGGCATGCACTTTGCTTTGTTTCAAACGGGGTATGATCCATTAAAGGAAAAAGAAGCTTTGATGAGTTTAAAGGAGCGGCGTGTGGACGGTTTAATCTTTTGCTCAAATGCGTTAAGTGATCGAGACATTTTAAAGTGGCAGGAATCCGGCCCCATTATTTTTTGTCATCCTACACCACATGATGACTGTTCAGCGGTGTCGATTGCACATGATCAAGCATTGAAAGAAGGGCTTCATCATTTAGCGGCATGCGGGCACGAGCGAATTGCGATCGTTCTTGCCAGAACAGAAGGAGCGAATAGCCAAACACGCCTTCAAGCTTATCAAGATATGATGCAATCGCTTGGGCAGGACATTGATGAGGAATGGATCATTGAAGGGAAGTTAACACTTTTTGATGGAAAGCAATTATTTACAGAATGGCAGGGGATGAAAAATCGTCCCACAGCATTACTGATCACAAATGACGACGTATCAGCAGGTTTTTTATTAGAAGCGCAGCGTCACCACATAAAAGTAGGAGAATCACCAGCCATACTCGGCTTTCAAAACGAACAATTGAGTGAGGCTTTAGGGATTTCCAGCCTTGAAATACCACTCAAACAAATGGGACAGGAAGCATTTGACTTGTTCGACCGGGCGTTAAAGGGCGAAGCACCAGAAAAAAGAGTGCTGCCATTTCGACTCATTGAGCGAACAACCACCGTTTTGAAAAACAATCGTTGACGCACGTTTCATCTGTTTTGTACGATAAGAGGGATTGAATAAGAAGGAGGTGGGGATGTTCATGGAATCCTTCACCGTTGATAAAGCGTTAAATAATAATGTCATCATCGCAAGACACCCTTCTTTGGGCGAAGTGGTTCTGATTGGAAAAGGGATCGGCTTCGGAAAAAAATCGGGTGATGTTCTCGATCAAGCGGCATTTGAAAAGATGTTTGTGTTAAAAAACACGAAAGAACAAACAGAATATAAACAGCTGCTTCATCATATTGATGAGAACATGATCGAGCTTGCCAATGACGTGATTTATCATATACGAGAAAAAATGGGACATCGCTTGAATGAGCATATTCATATTGCACTGACCGATCATATAGCCTTTAGTTTTAAGCGGGTGCAGCAAGGTTATGATATTACCAATCCTTTTATGCTTGAGACACAATCGCTGTACCCGAAAGAATACGAGGTCGCAAAGGAAGTCGTTGAACTGATTAACGAGCGGCCAGATATTGAAACAAAGCTGCCAGAAGGAGAGATTGGTTTTATTGCGCTCCACATTCATTCGGCTTTAACGAATCGGCCTTTATCTGAGGTGAACCGTCATTCGCAGCTCATCACGCAAATGGTCCAAGTCATAGAAGATTCCTTTCATATGAAAGTAGACAGAGAAAGTATTCATTATTTACGCTTATTGCGCCATATTACGTTTTCGATTGAGCGTATTAAACGGGAAGAATCATTAGAGGAACCAGAAAAGTTGCTTCATCTATTGAAAAATGAATATCCTTTATGCTACAATACTGCTTGGAAAATGATCAAAATTTTGCAACATGCATTGAAAAAGCCTGTACATGATGCAGAAGCTGTCTACCTGACACTTCACCTGTACAGATTGACTAATAAAATTTCATAGTTTCCTTGAAACGTGTAACTGATTCGATCAGGCATGAGTGACTTAAGGTAAATACAGGATAAGATCCTGTTATTTGCGCAACCTTATATCACCATGCCTTTTTTTGTGTTTGAAAGTGAAATGTAAACGGTTAATTATGAAATGTACGTCAGGGAGCGATTGAAATGTATGTTGTAAGCGAAAACAAAAGGAGGTTCAACCAGTGTTTAAATCACTTTTTGGTGTGTTGCAAAAAATTGGACGAGCACTTATGCTTCCAGTTGCGATCCTTCCTGCTGCTGGTATTTTACTAGCACTTGGAAATGCGATGCAAAATCCGCAGCTGATTGATGTAGCTCAATTTTTAAGCAATGATACAATTCAGCTTGTTGCAAGTGTCATGGAAAATGCGGGGAATATTGTCTTCTCTAATCTTCCGCTCTTATTTGCTGTAGGGGTTGCCATCGGTCTTGCCAATGGTGACGGAGTGGCAGGAATTGCCGCGATCATCGGTTATCTTGTCATGAACGTTACGATGAGTGCCGTCTTAATGGCCAACGGATCGATTCCGTCAGATTCTATCAAATTGGCCCAGTTCTTTAAGGAAAGCCATCCAGCGTATATTAATATGCTCGGCATTCCGACCTTGTCTACCGGCGTTTTTGGCGGGATCATTGTCGGGGTATTAGCAGCTTATATGTATAATAAATTTTACAAAATTGAGCTCCCGCAATATCTCGGTTTCTTTGCTGGTAAACGATTTGTTCCAATCGTCACATCCATTTCAGCACTTATTTTAGGGCTTTTGATGCTAGTCATTTGGCCGCCAATCCAAGGTGCACTGAACTCGTTTTCAACAGGACTGCTTGCAGCGAATGAGCCGCTTGCTGCCTTTGTATTCGGTGTGATTGAACGCTCACTAATTCCGTTTGGTCTGCACCACATTTTCTACTCGCCATTCTGGTATGAGTTCTTTAGCTATAAGAGCTTATCAGGAGAGCTTGTCCGTGGTGACCAGCGTATCTTCATGGCACAAATCAAAGATGGTGTTCAGCTGACAGCCGGAACATTCATGACAGGGAAATATCCGTTCATGATGTTTGGACTTCCAGCAGCAGCACTTGCGATTTACCATGAAGCAAAACCTAAGAATAAAAAGCTTGTAGCTGGAATTATGGGTTCAGCAGCACTGACTTCTTTCTTAACAGGGATTACAGAACCGCTTGAATTTTCATTCTTGTTCGTTGCACCAGTATTATTTGCAATCCACTGTGTATTTGCTGGATTATCCTTTATGATAATGGATATTCTAAACGTGAAAATCGGTATGACCTTCTCAGGAGGGTTAATCGACTTCTTCTTATTCGGTATTTTGCCAAACAGAACGGCTTGGTGGCTTGTGATTCCAGTAGGTCTCGTGCTTGCTGTCATTTATTACTTCGGATTTAGATTCGCAATTCGCAAATTTAATCTGAAAACGCCAGGCCGCGAGGATGAAGCAGCAGATGGTGCAAGCGGGGCTAAGGCTGGAAAAGCCGATGACTTGCCGTATGAAATCCTTGAAGCAATGGGTGACCAAGAAAACATTAAACACCTAGATGCTTGTATTACGCGTTTGCGTGTCACAGTAAATGATCAGAAGAAAGTGGACAAAGACCGTTTGAAAAAGCTTGGCGCATCAGGTGTCCTCGAAGTAGGGAACAACATCCAGGCAATCTTTGGACCGCGCTCTGATAATTTAAAAACACAAATGCAAGACATCATTGCAGGCCGCACGCCTCGTCCAGCTAAAAACCCTTCTGCAAAAGAAGAAGTCAGCCAGCAGGTCGAAGAAGTGATTGCAAAACCGCTTCAAAACGAGCAAGGGGAAGAAATCTTTGCTTCACCAATTACAGGGGAGCTTCATCCGATTACAGATGTACCAGATCAAGTATTCTCAGGGAAAATGATGGGTGACGGTTTCGCCATCTTGCCAAAAGATGGAACGGTGGTTTCGCCGGTGAAAGGGAGAATTCTAAATGTTTTCCCAACGAAACACGCAATCGGTCTGCAATCTGATGGTGGACTTGAAATTTTGATCCACTTCGGTATTGATACGGTCAGCCTCAAAGGAGAAGGATTTGAAGCATTTGTACAAGAGGGAGATCAAGTAGAAATCGGTCAAAAACTCTTAGAGGTTGATATTGATAAAATTAAGTCAGAAGTACCATCTTTGATGACACCAATTGTATTTACAAACCTAGGTGAAGGACAATTTATTGACCTTCAAGAATCCGGTGAAATCAAAGCTGGTCAAGAAAACATCATGAAAATTTCAAAATAATTTTCATAACTGCCGTTCTTGTTAGATGACAAGCTCGGCAGTATGATATAATATTGTGGATGTATTAATTGTATAAAAAGGAGATTGATAAAAATGGCTCAACAAACATTCAAAGTAACTGCAGATTCTGGAATTCACGCACGTCCTGCAACAGTTCTTGTACAAACTGCTAGTAAATATGATGCTGATATCAACTTAGAATATAATGGTAAAACAGTGAACCTTAAATCTATTATGGGTGTAATGTCTCTAGGAATTGCGAAAGGTGCTACAATCACAATCTCTGCTTCTGGTTCTGATGAAAATGATGCACTTGCTGCACTAAAAGACACAATGAAAAGTGAAGGCCTAGGCGAGTAATGCAACAACTGAAAGGAATCGGTGCTTCAGCAGGCGTTGCGATTGCAAAAGCATATCGTCTGGAAGAACCAGATTTAACAGTTCACCAAAAAGACATCAACGATCCAGAGACAGAAGTGAAACGTTTTGAAGAAGCAATTCATGTTTCAAAACAAGAACTTGAAGCAATTAAAGAACACGCGCTAAAAGAGCTTGGCCAAGACAAAGCAGATATCTTTTCTGCGCACCTTCTTGTGTTAAGTGATCCAGAGCTGCTAAACCCAGTGAAGGACAAAATCAAATCGGATAAAGTAAATGCTGAATTTGCTTTAAAAGAAACAGCGGCGATGTTTGTCACGATGTTCGAAGCAATGGATAATGAATACATGAAGGAACGTGCAGCGGATATTCGCGACGTAACAAAACGTGTTACAGGACATTTGCTTGGCGTTGACATTCCAAACCCAAGTATGATTTCTGAAGAAGTCATTATCATTGCAGAAGATTTAACACCTTCTGATACTGCTCAGCTAAACAGACAATTCGTCAAAGGTTTTGCGACAGATATCGGTGGTCGTACTTCTCACTCAGCCATCATGGCAAGATCAATGGAGATTCCAGCAGTTGTTGGAACAAAAGAAGCAACAAAAACGGTGAACAACGATGAGCTCATCATTGTTGATGGTATTACTGGAGACGTCATCATTCAGCCTTCTGAAGATGAAGTGAAAGCGTATCAAAAAAAGCATGAAGACTTCTTAGCTCAAAAAGCGGAATGGGCGAAACTTGTTGACCAGCCAACGGTCACAAAAGACGGCGTTCACGTAGAGTTAGCTGCAAATATCGGAACACCTGAGGATGTAAAAGGTGTACTTGAAAACGGCGGCGAAGCAGTCGGATTGTACCGGACAGAATTTTTATACATGGGCAGAGATCAGCTTCCAACAGAAGAAGAACAGTTCGATGCGTATAAAACAGTGTTAGAGAAGATGGAAGGCAAAGCAGTTGTTGTCCGCACACTTGATATTGGTGGCGATAAAGAACTCCCTTACTTGCAGCTTCCAAAAGAAATGAACCCGTTCCTTGGCTTTAGAGCGATCCGCCTTTGCCTCGAAGAACAGGAGATTTTCAGAACACAACTACGCGCCTTACTTCGTGCAAGTACATATGGAAACTTGAAAATCATGTTCCCTATGATCGCGACGTTATCAGAATTTAGAGAAGCAAAAGCCATTTTACTTGAAGAAAAAGAAGCATTGATTGCCGCTGGTACAGACGTATCCGATTCCATTGAAATCGGTATTATGGTGGAAATTCCATCAACAGCTGTCATAGCAGACCAATTTGCAAAAGAAGTGGATTTCTTTAGTATTGGAACAAATGATTTGATTCAATACACAATGGCTGCTGATCGAATGAACGAACGAGTGTCATATCTTTATCAGCCATACAATCCAGCCATTTTACGTCTTATTACGCTTGTTATTGAAGCAGCGCATAAAGAAGGTAAATGGGTTGGCATGTGCGGTGAGATGGCCGGAGATGAAATCGCAATCCCACTTCTACTTGGATTAGGATTAGATGAATTCTCAATGAGTGCAACATCCATTCTTCCAGCAAGAACGCAGCTAAGCAAGCTTTCTAAGGAAGAAGCTGCATCATTTAAAGAGCATATTTTATCACTTAGCACAACAGAAGAAGTAGTTGAATTCGTCAAGAAAACGTTTCAACATAACTAAGTGAATCAAACCAGACAGGTTCAACTGTCTGGTTTTTTTGTCGAATTTTATCATAATGGGTCATATCGAGCAGAGAGAAGGGCAACCTATAATTAAAAAATGGAGGTGACTAGATTGCCTTTTTCTGACTATAAGCCGGGTGATCAAGTATATGTGATTTATCGAAATCCACATGCACCAAACGTAGCACAAATTAAAGAAGCGGAAATCGTTTCACATCCATACAACGAAGAGGAGCTTGCGCTATTTTTACTGGAAACGTATCATCCATTAGCACCTGATGATGCCGTATTTCCAACATACGAAGAAGCAGAAGCCCTTTATCAAGATTTGTTTGAATAAGGGAGATTTTAGAAAGGATAAAAGCCATCCTGAGCGGATAAAGTAACGGTATGAAACCTTAAAGGTAAGGGTGTGCTAAATATGATCAAACCTTTCGTCCCCCAGCTTGTTTATATTGAACCTCGGGCGCTAGAGTACCCGTTAGGACAAGAGCTGAAGGAAAAGTTCGAGGGTATGGGAATTGAAATAAGAGAAACGACTTCACATAACCAGGTGAGAAATATCCCAGGGAAGAATGACTTGCAAAAGTATCGCAATGCGAAATCAACGCTTGTCATTGGTGTGCGGAAAACATTGAAGTTTGACTCGTCTAAACCATCTGCAGAGTATGCGATCCCATTTGCGACGGGATGTATGGGGCATTGTCATTATTGCTACCTGCAAACGACAATGGGAAGTAAGCCGTACATTCGCACGTACGTTAATGTAGAAGAAATATTAGATCAAGCTGAGCAGTACATGAACGAGCGTGCGCCGGATATCACAAGATTTGAAGCCTCTTGTACCTCTGACATCGTAGGGATTGACCATTTGACACATACACTGAAGCGAGCGATTGAATATTTTGGGCAAACCGATCTTGGCAAGCTTCGCTTCGTCACTAAATTTCATCATGTCGATCATCTATTAGATGCAAAGCACAACGGTCGAACAAGATTCCGCTTTAGTATCAACGCTGATTATGTCATTAAATATTTCGAACCCGGAACATCACCGCTCGATCAGCGAATTGAAGCGGCTGTCAAAGTGGCAAAAGCAGGCTATCCTCTTGGCTTTATTATTGCCCCGATTTACATTCACGAAGGCTGGCAGGAAGGGTATAAAATTCTTTTTGAAAAGCTCGATGCTGCCCTTCCTGAAGATGTGAGACACGATATCACCTTTGAAATGATTCAGCACCGCTTTACAAAACCAGCGAAGCGTGTGATCCAAAAAAACTACCCGAAATCAAAATTAGAATTAGATGAAGAAAAAAGAAGATACAAATGGGGCAGATATGGAATTGGAAAATATATCTACCGAAAAGATGAAGAACAAGAACTAAGACAGACGTTAGAATCATATATTGATCAGTACTTTCCGTCTGCAAAAATTGAATATTTTACTTAAAACAAGCCTTTATGGCTTGTTTTTTCTATTTAAATTTTCTTTCAACTATTGAATGCGGTACCAATTTTGCCGATATACAAAATAAGATGCGAAAGTAGGATGTAGGGGTGATGAGATGTTTAAGAAACTTCAAATGAGGATAGCTGTTTTTATCTCAGTTATTTTAATTTTAACCGTCGTGGCAGTTCAAGTGGGTTCCAACATAGTATTAAGACCACTCATTGAACGTAATGCAAAAACCACCACAGCAGCAACGGCAGAAAGCATGAGAGACATCATTGCATTAAGACTTAATGGTTACAGTGATACAATTAACAAACTAGCAACAAGTACACTTACTGAAGATTTTGCACAAAAACAAACAAAACAAACATTGGCATTTGAAAACGATGAACTAAAAGGCTTACAGGAGCAGGATGAACTCATCTCGCTTGCCTATATTGGAACAAATGATGGCAAAATGTTCGCTTTTCCAGAGTCCGATTTTGGCGAAGGATATGATCCTTCTAAACGAGATTGGTTTATTCAAGCGGCTGAAAAGCCTGATGAGGTCCTGTGGACAGACCCATATATTGATAAAGCAACGAATGAAATGGTCGTCTCAGCCACTAAGGCGATTGTACGAAATGGAAAAGTCGTTGGAGTCGCTGGACTTGATTTGAAGCTGTCCTCCATTCAATCCTATATAAAGGAACAAAAGATTCCTTATATGGGAACCGCTTTCTTAGTTGACGGCACAGGCACCATTTTGGCGCATCCAACAGAGCAAGGGAAAAACATATCAAAAGTCGCTTCTGTGAAAAAAGCGATCGACAATTCTGGTATTGATGATAACAAACAGCTGACTGTCATATCTAAAATTAAAGAAGCCGATTGGACGATAGGGGTCAGCTTCGAGAAAAAGAAACTGCTTTGGATCACAGAACAAATGAATCAAACAAGTATCATCATATCTGTGATTGCGATTATTCTTGCTATGATCCTAAGCTACTTATTAGCAAGAAGCATTACAACACCAATCAAGCGTCTGATAGAGCATGTTCGTAAAGTGTCTGAAGGCGATTTAACCAGCTCGCTTGAAACAAAGTCCCAGGATGAAATAGGTTTCCTCACGAAAAGCTTTAATCAAATGACAGAGGGCATTAGGGAGTTAATTGAAAAAGTGAAAGGTGCTTCAGACCAAGTTGTGAAATCAACGGATGAAGTGACGCAAATTTCAAACGAGACCTTGCTATCAAGCGAACAGATTGCAACTGCCATTCAAGAGGTGGCAACAGGGGCGACTAAGCAGGCATCAGAAGCTGAAACAATTAATGAGAAATCAGAGCATTTGTATGAAAAAGTACGTCATATGGGTGAGCTTGCCTCACAAATGCAAACCAACTCAAAATCATCTGAAGATGCAGGCTATAGAGGGCTCGATGCTCTTGGCCAGCTCGTCCAAAAATCAACACAAGCGAATGAAGAATCGAAGAAGGTAGAGCAAATGCTGCTTGATCTTGAGCATAAAACGAAAAATATTGAAAACGTCGTGACGGCGATCTCTGAAATCTCTGATCAAACGAATTTACTTGCACTGAATGCAAGCATAGAAGCAGCGAGAGCAGGAGAAAGCGGACGAGGGTTTGCAGTCGTCGCAGAAGAAGTAAGAAAGCTTGCTGAACAATCTGCGCAATCAACAAAACACATTAGTGAAACTGTGAAACTCATTCAAGATGAATCGAAGAAGGCGGCTGAAGCAATGACAGCAGCAAGTAAAATGAATGAGGAACAAGGTGATGCCATCAATGCAACAGGTGAGGCACTCAGCAGCATCACAATGGAAATGCAGGCACTTGTCGGCTCCATTGACAGCATTCATACACAGATCAATGAAATGACAGAAGAACAGCAGAAAATGAATGATTCCATTCAAAGCATTGCGGCAATTTCAGAAGAATCTGCGGCTTCAGCAGAGGAAGTGCATGCTTCTACCGATGAACAAGTACAAGCTTTAGAAAGAACGAAAACCTCGACTGAAATGTTGAACGAATCAAGCCAGGCATTACGTCAGGCGGTTGACCGGTTTAAGGTGTAATAGAATGGAAAGGAGCCTTGCGACGTGAGCAAGGTTCTTTTTGTATGATAAAATAAGAGCAGAGGGGGTGTTGACATGGATGTCAATCTATTTGGAAAAAAAGCATTGGTAGCTGCAAGCAGTCAAGGTATCGGAAAAGCAATAGCCTTTGCTCTAGCAAAAGAGGGCGCAGATGTAATGCTCTCAGGAAGACATGAGCAGACGCTGAAAGAAACGGTCAAAGAATTGTCCCCGCTTATAAAAGGGCAGCTGACTTATCAAGTATGTGATGTATCTGACGCCGAGCAAATCAAGGCGCTTGCCCAAGCAGCTGCTGGTGATGAAAAGCGTCTCGACATTCTTGTGAACAATACAGGCGGTCCTCAAACAGGGACGCTCGAAACCGGATCAAGATTGGATGGACTCATTTCAGCTTCATTTACTCAGCTATATCCGGTTATGAAAAGAGGCCTTGCCTTATTTAAAAAAACGCGGCGCACGCGTGTTAAATATTGCGTCTATGTCGGTGAAAGAACCGATTCCAGGCTTGATGCTGTCGAATACATTTAGACCGGCGATTGCTGGATGGACAAAAACAGCTGCCCAGGAGCTTGCAAAAGATGGCATTTTGATCAATACGTTAGCCCCGGGAAAAATTGAAACAGAGCGCGTCAAACAGTTGGACAAGCACCGCGCACAAACAGAGCATCAATCAGTTGAAGAGATCAAAGCACAAGCAGAACGAGCGATCCCGCTTGGCCGGTACGGACAGCCAGAGGAATTTGCGGCATATGCGGCTTTCCTTTTATCTGAAGCGAATACATATATGACAGGTCAAACACTGATCATTGATGGTGGATTGACAAAGTCTTTTTAAGGAGGAACACGTGATGGCACAAATCAAAACAGTTGGTTTCATTGGAATCGGTGTAATGGGACATAGTATGGCAGGACATTTAATGGATGCAGGATATGAGGTTCTCGTGTATACAAGAACGAAAACGAAGGCAGACGCATTGATTCAAAAAGGCGCTTCATGGAAGTCAACAGTGAAGGAAATCGCAGAAAGTGCGGATGCTGTCATCACTATGGTCGGGTATCCATCAGATGTGGAAGAGATCTATTTAGGGGAAGAAGGGCTCGTGACACATGCTGCTCCTGGTACTTATCTCATTGATATGACCACATCGAAGCCTCAGCTTGCAAAAGAAATTGAAATGAAAGCGAAGGAAAGAGGCCTTTTTGCGTTAGATGCACCGGTATCAGGTGGTGACGTAGGGGCGAAGAATGGTACGCTGGCCATTATGATTGGCGGAGAAAGGTCAGCCTATGAAGCTTGTCTGCCTCTATTTGAGCAGATGGGTGAGAACATTCAATATCAAGGGGCTGCAGGAAGCGGTCAGCATACAAAAATGTGTAACCAAATTGCCATCGCAGCAGGCATGGTAGGTGTCGCAGAGGCAATGGCCTATGCCGAAAAATCAGGTCTTGATCCAGAGCAGGTGCTCAAAAGCATCACAACAGGAGCTGCAGGAAGCTGGTCCTTGTCAAACCTTGCGCCAAGAATGCTGAAAGGTGATTTCGAGCCAGGATTTTATGTGAAGCATTTTATCAAGGATATGGGCATTGCACTTGAAGAAGCAGAGCTGATGGGAGAAGAGATGCCAGGCCTCTCACTTGCAAAGTCACTTTATGAAAAGCTCAGCGAACAGGGCGAAGAAAACAGTGGAACGCAGAGTATTTATAAATTATGGGTAAAATAAAAAGCCTGTCCCTCGGTGGGACAGGCTTTCAGCGTGTAGACAAACTTTCGCATTCGGTGTCAGTCCTGCGTGCCGGTGCTCACGAATGTCAAATTCGCTCCGCTCCGGTACTCGTTCTTCCTAGACTTCAAGGGTTTTCATATCACGCTGAAAAGAAGACAAAGGGCTAAAATAAAGTTCATTTTAGCCCTTTGTCAACAATCTAAAATCCTGTCCCTCGGTGGGACAGGATTTTTCATATTATTTTCCGATGAATTGCTGCGTCCAGTAGTTGCCATCTTTCACATAACCAACACCGATATGTGTATAGTTTTTGTTTAAAATGTTCGCTCTGTGACCTTCACTGTTCATCCAAGCTGTTACAACTTCTTGAGGTGACCTTTGACCTTGGGCAATGTTTTCACCTGCTGTTTTGTAAGTGATACCGAATTGCTTCATTTGATCAAATGGAGATCCGTAAGTTGGGCTTGTATGAGAGAAATAGTTTTTATCTTTCATATCTTGAGATTTTGCGCGCGCAGATTTGCTTAATTTTGAATCAACAGAAAGTGCCTTTAATCCTTGTTTTGCACGCTCTTTATTTGTCAGCTCAACCACTTCTTTTTCAAATGCATTTAAGCTGCTGTCTGCTTTCGCTGCAGTTGTGTCTTTTTGGTCAGCTTTTGTGCTGTTATTGTTGTTTGTGTTTTGTTTCGCTGGAGTGCTTGGTTTAGAAGCAGTTGGTTTTTTCACTGATTCTTGTTTTTGTTCATTTTTTGCTTTGTTTACTTCTTTCACCACTTTTGTACCAGTAACAGGTTGACCGCTTTTGATCAGCTTGTTTAATAGAGCTTCGATCTCTTTTTGGTTAGACTTGCTTAGCTTGTTTACATCTGAAGAGATATGTAATTTTGCAGCTAATGTATGAAGATCAATGGCTTGATGCTGTACGTGTATGACTTGTTTCAGGTTAAGCTCCTTTGCATCAGCTGAATGTCCTCCAGTGAACGTAATCAATGCAGCAGCTGTTAGCGCTGAAAAAAAGAATGATTTCTTCTTCATTTTGTAACTCCTCCTAAAATCTTTGTTTTGTTTTCTCACAGAAAATCATAACATAGACTTTTTGTTATAAACGTACCAGCATCCTCCATTGACAAAGCGTGTTTGTCATTTTTGTTAAAGTCATAGAAAGAGCCTCTTCATATCAAAGGATAGGGAATTCTTCCACTTAATGAAAACGACATAAACATACCAATATTTTAAAGTGTTAGTATATTTTTTTGCAGAATAGGGATTGACAGCTTTTTTTCACTTGTTTCGCTGTAACAACTATTACAAAAGTGTTACAATAATGAGTGGTAATTGTAAAAGATTGAAAGGATGAGAGGAGCTACATAAGTGGGAGAGAAACAGCATCAAGGTGCTGCCGAGCAGAAAAAAATCAAGCGCCGGAACGCCTGGAGGATTAATCTCTTTTTCTTCGCTGTATTTAGTTTATTTGCTGTACTTGTGATCAAGCTCGGTGTGCTGCAGATCGTCAATGGTGAGGATTATAAAAAGCAAGCCAATCGAACAGAGGTCAAAACAGCATCATACCCGTCTCCAAGAGGAAAAATGTATGACGCGAGAGGAAGAGTCGTCGTTGATAACGAAAGTGTACCTGCGATCGTTTATACATCAGAAAGCGGTGTGAAAGCGGAGGATAAGATTAAGGTAGCAAGAAAACTTGCGACTTATATAGAAATGGATACTGATTTTTTGAGAGAGCGAGACATTCGAGATTTTTGGCTGGCCAGCCACCCGAAAGAAGCCGATAAGCTGATTTCAAAAGCAGAAAAAAAGGACATCAATGCGAAAGATGTCTATCCGCTTCAAGTGGAGCGTGTGCCAAAGAAAGAAGTAAAGGCCATTGAAAACGATACAACCGAAAAAGCAGTTGCAGCGATCTACCGAAGATTTACAGGCGGCTATGCCTTTGAGCCTCAAATTGTGAAAGCAATGGACCCAAACGAAGAGAAAAAAGGGGACGAAAAAGTTGCTTTACTCGATGAAACAAAAGAATCAAAGCAGACATCATCAGTGAGCTTGACATACGAAGAAATTTCACTTGTGTCAGAGCACCTTGATGAACTGCCTGGCGTGAATGTCATCAATGACTGGACAAGAAAATATCCGTATGAAAAGACCCTTTATAATGTACTTGGCGGTGTGACCACACCAGAGCAAGGAATCATGAAAGAGCGTGAAGATTACTATATGGCAAGAGGCTACTCGCGAAATGACCGGGTAGGGAAAAGCTATTTAGAATATCAATACGAGGATTTCTTAAATCCAGAAAAAGCAACCGTTCAATATACACAAGTTGGCGGGAAGCTGCTTGATGAAATCAAGCGGACAGAGGGACGAAGAGGACTTGACCTTGCGCTGACATTTGATATGGAGCTGCAAAAGGAAGTCGACAAGATCGTCGAATCAGAGCTTAGATCCGCTAGTGCAAGAAACTATATGATGGACCGGGCATTTGTTGTCATGATGGATCCTAACACAGGCGACATTCTCGCCATGTCAGGAAAGAAAATGGACGGCAGAGATGTCACAGATTATGCCATTGGAAACTTTACAACGCAATATGAGATGGGCTCTGTCGTGAAAGGAGCCACTGTACTATCTGGTTATCAAGACGGGATGTCACACAATCAATCCTATATGGATACACCGCTCTACTTTGCAGGGAGTGGGGGGAAACCGAAAAGGTCTTACAAAGTTCTTGGGTGGGTTAACGACCTTCAGGCGCTTCAAAAAAGCTCAAACGTCTATATGTTCCAAGTAGCGATGAGGATGGCAGGCATCACCTATCAAAAGGATGGTCCTCTGCCAGCAAGACCTGAGCATTTACAAAAAATGAGAAATTATTATGCGCAATTCGGTCTTGGCGTGAAAACAGGGATCGACCTGCCGCAGGAATCAAGCGGAATGCAGACGCATCCTAAGACGGTCGGCGGGCTCTTGCTTGATGAAGCAATTGGTCAGTATGACACGTATACGCCGCTTCAAGTCGCACAATACATGTCGACAATCGCAAATGGAGGCAACCGTGTTCAGCCAAGAGTGGTGAAAAGCGTTCACCTTCCAACGAATAAGGAAGAAGTAGGACCGGTTGTGAAAAAATATGAGCCGAAGGTGCTGAACACCATCAACAACTCAAAAGCAGATATTGACCGCGTGAAAATGGGACTGAAAATGGT
Organism: Bacillus sp. A015; assembly: GCF_053851875.1. NCBI lineage: Bacteria > Bacillati > Bacillota > Bacilli > Caryophanales > Bacillaceae > Bacillus > Bacillus sp. A015. Next base: position 127,606 of record NZ_JBSPZB010000007.1, read on the forward strand.
CACATCAGCTGGCGGGACTGCCGCTGGCCGGTTTGGTCAGCATGATGTAGCAGGAAAAACAGGCACGGCCCAAACCTTTTACTATGGCGCCAACCGCAGCTGGTGGGGAAATGCCACGTACAATTTAACCTTTGGCGGATATTATCCTTCTTCTAATCCAAAGGTGGCTTTTAGTGTCGTGACCCCTTATGTCACAGATAAAGATCCTGTCATTAAAACGATCCCGAGTAAAATTGTTGATAAGTACGTTGAATTACAAAAGAAATACGAAAAGCAATAAACAGCAGAGAGCACAGCAAGAGAATGTGCTCTTTTTTGCTGAAAATATGGACGTTTCACTCGATTATGGAAGGAAAATATGGGTTTTCTAGCGAATCTTTTTTATACATCAATCTAAGGACAACCCTAAAAAAATAAAAGGAGGGTCGGACGACGATGGAACAAAAAATGAAAGATTCGAATCAGCTGTATTCGAATATTGATTTACATGCCGTTCTTTCTTCTAATGGCCGCTTTCTCTACATTTCTTCCAACTGTAAGCAGCTTTTGCTCTATGAACAAAAGGATGTACTAGGGTGTTTTTTGAAAGACTTTGTTCATAACGAAGATCAATTTCTCGTCGAAAGTTATTTCTACAATCAGCACATGCTAGAGATTTGCCACTTTAGACTGCTAAGAAGTGATCTTACAGCTGTTTGGATTGAAGCAAGCATTGATTTTGTTGCTTGTGATGGTTTAGACAACGAATTAGGTAGAGAAATGATCCTGAAAATGAGGGTGCTGGACTCTGAGCCTCAAAAAGCAGCATTTCAAACAACATCAGAAGTGTCAGAACAGTCGTTAGGCAGTCTACCGGCTTTCCAAAATGTCAGTGAAGCTGAAAAATTGATTGCCATGCTGCCAAATCCGTTATGTATTACGGCACTTGGGAAAATTGTTTATGCGAACGATGCGATGCTGCAATTAATGGGGGTATGCACAAGAGATGACATGATCGGCAAGTCCGCGTTTGATTTTATTGCCGAGGAATACCACGACATTGTGAGAAACCGAATTACAAGGCTGCAGCAAGGCCTTCCAGTCGGAATGATTGAGCAAGAATGGAAGAGGAAAGATGGAAGCAGCATTCACATTGAAGTAAAGTCATCGCCTACGATCTATCAAAATCAGCGGGCAGAGCTTTTGCTCTTAGTGGACATCTCATCCCGTAAAAAATTCCAAACGGTCCTTCAAAAAAGCAGAGAGCGGTATCAGCTGCTTATCCAAAATTCAATTGATACGATTGCGGTCATCCATGATCATAAATGGGTGTTTATGAATGAATCGGGCATTAAATTATTTGAAGCCGAACATTACGATAAGTTAATAGGAAAGGATATCTTTCATCAAATCCATTCTTGTGATCAGCAAAAAGTCAAAAAGAGCTTGTCGCGTATTATTGAAAGATCATCAGATTCTGAGATTGTCACGATGAGCTGCCATACGTTTAAGCACAAGCTGATTTATACAGAAATGGTTTGTATCCCAACAACATTCTTTGGAGAAACAGCCGTTCAAATTATTTTAAGAGATATATCCGAACGAAAGCAGACAGAAGAACTGATGCTGCGCTCTGAAAAATTATCGATTGCAGGCCAATTGGCGGCGGGCATTGCACATGAAATAAGGAATCCATTGACGGCCATCAAAGGCTTTTTGCAGCTCATTAAACCGAAAACAAAAGATCGTGATCAATATTTCGACATTGTTTTCTCTGAGCTGAGCCGGATTGAGGTTATATTAAGTGAGTTGTTAATGCTCGCGAAGCCGCAGCAAACTGCATTGATGCAGACGCTTGATTTGAAAAAAATCATCAGCGAAGTCACGGCTTTGTTAGAAACACAGGCCAACTTAAATGGAATTTTAATGAACACAAATGAGATTGAGGAGGATCTCCTGATGAACGGGGATCAAAATCAGCTCAAGCAGGTGTTTATCAATTTAATCAAAAATGCTGTAGAATCCATGCCGGACGGAGGAAAGGTAGACATTACGGCCAAAGCAGAAAGAGATGGGATACTCGTCACCATTAGAGACGAAGGGGTCGGCATTCCTGAATCAGTCATGAAGCGAATAGGAGAGCCCTTTTTAACCACAAAAGAAAAGGGCACCGGACTCGGCCTTATGGTGACATTTAATATTTTAGAAAATCACAACGGGACGATCCGTGTCGACAGTCAGCCTGAGAAGGGCACCGTGTTTCACATCATGTTTCCTGCAAAATAAAAACAACGGCAAGAGAGCCGTTGTTTCATCCGTCTGTTGAATGTATTGAACGTTTTTCAAGTATAAATTGTTCTAGGCGGTCAAGTCCTTCTTTCAGCGTTTCAAGTGAATATGCATAGGAAAGGCGCACATACCCCTCGCCTAATGGAGAGAAAGCAGAGCCAGGTACGACAGCAAGTCTTGTACTTTCTAACAGCTCCATGCAAAAATCAAATGAACTCATCCCAAACGATTCAATGGATGGAAAAATATAAAAAGCGCCAGAAGGTTTAATGACCGGAAGCCCCATAGAAATGAGCCGATCATATACATAATCGAGTCTCTTCTTATATTGCTCTCTCATGATGAGTGCATCATCCACACCATTTGTCACGGCTTCAAGTGCCGCCTTTTGTGAGACAGCCGAGGCACAAGACACGTTATATTGATGTACTTTTAATACATGTTTAGCAATTGGAGCTGAAGCAAATAAAAAGCCTATTCTCCATCCGGTCATGCTATGAGATTTTGACAGTCCGTTGATCACAATGGTCTGTTCCTTTAGGAAAGAGGCAATTGAATGATGCGGCCGATCAAATGTCAGCTCACTATAAATTTCGTCGGATAAAATAAAGATGTCCTTTCCTTCAAGCAGCTGGGCAATTTCTTTCAATTCTTCTTCTGAAAGTGTGACACCTGTTGGGTTTGAAGGGTAAGGAAGGACAACACACTTTGTCTTTTCCGTTAATGCATCCTCAATCAGCTTGGCATTTAATTTAAAGCCAGCATTCGTTGTGTCGATATGTACGGGCGCCGCGCCGCACATTCGAATGATCGGTTCATAGCCAGGGTAAACAGGTCCAGGTAAAATGACCTCATCACCCTCAGTCAAAATGGTTCGAAACGCAGCATCAATTGCTTGACTTGCACCTGTTGTGACAATGATTTCTGACTCTGCATCATAATCAAGATTCACTTTCTTCTTGATGTAATGTTGGATCGCTTGTCTTAGCTCTAGGAAACCAGCATTATGAGTATATGAGGTGAAATTCTCGTCAATGGCTGCTTTAGCAGCTGTTTTAACATGATGCGGCGTATAAAAATCGGGCTGACCTATAGTCAATGAAACGACATCCTCATATGACGATACGAGATTTGAAAATGTTCGAATGCCTGAAATTTCAATATCCTTTACTCTTGGATTCAGCAAATGCTCCATTTCTCATCACCTTAAAAAATTTATGTTTTTATCCTATTTTACCATTCACTGCATAAATGTCACCTGCGGAAGGGCACTGGATATCGTTATGTGTAGTCTATTCTCCTATCCATCACAGCATGAGTGATATATTGAAGAAAGAGCAACATTTATTATAGCGTAACCTGCTCGGAAAATACAGGCTGTGATGAAGATGGTTAGAAAACGGTAAAACCGCGTAAAATGAAAGAACGTGAGAATGAAGTCATGGGAATGGCTTTCACAGACATACGATCTCCTGAAGGAGGACGATAGATGGAACAATCAGCGAAGACGTCGAAAATAGCGTTTCTATCCGTGATGAGTAACACATTTGTTGTGATCCTAAAAATCATTGTGGGGCTGTTAACTGGATCTGTTGCTGTTTTATCAGAAGCCATTCATTCCTTTCTCGATTTAATGGCATCTTTTTTTGCATTTATCTCTGTTCGTATTTCAAGAAAGCCAGCAGATTCAAAACATCCTTATGGACATGGAAAAGTCGAAAATATTTCTGGAACCATTGAGACCCTGTTGATCTTTGTTGCTGGCATTTGGATCATATACGAATGTGTTCACAAATTAATGCATCCAGAGCCTGTCAAGCTGCCTGTACTTGGCATTGTGGTCATGCTGTTAGGCGCGCTCATCAATTTTGTTGTATCAAGAGTTGTGAACAAAGAGGGAGAGCGAGTACATTCTGTCGCCATGAAATCGAATGCGCTGCATCTGTTAACCGATGTTTATACGTCATTAGGGGTGGCATTCAGTTTATTGCTTGTGGCATTAACAGATTGGTATTTCCTTGATCCGATCATTGGTATGGTTCTGGCCCTCTTTATTATGCGTGAAGCGTTTAAACTCATGAAGGAAGCCTTCCCGCCGCTTGTAGACGCCCGGTTAACACCGGAGGAAGAACAATCGATAGAAGCTATCATTCAAGCATTCAGCCAAGAATTTATTGAATACCATGACTTTCGAACAAGACGGTCTGGTGCAGAAGAATATATTGATTTCCATTTGATTGTGGATGGAAAAACAACCATTGAAGATGTTCACCAATTATGTGATCGAATTGAAGAGAAGATTCAGCGTGAATTCCCGCATGCGCAAATCTTTATTCATGTGGAACCTGAAAGTGAAAGAAGTTCATAAACGTAAAAAAGGCGATCAACCTACCCTCAGGTTGTATCGCCTTTTTTTACGCTTCATCTATGAAATGAAATCAATATCCATAAGCAGTATCGTAATCTTCATACCAAGAGATATAAGCTGCGTCTTCATTTGACAAACCATGCTTCATGTCTAAAAAATCAGCTTCGCAAATATCTTCAATCACAGTCATTTCATTGTTCTTTAATAGTACGACAGTTCCCATCATGAACACCTTTCTTTAAAAAATCCTTGACTATTTTACCATGTGAAGCGCGATTGTCAACAGAAGAATCGAAACAAGACGAAAATATCACAAAATGTTAAAAAATCAGGAGGTAAAAGAACTAGAAGTGCCATGATTTTCACAAATTTTCAGTATTTATTCACATAAATCATTCATGACACACTGATCTAAAATAAATGTAAAAGTGTAAAGCTCCATTGATCTTGCTATATTCATAAGATATAATAACGAATGATTATAAGAAATTTATAGAAAACATACATAATAAAGGAGAAATAGGATGGAAACAAACATCACAGAACCACACATTCAAGAAAAGGAGCATCCTGAGCTAGCAGGCGTGGGCTATCGTTTTCTTGCTCACCTTTTGGACGGTGTCATTATCAGTGTTCCGTATGCCTTCATCATGTTTATTTTGGCGACACTCTTTTTTGTCTCAAGCCCAGAGGCAGCATTGATGCTAGGGGATGACAGCTATTACTACTCTACAACTGTCATGACGGATGAAGAATGGGCTGTCATTATGGGACTTATCTTTTTCTACGTAGGAGCGATCTTGATCGGTATCGTGGTGACATGGCTTTATTACACCATCATGGAATCATCAAAACTGCAAGGAACTCTTGGCAAAATGGCTCTTGGGATCAAAGTGACAAAAGTAACGGGCGAAAAAGTAACATTCGGACGAGCGACAGGCCGCTTTTTTGCAAAAGGCTTTTTGTCTCCAATCTTATGTATTGGCTACATCATTGCTTTTTTCACAGAGAAAAAACAAGCACTTCACGATTTGATTGCAAGTACCATTGTAGTGAAGAAATAATGAAAAAAAGCACCTCTGCTAGTATAGTAAGGGGTGCTTTTTGCATAGATCGCTTGTATGGAAGAGGGCAACGCCACATAAAGTAGAAAGATAGTGAAAATTCAGGCAGGGAAGGGAGACAATATATTGAGAACAGGAAAAAAGACCGTACAGAAAAAAGGGGCAGGCTTCGGGCTGTTTTTGACAGCACCTGTTTTGGCCTGGGCACTATATGATTTTGCAAATACGATATTTTCATCAAATATGATCACCATTTTCTTCCCGTTTTACTTGCAGGAAACGATCGGGGACAGTGCGAGAATGGATCAGATCGCCAGTACCTTTATTTCTTATGCAAACGCACTAGCCAGCTTTTTCCTCGTGATTTTTACACCTTTATACGGTGTGCTAATCGATCGTACAGGAAAGAAGAAGCACTACATCACGGTGTTTACCCTGATATGTATTGCTTGTACATTTTTGATGGGGATCTTTGCTGGAATTGATTTCTCAAGCGAATGGTTTGGGCTGCCTGTCTCCTTATTAGTGGTGGTCACCTTGTTTGTGATTGCAAAATTTTTCTATCATTCTAGTCTTGTTTTTTATGACACCATGTTGCCCGATCTTGGGACAAAGGATGAAATACCTCTTATTTCTGGATTTGGCATCGCCGTTGGCTATTTAGGAACACTTGTCGGCCTCTCTGTTTATTTACTTGTCGGCAATGACCAGTTTCATGAAGCGTTTATCCCGACAGCACTTTTATTCTTTCTCTTTTTTCTGCCCTTTCTCTTTTTTGTAAAAGATCCTCATCCGCTGCCTCAGCAAGAGAAAAAGACGTCTTTTTTCAGCGGGTATAAAGAGATTATTCGCACGTTTAAAGATATGAAGCAATACAAGCCAGCTTTTATCTTTATGATCGCTTTCTTTTTTATGAATGATGCTTTACAGACAGCGATTGCGATGATGGCCGTTTATGCCAAAATCATCATTGGCTTTACCGCAGGGCAATTTATTTTACTTTATCTTGTATCAACCATTTCAAGTATCATTGGGTCTTTTCTATTTGGATATATCACAAAAGCCATCGGGGCAAAACGCTCGATTACAGTCGTATATGTCATTTTAATCGTTGCGCTGATTCTGGCTGTGACAGCTTCAACCGAATGGGTTTTCTGGGTAGCTGGCAGTTTATTTGGGATCTCACTTGGCGCGAGCTGGGGGGCATCACGGATCTTGATTATTGAGCTGACACCGAAAGAAAAACGCGGACAGTTTTTTGGTCTCTTTGCCTTCTCAGGGAAGGTGTCTTCAATTGTCGGACCCATCATTTATGGCTCAGTCACACTGCTATTTGCAGAGCACGGAAATCTCGCAAGCCGCCTTGCACTAGGGTCTTTACTCATCCTTGCAGCGATAGGACTTGTGATTCATCAATTCGTACGAGAGAAAGCGTAAAGAAACGTCAACTTTTTACCCATGCTGCCGATATAAAAAGTACAATCTTATATAGAAGAATAGAGGGATTTCCGTGGCTTTAAACAAACAAGAAATTTTACTTGACTCTGGTACAAATGAATTGGAAATTGTGAAGTTTGAAATTGGTTCAAATCAATTCGGCATTAACGTGATGAAAGTAAGAGAAATCATTCAGCCAGTTGAGGTGACGGTTGTACCGCACTCTCACCAAGACGTAGAAGGTATGATTAGTTTACGAGGCGAGGTTTTACCAGTCATCAATCTATTTTCTTTTTTTAATGTCGAGTCAGATCAGTCCGAACAAGAGAAGTATATCGTGACTGAATTCAACCAACGGAAATTTGTGTTCCATACAGGAACGGTTTCACAAATTCACCGCGTCAGCTGGGAAGAGATTGAAAAGCCAACTGCACTCAATCAAGGCATGGACCGTCATTTAACAGGCATTATTAAGCTTGATGGGAAAATGATTTTCCTTCCAGATTACGAAAAAATCATTTATGATATTGAATCCGCTTCTGGAGTAGAAACGTATCATATGTTTGACGGTGAGAAAGACGAGAGAAGAACAGGGAAGAAGCTGTATGTTGTTGAAGATTCTCCGCTGCTCATGCGTCTATTAACGAATGAATTAACTGAAGCAGGCTATAAAAACATTGTGACCTTTGAAGATGGCAAACAAGCATATGATCATATCATGGATCTTGTCAGCAAAGGAATCAGTGTGACAGAAGAAATTGATATGATGATTACAGATATCGAAATGCCCAAAATGGATGGTCATCGATTAACAAAACTGCTAAAGGAAAACCCTTTAACGAGTTCCATTCCGATTCTGATCTTCTCTTCGTTAATCACTGAAGATTTGCGGCATAAAGGAGAAACGATCGGTGCAGATGATCAAATTAGTAAACCAGAAATTCATCAGCTCATTGAAAAGGTTGATCACTTTATTATCTAAAGAAAAAACCACTCGGCCTGAGTGGTTTTCAGCGTGTAGACAAACCCTTGCATTCTTTGTCAGGTCTGCGCGCCGGTGCTCACGAATGTCAAATTCGCTCCGCTCCGGTGCTCGTCCTTCCTAGACTTCAAAGGTTTTCAATCACGCTGAAAAGAAGACAAAGGGCTAAAATAAAGTTCATTTTAGCCCTTTGTCAACAATCTGAAAACCACTCGGCCTGAGTGGTTTTTTTCTGTTTAAAAATAACTTTCCCCGAGTCGTTTGAAGACGGGTTTCGTATAATGTGATTTTTGTTTTGTGGCGGCAGGTTTTTCTTTTAAACCAACATACGTTTGAAGGATTTGTTTTGCTCGGTTTAATGACATATTCGCCTTCGGATTGCGATATGATTGATTTAAATTTCCTAAGTGTGGCAAAAATTCGAAGTCTTCTTTAGTTGGTGGCAGATGAAAATAATAATCTCCAATTTCAATCAGCACGTCGGACTGTTGTTGACTATATTTGGGATTGTTAGAGAAATGTAGGCCCACTTTTCTTCCTTTACCTTCTTGTAATAGTTTTTGCAGCGCACGTTTTTTCAAAAGATAAAGAAACTTGGGATTTGGTGCGGTTTTAGCATGGCGGTTAACAGTATAAATGGCTTTTGCGATGTTTTCTGCTGTAGGTTCTATGTCTTTAGTATGAGCATAATCGTCCATTTTTTCTCTCCTTTGTCTTTCGTCTTCCTGTGCTTAGTATAAATTATACGTTTTTATTGGTAAATTGCAAATAGAGTTATTGTAAAAAGCGATAGGACTCCATCGCTTCTATTTACAATAGTCATTCATGATGATGTTGAAACGTGGTTGAATTAGAAGAGGGCAGAATTGCCTCCTTCTTATCAAAAACACCACCATACATCCGTCTTCATGTCTCATCTAGCCGTGCCAGCTGGAAAGAATGCGGCTCTTTTCATTTTCTATATGCTAAAGGTGTCGTATTTTTATATTCTTTTAAAATACATAAAAATAGCTTGTGCTGTTGAAGCCTACTTGGTAGGTGATTTCTTTAAAATATCTTTGAAGTATCTGCAGCATTCATAGCGGCTGAGCTTTCCTGTATGAGCGATATCTTGAAGAAGCACTTTTTCTTGATCATGCTGATGAATCCATTTGAGCATCTGTTTCATACGTTCATTTTTATTGTGTTTACTAGCATCATGTTTCATTTGAAAGCCAATTGAGTTCTGCCAGAGTTTCATCGATTCATCGTTGAATGGTTTGAACACATTGAAAGATATGTGTTGGTCACTGGTCTTTTAGGTTGAAAAGAATATACGGTGTTTGACTCACTTGCATATAAGGATGAACGAACGTGGTGAATAGTTCATTGGCTGTGATGAAGCTAGGAGAAACGTTTAAACAAACATAAGTACATGTTGTTCCATTCGCGTCTTTTGCCATGTGTAAGCAGCCACTGTTGATAAATACACCGTCTCCTTGCTTAATAGATAAAGTGTCTTCATTGATGTGAAATTCAGCCTCGCCCTCTAAAATAAAGACAAATTGGAACTCGTCATGCCAGTGGAGAGGGATAGGGACAGCTTGTAATGTATATATTCATGGCACTGTATCAGCCTAAAAAATAGAAGAAGGGTGAGGGTTCATAGTAGGAGCAAAAGAGAAACAATTGGGAGTTGTTATAAGAACTGATGGAAATGAAATATATATAAAGTGAACTATTAGATCTTGATAACTACCTATTTAAATAAATGGGTAGTTTCTCAATTTGTATTTCTTTCCTATGTGGAGTCATGATTACGTCTGAAACCTTTACCATATGCTAGACAACAAAGTCGAACATATGGCTTAAAAAATGGACTATTTTGTATGACTAGAATAAGCGCAATAAAAACAACCATTAAAATCAGTGTCATTCGTCATTTTTTTGGCTTCTTCAATGGCGCTTTCACCATTCATGTGCAGACCAATCAATGTACGGCTTGCAGCATCTCCTAGAAACGCACAATCTTCTGTATGTACAACATACTGTCCGTGATCATCTTTTGAATGAATAAAGTAATAACTTTTTAGCATACCCCTCACCTCCAACTTGACTATCCTACTATAAAACTTCCAATAATGTAAAGAATTTTTATTGGAATTGTTACATTTTTATACATATATCTGTTATTTAAAAAAACAAAAAAGAAAGGATGATCATCTAAATGAACCTTTATAATGAATATGAGATTAAGTTCAATGGGTGTATATGATAAAAGAAAGGAATGTGCATATTGAAAGACATTTTAGCTCCTTTATTCATTGCTTTGGTCGTTGGAGGGATTGTGTATGTGATAGACGATCAACCAATTCACCCTCTCCTTCTCTTCCTCATTTTGTTTATGAGTATTTATGCAGTCGACAGAATCGTTGATTTTGCTTCAAATCGGTTCAATCAACAGAAAAAATAAACGTCCTTTGACACGAAGGTCAATTAAGCCATGAAAAAAAAGACTTTCTCAAAAAGAAAGCCTTTTTAGAGGTTCATTTATTGAACTCCCTGGCCTTTTAATTCACGCTGCACGTCTAAGTCGGCAGCTTCTCTGCTGAACTTTGGCAGTGTAATGAAGTAAAAAAGGAAGACGAGTAAAATAATCATGCCCATTCCGTAATAAATATATGAAATATTCGTCACGAGCTTTGGAAATAGTACCGCAATCAAACCTAACGTCATTGATTGGGCAAACATGGTGAGCGGATCAACCCATCCTGACACACGTCCCATCAGACGAGGGTGGACGATTCTTGGCAACCAGCCGCCAATGACAATGTTGATTGGACCGATGCATGTTCCAATGACAAATGATGTGACATAAAATAACCACAATGTATGAGTAGAACCAAGTACAAAAATGAGAATGCCTGCAATAAGAATCGGAATCGACATGAGATATTGCATTTTCACCTTTTTAGCGAGAACAGAGCCAATTGCGCTTCCAACAAGAAGCCCTGCACCGATCGCGATCGTAAAGAATGATGTATGCAATTCAAAGTGATCTGGTGAAAGACCATATTTCATTGTAAACATTGGAAGGACTGCAAATGCGCCATTGACAAGACCGAAAACGAAGAAGCCAAAAATTAAGGAAGCCAGTAATTTATTTTTTAAAATATAAATAATGCCTTCTTTAAAATCCTTAAGAGATGTTTTAATGGTCATACTTCTCCAGCCTGCTTGTCCATTTGGCTGACGCGCTTCCATTGGAATGTTACAGGAACGAATCAGGATGCCGGAAATAATAAAACTGATCAAATCGATCGTAATGGCACCATGAAGCCCAATGGTTTTATACATAATAGCACCGATTCCAACACCAAACACCATAAATAAACTAAACAGCATTTGATTTAAGCCAGCGGCTTTTGCATATTGATCTTTATTTAAAATCGCCTGTACGAGAGATGCTTCAGCTGGATAGAAGAACTTCGTAATGGCACTTCGTATAAACAAGATCAAGAAAATAAGTGGAAGTGAATTAAAATAAATGACGATAAATAAAACAATCGTCAGCCCAGCTCGTATCCAATCACAATTCTCTGCAACTTTTTTACGATCAAAACGGTCTGCGACCACACCGACCATAAAAAAGACAAAGATAGTAGGGAGTGAATACATTAGCTCTGCCAAAGTGGCGTAGGCGGGCTGATGACTAAAATGGTCAAGCAAATAAAAGGCAAACGCCATATTGCCTACTGTTGTCCCCATTTGCGAGGCAAGTGCTGCAAAAAAGAGACGAACAAAATTTCTGTTTTTAAAAATATCCATAAATACGCTCCTTAACCTGAAGATCCCACTTTATATCTTATAAAATTTTAACCATTTATACAATTGATTTCTCCTACTGGCTAATGGTCACAGGTGTTCCGTTGGGAACGAGTGAAGCAAGTTCGATGACATCCCGATTATACATGCGAATGCACCCTCTAGAAACAGCTTTACCAATTGAAGACGGGTTATTCGTACCGTGAATACCGTAATGAATTTTCGAAAGGCTCAGCCAATAGGCGCCAAAGGGACCTCCTGGGTTTGGCTGTCTGTTGACAATATAATAAGAACCTGTCGGTGTCATATTTAATATCTTTCCTGTTGCAATCGGGTACGAACGAATGAGCTGTGATCCAGAAAACAAAACGAGACGTTTCGTTGAAATCGAAACAGAGATGCGGTAAGGGATCGTGGTAGGATCCGGCAACCCAGGAATGATGATGACCTCATTTTGTTCTGGCTCGCGAGACTGAAGTGACGGATTTGCAGCCTTTAAGGCATCTGTCGTTGTTCGAAAATCCAGCGCTATAGAAGCAAGTGTTTCTCCACTTTTCACCGTGTATCGCAGCATCAAAGGACACTCCTTTTACTCAAATAAAAGAAGCCATAATGTCCGTCACCAGATATACTATATGGACGGAATCAGGCCCACTAAGGTTTCTCCTAACATTTGTCATGAGAAATATCTTTAATTATACAGATGCAAGATAGGGCGGTTTGGCTTCTGTTTATACGCGAGATGTGAAAGTGAAAAAGGTTAATTCAGGTTTGGCTAAAAATCGAAGCGGCAGTCTTGTTGTCCCGAGCCCGCGGTTGACATAGATGCGGTGCTGATAGCTGCCGTATAAACCTTCTACATATGTATGGCCATAAGGTGCTGTGAGAATTGGTCCATAAAAAGGAAGCTGTATTTGACCGCCATGCGTATGCCCAGATAGCTGTAAGTTAATGGGCGCTTGTTTCAGCTCCAGTGCAGCATCAGGCTCATGTACGAGCAGTAAAGTAAATAAATCAGAGGATACTTCCCGTTTGATGAGGTCGTAATCTGGCACGCTCATCATGAGGTCATCCAGTGTAGCGATCTGAATGTGCGCCCCTTCTTTTTCTAAAAGAAACACATCATTTTTACATAATGTAAATCCACAAGCTTCCATCGTTTTCTCATAAAGCTCCACGCCAAATGGTCCGTAGTCATGGTTTCCGCATATCGCCAGCTTACCAAACGGAGCATTCAGCTTAGTCAAATAAGCTTTTGCTTTTTCATGTTCTTCAATAGATGCCTGAAAATCAACAAGGTCACCTGTGAACACAATGAGGTCTGGAGATTCAGCATTGATTTTCTGGACGACGGCTTCTAGATCCTTAGCAGGAAATGTATCACTTAAATGAACATCACTAAATTGGGCAATTTTAAACTGGTCAAATGAAGCTGGAAGCTGAGCATCTTGAATGGTCAGTGACACGGCATCGAGCATGTGCGGCTCGATGTATCTGGCATAGCCATATCCACATGTTGTAGCCAAAAAGCCGAGAATACTCGCACCAGCTGCTCCTTTTAAAAACTGTCTGCGGGTAAGTTGCTTCATATAAGACTCCTTTAAAAATAAAATTAAGTATAGCATGATATTTGTTAAATCTCCCATATGGTGCACGGAGGGGAAATCATGATATGATAGAAAAATAATGAATGAATAGTCATTCAAAGTGTACAAAGGGGGAGAACAAATGACGAAACAAACAGTGATTGTCACAGGAGGATCAAGCGGAATGGGGAAGGCGATGGCTACCCATTTGGCACTCGGAGGCTGGAATGTTGTGATTACTGGAAGAACAGAAGAAACGCTGGAAAAGACTGCAAGTGAAATCAAGCAGGAAGGCGGATCGGTTGCTTACTTCCAAATGGATGTGCGAAACCCAGAGGATGCCGATCAGATGGTGAAGTTTGCGGTGGATACATTTGGCGATGTTGATGCGCTCATAAACAACGCAGCAGGGAACTTTTTGGTCCCGGCAGAAAAACTGTCTCCTAACGGCTGGAAAGCGGTCATTGATATTGTGTTAAATGGCACATTTTTTTGCAGTCATGCAGTGGGTAATTACTGGATTCGTCAAAAGAAAAGGGGAAGTATGATCAACATGGTGGCAACATACGCATGGGGTGCTGGTGTAGGTGTGGCGCATTCAGCAGCAGCAAAGGCAGGAGTTCTGTCTCTTACTCGAACGCTTGCAGTAGAATGGGGAAAGCAATATCGAATTCGCGCCAATGCCATCGCACCAGGACCAATCGAGAGAACAGGCGGGGCTGATAAACTGTGGGAATCTGAAGAGGCAGCGCAAAAAACTTTAGATAGTGTCCCTCTTGGCAGACTGGGCACACCGGAGGAAATTGCAGAGCTTGCGGCCTTTTTACTATCTGAACATGCGTCTTATATTAATGGCGATTGTATCACGATGGATGGGGGGCAATGGCTCAACCAATCACCGTTTTGAATGACCGTGTAAGACCTGCTTTTGATGTGGTATAATCACACAAAGAGAGAAGCAGGTGATGAAAATGGTCGATCCATTAGATATTTTAACGAATATTGAAGATGTTTTCCCGCACTATCAAGCGATCTTCAGCGCGGAAGAGCAAAAAGTGATAGGCTATGAAATTCTAGGAAGAATGAAGCTTGAGTCTGAAACGGTTAGCCTAGGCTCCTTCTTTACGGATTCATCTATTCCTGACGAATATAAACTGGAAGTAGATCAAAAAGTACTTAGTCAAGCACTTGATCTCTTCACAACAGCTGATGAAGATTTGCTCATTTTTATTAATCATGATGCCAATGTTCTCATGCTTGATCATGGCGAAAGCTTTTTAGAGCTTTTAAAGGAATATGAAGCAAGAGGCATTCAGCTTCACCGGTTTGTCATTGAATTTACTGAACATACGTTTAGCGGCGACATTGAACAGCTTTACCATACGTTAACGTATTATCGTACATATGGGATCAAAATCGCCGTATCTAATATAGGAAAAGAAAGCAGTAACCTTGATCGGATTGCCCTGCTTTCACCCGATCTATTAAAAATAGATTTACAAGCATTAAGAGCATCGGCTCCTTCCCCTTCCTATGAGTATGTCTTGTACAGCATTTCATTGCTTGCGAGAAAAATAGGGGCGGCCTTAATTTATGAGGACATTGAAGCAAATTTTCAGCTGCAGTATGCATGGAGAAACGGCGGGAGATATTTTCAAGGATTCTATCTGCATGAGCCTACGGCGGAATTAATCGACCGCAACAAACGAAAAGAGCAGCTTAGAGAAGAATTTCAGCAATTTATTGCTCATGAGAAAAAGAAGCTTCAAGCTGTTTACGAACATTCTGAAATATTTTATAAGCGAATTCACCAAGCTGTCACGACCTTAAAAAAATTATGCAGCACAAATGATGAACTCATACAAAAACTGGCACTCGAACTAACAGATTGCAGCTTTCGGATTTATATGTGTAATGAGGAAGGCTTTCAAATCACTGGAAATGTGTTTAAAAAAGAAAAAGAATGGCTGTTTCAGCCGGAGTATATAGAGAAAAACTGGAGCTGGCGCCCTTATTTCCTGGCGAATATTCTCCAAATGAGAATAAGCGGGAAAGGGTTTTTCAGCGATATTTACAGTGATTTAGAAACCGGGGAGCGGATACGAACGTTTTCTTATCCGTTAGAGGAAGAGGTTTATTTGTTTATAGATCTTCCGTATGCCTATCTATATGAGCAAGATGGATTGATTTAAAAGCAGCTTGAGCGGCTGTTTTTTTTTTGATAAAAAAAGAAATAAAAAATGGTTGACAATGAAACTGATAATCATTATCATTTAGTTATAGAGAGAAGCTACTCTCTGTTCCCCAACCCCTCTATCAGATCAAGATCCAAAAAACTTGGCGCTACCCCCGCCAAGTTTTTTTTGTGCTTCAATCTTTTCCTTTATGCATAGGACATTCCAAATCCTCCATACATCTTAAATGATGATAGTTAGACGGTAGGAGGGAAAAGTCATGATCAAACGTGACAAGCGGCTGCTGATTGATTTGCCAAGACCAGATCACCCAGATGCAAATGGGGCCGCTGCTGTGCAAGAATTACTCGGCGGGAAATTTGGTGAAATGTCCACATTAAATAATTACATGTTTCAATCCTTTAACTTTAGAGGGAAACGAAAACTCAAACCGTTTTATGACCTCGTATCAAGTATTACAGCTGAAGAATTCGGTCATGTAGAGCTTGTGACAACGGCTGTGAATCTCATGATTACGGGGACCACTCATGGCGGAGATCCAAATACGACACCGATGAAAGCGGCTGTCGATAAACGAAATACACAGCATTTTATTCAAACGGCACAAACAGGCTATCCGTTTGATTCAATGGCAAAACCTTGGACAGGAGAGAATGTGTTCTCAAGTGGTAACCTGATTCTTGATCTTCTTCATAATTTCTTCCTTGAATGCGGGGCTCGTACGCATAAAATGCGTGTATATGAAATGACGGATCATCCTACGGCAAGAGAGATGATTGGATATTTACTTGTAAGAGGCGGTGTGCATGTTGTGGCATATGCAAAAGCGCTTGAGGTAGCCACAGGAGTAGATGTAGGGAAGATGCTGCCGATTCCAAACCTCGACAACAAATACTTTGACTCTGCAAGAAAATTTGAAGATCAAAACATTCATACGAAGCTGTACACATTTAGTGATACGGATTACAAGGATATCAATAAAATTTGGAAAGGCAGCCATCCGATTGATGGAAAGCCGCTGACAGTCATTGAGGGCACCCCGCAAGGTGCGCCTGTACCAGATTATAGAGAATTACCGGAAGAGTTTGCCCCGGGCATTTCAAAAGAGGTTTTTGACGAAATTGCCAAACGGCTCATGAGATCTGCCGGTTTATAAAAAACATCGTGTATGAGATGAGAGAAAAGACTCAAAATAAAAAAACAGATTCTTTTTCTTTTTTTGAATTCAAGAGGAAAAATATCATCTGAGAACACTTTATGGTATGATGCTTTGTAGGACTTGTGTATAATCAATACGGGTTCATCTGAGTTGTTTTTTTGAAAGGAGTCTTTTTTTAGAATGTCACAATTAATGGGTATCATTACAAGGCTGCAAAGTCTTCAAGAGACAGCAGAAGCTGCAAACGAGCCGGCACAGCGTTATTTCGAAGTGAACGGTGAGAAAATCTGTAGTGTTAAGTATTTCGAAAAGAATCAAACGTTTGAATTGACTGTTTTTCAACAAGGGGATAAGCCAAACACTTTCCCATTTGACAACATTGATATGATTTCGATTGAAATTTTTGAGCTTCTACAATCCTAAGCTGAATCGTATGAAATGTTTTTTCTAAGGATTCCTTCGCTTATTGCGGCAATATACACTTGTCATCATAGGTGATGTACAAATGGTAGATGATCAATCAGCGCATTTTTCGGAAAAGAGACCATTAAAAAAAGGAGTTCCTTTCTGTGAGTGATTCTTTTTTCTACAATCTTTCTGAAGATTATTTAGCATTTTCTGATGTCGTCATGAGAATGAAAGACTTTATTCGAAAAGACCCTAGATCCGTCTATGTGTTATCAATCGGTACGGATTCTCAAGTCAATCAGAATATCACAACATTTATGACTGCAATTCATCTTCACCGGATTGGCAAAGGAGCTTGGGGCTGTCTCACACAACAAGTGATCAGCAGGCCTATGCAAAGTCTTAGAGAAAAAATTTCATTAGAGACAGCGTTTACCCAAAAGGTATGTGCAGACATCCTGGAGGGTCCTTTAACAGAACTGATGGATTTGCTTCTTCCGTTTGCTGAGGAAGGGGCAGACCTCCGTTTTGAAGCCCATCTTGATATTGGCAAAAAAGGAAGTACAAAAGAGCTGATCCAGGAAATGACCGGAATGATCACAGCTATGGGAATTGAAGCAAAAATAAAACCCGACTCATATGCAGCATTTTGCTATGCCAATCGATACACAAAATAAATTCCGTCATTTTTCTCCAAACCTTGTCGAAACGTGCGGTTGACGATTCGATTCTAGTTCCTTATTCTAGCTGTATAGAGAGGAAGCAGACATTCAAAAGCCTGCTAATCAATATAAAAGCATATATGAAACAGGGGGCCTGATGTTGAATGAGCGTCATCGAAAATCGTTTTAATGAAGAAGAGAAAAAGCTATTATTAAACGTATTGCTGAATCAGGAATATGCTGTCGAATTACTAAGCAGTGAGATCAATGATATAGAATGTGGGACAAAAAATGTCGACGACAATACGTATAAGCAATTGATCACATTGTATGACAGAGTAAGGTTTGAGAATTAATATTGTTGGTTTAACATTCTATTAGATACTCGGGGGCTGAGTATCTTTTTTATGCAGAAAAAATCTTTCGACAAATTTCGTTTTAGTTTATGCTTAATATTAAAGGGGAATGTATGATTGATGATCGAGAGAAAAGGGGTCGAAGAAACATGATAGAGATAGAACCGACTCAATTGCTTGAGTCAACAGTAGCGGAGCATATGATTGATGCAGATAAAGTGGCACATGTTCAAATTGGAAATAATCTTGAGCATGCCCTATTGGTCTTGACAAAAACAGGATATACAGCCATACCAGTATTAGATGCTTCTTATCATCTACACGGGTTAATTGGAACGAATATGATCATGGATAAAATTTTTGGTTTAGAACGAATTGAATTCGAGAAACTGGACCAGCTGAAGGTAGAAGAGGTCATGTTAACAGATATTCCAAGACTCACAACAACTGATCCTGTGCTAAAAGGCGTTCACGCTGTGACGAATAATGGATTTGTTTGTGTAGAAAATGAGGAGCAAGTATTTGAAGGGATTTTTACTCGACGTGTTGTGTTAAAGCGCTTAAATGAGGTCATTCATTCCGCGAAAAAATGAGCTGCAGCCCAGCTTATTTTTTTTGCCTTCATAAGTTAAAATTTATATAATGATCATATGGAATAAGAAAAACTTATAGAGGGAGAGAGGACGCCCATGCAGCTTCAAGAGTTACATATGCTTGCTGTGCTAAGTGAAGAATTGAATATGAGAAAGGCTTCGGAGCGGCTCTTTGTCTCTCAGCCTGCATTATCTCAAAGGTTGCAAACGATCGAAAAGGAATGGGGAACTAAAATCTTTTTTCGTTCACAAAAAGGGCTGACCGTGACTTCAGCAGGTGAACAGATTATCCAGTTTGCAAAAGAGGTTACGACGGAGCAAGATCGAGTGAGAGAGAGAATTGATGAGCTTGAAGGAGAAATTCATGGCACACTCAAGCTTGCGGTTGCGTCCATTATTGGACAGCACTGGCTGCCAAAGGTGTTAAAGCGTTATGTCGAAAAATATCCAAATGCCAAAGTATCACTCGTTACCGGCTGGAGTAGTGAAATGCTCAAAAGCTTGTATGAAGACCATGTGCACATTGGCATTATTCGCGGAAACCCTGATTGGAAGGGGACAAAGGAATATTTGATGACAGATCATTTATATTTAGTTGATTCCGTGATCAAGGACGTGGATGAGTTAATTGAGACAGAACGGCCGTTTATTCAATTTAAAAGCGACAGCACCTATTATCAGGAAATCCAGCACTGGTGGCACCAAAAATTTAAAGTTTCCCCAAAGCAGACGATTCTTGTGGACCAAATTGAGACATGTAAACAAATGGCTTATCATGGCA
The DNA here is from genome assembly GCF_053851875.1 of Bacillus sp. A015. Lineage (NCBI taxonomy): Bacteria > Bacillati > Bacillota > Bacilli > Caryophanales > Bacillaceae > Bacillus > Bacillus sp. A015. The sequence continues at coordinate 147,269 of NZ_JBSPZB010000007.1, forward strand.
TCGGCTATGCCATTTTGCCTTCTGTCACCTTATATGACCATGAAAAAAGTGTTCATAAAACCCCGCTCGTTGATGTAAATGGAGAGCAAATTGGACGTGACACATGGCTTCTAGGCTATGAAGCATCTTTTCAGTTAAAACAGGTTCAAGCATTTGTTGGTGTAGTGAAAGAAATGCTTGAAAGTGATGCAGTGTAAGTACCTTCTGGAAGAGGAGGTGCTTTTTTAGGATAAGTGAACGTTCTTGGTTGAATTAAATTTCTGATAGATTCGCCTATTTATCATACTACGAAAAAAGCAGAAAGCTGGATCAAATGGTGAGAAATAAACAAAGAAGAAAGATTGACATACCGAAGTGGGGAAAATATTTACGAGGGAGATGGCGTGAACCATATAAAGATGGTGATATGGATTACAGCGATATGTATGTCATGGATTGGGAGGAAAATTGGACATTTGTGATGACGCACGAAACCGATTGCGGTCCATATTTTATTCAGAAACATAAAACGAGTGAATCATAAAGCTATGATATCCTGATCATTTTAGAACCGCTTTCCAATTGGAATGAGCGGTTTTTTATGTGGGTTATTTTTATCTTGAACAACGCCTTTTCATAAAAACATTTGACAATGAAAATCATTATCATTTAAAGTGTACATATAATAATTGAAAATGATTATCATTTAGATGAGGTGACCAATAGATGAAAGCACTAATTGCATTTGCGAGTATGTCTGGCAATACGGAAGATATGGCAGCGATCTTAAAGCAAACACTTGAAGGAAAAGGGATAGATACAGAGATGATGGAATTTGATGATACGAGTGCAGAGGATCTTTCTTCATACGATTATGTATTGATCGGTTCCTATACATGGGGTGATGGAGATTTACCTTATGAAGCAGAGGATTTTTATGAAGAGGTCTCTACTCTTGAACTTAGTGACATCAAAGCGGCTGTATTCGGATCTGGTGATTACAGCTATCCGAAGTTTTGCGAGGCTGTTCATACATTCCATGACATGCTGAAATCAACAGGTGCATCCGTATTTCCTGAAACATTGAAAATGGAGCTTGCGCCAGATACAGATGAGGATGTGGCGTGCTGTCAGGAATTTGCCACCAGCTTTTTAACATGGGCCTCTTTGTCTGAGAAACGAGTTGAAAATCATGTTTCATAAAGGTGCAACGGCCGTTGCTGCATCTAAAAGTGGTGGATACTTTGTCGCGGTAAAACGAGAAGGTATTTTCCACTACAGTGTTGAGAGCGGGTGGCAGCAGCTGTTTAAGCTCAAGCATAAAATTCATGCCATCAGCTATATTGGGCCTTATTTATTTGGTGTTGGTGAAAATGGAACAGTGATCAGGTCAGGAGATGAGGGCAATACGTGGGCGCTATCATCATTTCCAACAAATGCAGTTGTTTGGTCTATTACAGGGCACAAAGATGGTTTTGTGTGCGCACATGGAAAACACAGTATTTATGTGTCAACCGATTTCGGGATTTCCTGGGAAATTATGAAGCCGTTTGCTCATGTGAATCAGCCTCCAGTGATTCGTTCGTTATGTGTTGCAGGTGATCACCTTTATATTGGAACACAGATTCATGAGGTTCATGGAGGAATATGGGTGTATGACTTGCAGAGTGAACAGATTTTTCTACTAAACAGAGAAGAACACCGAATGACAGCTTCTATGCTGCTCTGTCAGGAACATCTTCTTGTCTGTGCGTTAGGCTCAAAAAAAGGCAAAAAAGGATCTGTTCAAATTTTAGACTTACATACAAATATTCTACATGATATTCAATCACAGGCCTTCGCTAGAGAAGAATCGTTTTTGGATGTGTCAGAGGATAATGGCATTGTTTATGTGACCACCTCGCAAGACGAACACGGGTTTTCTAAAGTGTATCAGCTTGATATAGAGCAAAAAGAGCTCAAATGGTTTGATACGATCAAAGGACACGGTTTTCGTGTAGCCAATCAAAACGAAAATTTTTTCTGCGCGGGTTTATATGAAAGCAAGTTTGTCAGGCCTTATGAGGAGCCTGCGCTGATTCATTGATAAGGAGGAAGAAAAAGTGACAGAAAAGGTTTTATTGGTGTATGCCACGATGTCTGGGAACACAGAAGCAATGGCAGATTTAATTGAAAAAGGATTAAAGGATGCAGGAGCTAGCGTGGACCGGCATGAAGCGATGGATATTGATGCCGAGCTTCTGAATGATTACTCGCACATTATGTTAGGTGCGTATACATGGGGAGATGGTGATCTTCCAGATGACTTTATTGATTTATATGAAGAAATGGAAGAGCTTGATTTAACCGGAAAAGCGTTTGCTGTATTCGGTTCCGGAGATACATCATATGAGCTTTTTTGCGGAGCTGTTGACTTAATCGAAGAAAAAGTGAAGGAGCTCGGCGGTGATATTGTCCTGCCATCAGTCAAAATTGAGCTGAATCCAGAAGGAGACGAAGAAGAGGAATTGATTTCTTTTGGCAAACAATTTGTTCATCTTCACCAGCAAGAAGCGGGATAATCGGGCCCGCTTGTTTTATTTGCCAATGGGAAGACAATTCTTTCACTTGTCATTAAAACTCTCCTTTGGTACAGTAATGAAGTATAAATTAAGAGGAGGACATACATACATGAAACAAATGGACGCTAATGAAATTATTTCATTTATTCAAAATAGTACAAAATCAACACCTGTTAAAGTCTATATCAAAGGTGACTTAGAAGGTATTGAATTTGGTGAACAGGCAAAAACGTTCATCACGGGCAACACAGGTGTTGTCTTCGGTGAGTGGAGTGAAATTCAAGAAGCGCTAGCATCAAACAAAGACAAAATTGAAGATGTTGTCGTGGAAAATGACCGCCGCAACTCTGCGATTCCTATGTTAGACTTGAAAAACATTAAAGCACGTATTGAACCAGGTGCAATCATTCGTGATCAAGTTGAAATCGGTGATAATGCAGTCATCATGATGGGTGCTTCTATTAATATCGGTTCTGTGATCGGTGAAGGTACGATGATTGACATGAACGTGGTGCTTGGCGGCCGTGCGACAGTAGGTAAGAACTGTCATATCGGTGCTGGATCTGTTCTTGCGGGTGTCATTGAGCCGCCATCTGCTAAACCAGTCGTCGTAGAAGATGATGTTGTCATCGGCGCGAACGCTGTTGTTTTAGAAGGCGTGACAATTGGTAAAGGAGCGGTTGTAGCAGCTGGTGCGATCGTTGTCAATGATGTTGAGCCTTACACAGTTGTAGCAGGTACACCTGCTAAGAAAATCAAAGACATTGATGAAAAAACAAAAGGTAAGACTGAAATTAAACAAGAACTGCGTCAGCTTTAATTCATACAATTCGCAGCAGAAGACATAGACGTGGATGATATATCCACGTCTTATTCGTATAGTGGAAAGGAAGCGAGTTCACTTGTTAAATCGTGAGCAATTAATATCCATTCGAAGAGATTTACACCAAATTCCCGAGCTTGGTTTCCAAGAATTTAAAACACAAGCGTATCTCATCAAGCATCTCGACACGTATTCAAAGGATCGAGTAGAGATTGAAACATGGCGGACTGGGCTTTTTGTGAAAGTGAAGGGAACAAATCCCGCGCGCGTATTTGCTTATCGTGCAGATATGGACGGTTTATCTATTCCTGAGGAAACTGGGTATCCATTTCAATCTGTGCATGAAGGGAAAATGCATGCATGTGGACATGACCTTCATATGACCATTGCCCTTGGTATCATTGATCATTTCGTTCATCAGCCAATCAAAGAAGATATCCTATTTATTTTTCAACCAGCAGAAGAAGGACCAGGCGGAGCTGAACCGATGCTTGCAAGTGATGTTTTGAAAAAGTGGACGCCAGACTTTATTACAGCGCTGCATATTGCACCTGAGTATCCAGTCGGAACGATTGCAACAAAGCCTGGGCTATTATTTGCCAACACGAGTGAACTTGTGATCGATCTTGAAGGAAAAGGCGGACATGCAGCTTACCCTCATTTAGCGAATGATATGGTTGTCGCTGCAAGTGTACTTGTAGGTCAGCTGCAATCTGTCATTTCTCGTAATGTCGATCCACTTGATAGTGCAGTGATTACAGTCGGAACGATTACGGGAGGAACTGCTCAAAATATCATTGCTCACCATGCCAAACTTGACGGAACCATTCGCACGCTCTCACCAGAGTCTATGGAAAAGGTGAGAAAGCGAATTGAAGCGCTAGCAAAAGGAATTGAAATTGGCTACGATTGCAAGGCAACAGTTCGATACCCTTCATCTTATTACGAAGTGGATAATTCAAAGGACCTGACAGAAGAATTTATGTCATATGTAGCCGAAGAAGGGCTTGCGAATGTAATTGAATGTAGAGAAGCCATGACAGGAGAAGATTTTGGCTACATGCTGAAAAAATATCCTGGCTTCATGTTTTGGTTAGGGGTAGATTCAGAATATGGTCTGCACCATGCAAAACTCATGCCTGATGAAAAGGCCATCGGAACGGCTGTAAATGTCATGACGGCTTATTTTAAAAAGCAAGCGGGTGAATGAATAATCGTGTTGCCTCCTGTACACCTTATGAACAGGAGGTGTTCTTGATTATGACAAGAATTGGTGTAGAACCATCTTTATCCGATGTAGAAGAACTTTTGAAGCAAAAAGGGTATGACGTCGTACGTATTCAAAATGAACAACAAATGGATCAGTGTGACTGCTATGTGGTGACAGGACTAGATTCAAATGTTCTTGGCATTTCAGACACAACGACAAAGGCATCCGTCATTACAGCGTCAGGTATGACGGCTGATGAAATTTGTCAAGAAGTAGAACAGCGTGTTCAATAAAACAAGCAAAAAGAACCGGTAGATTATGAACCCGGTTCTTTTTGCTTTTTCTCTATATCGAGTACTTCTTTCATTTTTTTGCGCAAGGTTCGTTCTACCCGCCACTGCTCCATTGTTTCGGTTTTCGCAATGATACGCAGCACGAGGGAAGACGAACCGAACGCCTCCACTCCGACCACTTGCGGTCCTTCAATAATCTGAGGTGTTTCTGCCCGTACCTCATCACAGGCTGCTTGTAAGGCTGTAATCATCTGATCCACATTTTCATTTGGAGATAATTCAATATCAACCAGTGCCTGCATTGTCCCTCTTGAATGGTTACTAACATTCAGTATGCTTCGATTTGGAATGAAATGAAGGGTGCCATCAAAGCTTCGAAGCTTTGTAGTTCTAAGTCCGATTTGTTCTACGATCCCATCAAAGCCTGCAACCGTGATATACTCGCCTACATCAAATTGTTTTTCTAATAGAATAAAAAATCCTGTCACAATATCACTTACTAGACCCTGTGCGCCAAAACCGATTGCAAGCCCAACAACACCTGCTCCAGCTAGCAAAGCAGTCGGATTATAATGAAATAAGTCGAGGATCATGACAACTAGAATAAAAATCAATAAGTAGGCGAAGATATTTAACGTAAGACTTTGCAGCGTCTGAGCTCTTGATAAAGAGACTTCATGCTTCTCAGAGAATGTTGAATAGGCACGCTTAATCATCTTGTTTCCTATGGCTCTGATGGTAAAATAAATCACAAAAATAGCGATTAATTTTAGCAAAATCATACTGCTATTGAGGATGATGGAAACCCAATCTACTTGTTCAAATGCTGTCATGATCTTCAAAACCTTTCTATGTATGCTCTAAAAGAGAAGCTAATCATTTGTTCCCTTATGGAAGTCATGTTAAACTTTTGTTAGTTGGAGCGAGAAATTGTGACAAATCGTTAATTAAATTTATTATTAATTAATATTGACTAAAAATCGCTTAAGTATTATAATTATAATTGTGAAGTTATTAACTAAATGAGAATTTCAACTTTTGATTCTCATTTTATATACAGCTAAGAAGTCTGTATAAAGATATTATTTTATGGAGGGATTTACATATGGCAGAGCGTTTTGTAGGAAAACAAGCTCCACGTTTTGAAATGGAAGCAGTACTTGCTAACAAGGAATTTGGTAAAGTAAGTTTAGAGGAAAACATGAAGAATGACAAATGGACAGTTCTTTTCTTCTATCCAATGGATTTCACATTTGTTTGCCCAACTGAAATTACAGCAATGAGCGATCGTTATGATGAGTTCGAAGACTTAGATGCAGAAATCATTGGTGTATCTACTGATACAATCCATACGCATCTTGCTTGGATCAACACAGATCGTAAAGACAATGGTCTAGGTGAATTAAAATACCCGCTAGCTGCTGACACAAACCACACAGTATCTAGAGAATACGGCGTTTTAATTGAAGAAGAAGGAATTGCACTTCGCGGTCTATTCATCATTAACCCAGAAGGCGAACTTCAATATCAAACAGTATTCCACAACAATATCGGTCGTGATGTAGATGAGACATTACGTGTTCTTCAAGCATTACAAACTGGTGGACTTTGCCCAGCGAACTGGAAGCCTGGTCAAAAAACACTTTAATTGATAGCTGAAGAAACAGGAGAGTCTAACTGATGTTAGACCTCAGATTGTTGACAAAGGGCTAAAATGAACTTTATTTTAGCCCTTTGTCTTCTTTTCAGCGTGATAGAAAACCTTTGAAGTCTAGAAAGGACGAGTACCGGAGCGGAGCGAATTTGACATTCGTGAGCACCGGAACGCAGGACTGACACCGAATGCGAGGGTTTGTCTACACGCTGGGGTCTAACTGATGTTAGACCTTTTTGTTTCGACACATACAATGGATGGAGGCGCTTCATAATGAAATTACGTCAACCAATGCCAGAACTAACTGGTGCAAAAGATTGGTTAAATGGAGAAGTAACAAAAGAAGATCTAATTGGTGATAAACCAACATTGATTCATTTCTGGTCAGTTAGCTGTCATCTTTGTAAAGAGGCAATGCCTCAAGTCAATCAATTCCGTGATGAATACAAGGATCAACTAAACGTTGTGGCTGTGCATATGCCGCGTTCAGAGGATGATCTCGATCTAGAAAAAATCAAAGAGGTTGCAAAAGAGCATGAAATCACTCAGCCAATCTTTGTGGACAGTGATCATCAATTAACAGAAGCCTTTGAAAACGAATATGTACCTGCGTATTATGTATTTGATAAAACAGGTGCTTTACGTCACTTCCAAGCTGGCGGAAGCGGTATGAAAATGCTTGAAAAACGTGTAAATCGAGTTCTTTCTGAGTCTGAAAAGGCTGCAGAATAGGCTTTTCCCCCATGAATGGGGGTTTTTTCATGGGCAAAAACAGGCGACAGATTGCACAGGATGGACTTTTCATGTAGGTGATATTCCTAAGAAAAGAGAAAATGAGGGAGTTTATTAAAAAATATCCCTGAAACAAAAAGGTATTACGACCTATTTACATTTTTATTTTGAAATGAAAATGTAAAGATTTTAACTTTTTACTATTCAGAACGTTTTTGCACAAAAGAAATTTCAGTTTGGTAAATAACTATATAAATCAAGTAGTATAAGCGTTTATTCAAATTTTTTACAATATTTTAAAGTTTGTCAAAAGCCTATAGTGGCAATGAAATGGGTGCCGATTTTTCCTCTTTGGCAAAATTTTAGTTGAAAATACCTACCTGATAGCAAATTGTAAAATGATAAAAAAATAGTTGATAAAATTAGTTTTCTAATCTAATATTTACTATAGAATATTTTTTATATGATGAGGGGGAAATCCATTGTTTAATGAGAGGGAAGCGTTACGTTTACGATTGGAACAACTAAATGAAGCAGAAGTGAAGGTCATTCGTGAATATCAAATTGAACGAGATGCGATTTATGCAAAATTAAGAGAATTAGACCGTCAAGGAACAGGTGGTCTAGTGGCAGATACAAAAAAAGAAGTGCGTACAGACAGAAAGACGGATTCATTGCCTGTATTAGCTGAGCTAGCTGCACAAGAAATGAGAAGCTACCAGCAGCCGGCACAATCACAATCAAACGCTACATCACCTTTAGGAACAGGTCAGCTAAACGGTGCACCTGTAGGTATTCCTGAAGGATCTACAAGACGCAGAAGAGGCACAGCTCGACCTGGTTCAAAGGCAGCTAAGCTTCGTGAAGCTGCGATCAAAACGTTAAAGCGTCATAATGCGGCAATTAAAAGCTCAGAGCTTCAAAAAGAGATTGAAAAAGAGAGCGGTCTTGAAATCCCAAATATGACCACGTTTATGCAAAGCTTAATTAAAATGTACCCTGAAGTGAAGAAGCCTTATCGCGGACAGTATATTTTAGAAGGCGATATTCAAACAGAAGACGAATAAATAAAAAAGAAACTGCTGGGCGTAAAAGCCGGCAGTTTTTTTTTTCTTACATCATGAGCTGATCACTTCTTTTGATCAACTGTATAGACAACCTTTCGTTCTTTAGGCATGTGATCACGCTGTTTCTTGAATCCGTCGATCTTCACTGTCATGACTTCTCCATTACGCTGCACCGCATCGACTTGTGCCTGGAGTGTTTGAACTTGTTCATTTAGTTTTTTCAAAATAGGTTCAATTTCTTCCGTTGTTTGCAGGATGGGGTCTCGTGAGAATGGCTGTGGATTTGTTTGAGCTGACTGGTCAATATCAGCAAAATGAGATGCGATCCATTCCTCACTTTCTGCTAACTGTTTTTGATAGCTTGTGAGCGCTTCATAAAAAATCGCTTCCTTTGTCTTTTCAATTTGCAGTAATTTTTCTTGTGTTTCATAAAAACGCTCCTGAAGATGCCTGACGCCTTCCTGTAATAAATGGAGCTCTGCGTTTTTATCATTTAGTGTTTGCTGCAGCTTTTCAATCACAGCTGATAATGTATTTCCTTTTTTCTCCTCTTTTGAAAGCAGCTTATCTTGATCCTGTAACCGTTCATTTAATTGTTGAGAGATTTCCTTATATTTTACAACTTTCAAATGCAGCCGGTGCTTTTCTTCTGTTTCTTTTCTTCTATGATAGGTTTCCTTTTGCAGCATCTCATGGAGAAGGACCATTTTATGTAATAATTCTGATTTGCTATAGGAGAGATCCTGTATTTTAGAGGCAGCATCGTCTTGATCAATGGTCATTTCATCCAATTGTTGTTTTAATTCAGTGAAATCCTTTTTCATCTCATGATATTCTTGAGTTAACTTCTTATTTTTAGAATACGTATATGTGGACTGTAAATCAGAAATCATTTGTTGATATTTGGCAGTTTCAGCTTTTAAATATAAATTCTCTTGAGACAGATCATGGAATAGGGGAGAAGCATGGTGCCGGTTCATAGGTAGACCCTCCTTATTCATGTTACCAATAAAGTATGCGAAATGAGTGTAATTAGAACAACCATATCAAAGGGGATGAGATGATGAGCGTAGTGAATGTGATATTAGCTGGAGGAGCTTCCAGACGTTTTGGAGAACCAAAGGCAAGTCATGTGTACCAAGGGAAACCACTGTATGAGCATGTTAAAAAGCAGCTATTGGATGGACAAATCATCATCATCAGTCATCCAGTGCTTTTGCCTTTTTTCAAAGCAAGAGGTGAACAAGCTGTCTGGTTAGATGATGAACAGATGCGCGGGTGCGGGCCGCTTGCCGGCATATATACCGCTATGCAAAAGCAAGATGCAGACTGGTATTTGGTGACTGCATGTGATATGCCTTTCATACGAAAAGAGACAGCCGAGGCATTATCGTCCTATTGCAACGAGCATGTAGATGTCGTTGTCCCGCTTGTGCAGGGCAGGTTACAACCTTTGTTTGCGCTTTATCACCGCCGCTGTCTTCCGTTTATTCACGCGTGTTTAAAAGAGAATCAATTAGCGATCAAAGACTTGCTTCAAAAGCTTAAGGTGCGCGTTGTTCCAGAGGACGAACTAAACGTGACATCAAACGAATTTCACAATATCAATAAAAGAAGCGATTTACCTGAAAACGGTATGATATGATACATAAAAACGGTGAGGAGAGAACAGCATTGAAGGAGCGATATTCAAGACAAATCTTGTTCCCTCCGGTAGGGGAAAAAGGCCAGCAGGCATTGGCTGAAAGTCATGTCCTGATCGTTGGAGCTGGTGCACTTGGAACTGCATCTGCTGAAGGGCTTGTCCGGTCTGGAATCGGCACTTTGACAATGATAGATCGTGATTATGTAGAGTTCTCAAATTTACAGCGTCAGCAGCTCTATACAGAACATGATGCAAAGGCACATGTGCCAAAAGCGATTGCGTCAAAAAAACGTCTCCAAGAGATCAATCATGAAGTGACCATACACGCCCTTATTGAAGATGCTGGGGCGGAGCTGTTAAGACCATTATTTCAGAGAGCGGATATCGTCATTGATGCGACAGATAATTTTGAGACAAGAATGGTGATGAATGATTTATCACTAGAAACGAAGACGCCGTGGATATATGGCGCCTGTGTGAGCAGTCAGGGGATGTATATGACCATACTGCCGGATAAAACGCCTTGTTTATCATGTGTTTTCACAGCAATGCCTGTTGGTGGTCTGACGTGTGATACAGCGGGGATTATTTCACCTGCTGTTCAAATGGTCTCTGCTTATCAGCAAACAGAAGCACTAAAATATTTAACCGGGCATGAAGATCAAATCGAGCGGAAGTTTGTCACATTTGATCTATGGCAGTCCACATCGTTTAAAATGGATGTATCTCGTACTAAGCAGCAGGACTGTCCATCTTGCGGCACGAAAAGAACCTACCCATATTTACACGATCAGCGTAAAAAAGCGACGGTCCTTTGCGGGCGGGACACAGTTCAAATCGTGTCAAAGGATTTAACGAATCTATCATTTGAGCATTTAAAAGAACGTCTGTCCTCTATTTGTGAGGTGGAAGTGAACGATTTTTTAATCCATGTACGCTATGAAACATACCGTATTGTCTGTTTCAAAGGAGGACGTGCATTAATCCATGGGACAAATGATGAAAAAGTAGCAAATTCATTACTAGCAAGACTGCTAGGCGTATAGGAGTGAGACGTGATGGAAAGACGACAGCCAATTCCAGTAGAAGAGGCCATGAAGAAAGTCAACCAATATCAAAAGCATGGAGAAGTAGAATGGGTCCCTTTAAAGAATAGCCTTGGGAGGTTCATTGCAGAGGATATTGTGGCAGACCATGATGTTCCTGCCTTTGATCGATCTCCGTATGATGGTTTTGCACTTCGGGCAGAAGATACAAAAGAAGCATCAAGCGAGCATCCGATTGAATTTGAGGTCATTGATCATATTGGGGCAGGAATGGTCTCACCAAAAACCATCGGCCCATTTCAAGCCATTCGTATCATGACAGGTGCAAAGATTCCAGATGGAGCAAATGTCGTCATCATGATCGAACTCACAAAAACCTTCGAAAAAGACAGGAAACCTTTTATGTCGTTAAAAAGGCCGCTTCAAAAGGGAAATAATATTTCTCGTCAAGGAGAAGAGACGCTCAAAGGGAAAGTGATGGTCAAAAAAGGAAAAAAAGTGACCCCAGGCGTTACTGCCATCCTGGCGACGTTCGGATATGCAGTGGTGCCAGTTGTCAAAAAGCCGGTCATTGGCATTATCTCAACAGGCACAGAGCTTCTTCAGGTAAGTGATGCAATGATGGACGGCAAAATTAGAAACAGTAATCTCAGTATGGTCTTCGCGCAGATTCTTGAAGCCGGAGGAGAGCCGCTTGATTTAGGTGGTGTATCCGATGATTTCGATCAAAGCTATCATGCAGTAAAAGCAGCCTTGAACAAGGTAGACATGCTCATCACAACAGGCGGTGTGTCAGTGGGTGATTTTGACTTTCTGCCTGCTATTTATGGAAAGCTAGGTGCGGAGGTTTTGTTTAATAAAGTGGCCATGAGACCGGGAAGTGTGACGACTGTTGCTGCGTTGCCAAATGGTCAATTGCTGTTTGGGCTGTCAGGAAATCCAGCTGCCTGTTTTGTTGGATTTGAATTATTTGTGAAACCGATCATCTATAGATGGTGCTTGAAAGAAAATCCATATCCTTCTTTTGCTTTGGCGAAGCTGACACATGATTTTCCAAAGGCCAATCCTTTTACTCGATTTGTCAGAGCAGCACTTCAATTCACTGGCAGCCAGCTGAGTGTGACGCCAACTGGTCTTGATAAATCAAGTGCGGTAACTTCTATTGCTGATGCCAACTGTTTCATCGTTTTGCCTGGGGGAACAAGAGGTTTTCAAGCAGGTGATCAGGTCAATGCTCTGCTGTTTCAGCACGAAGGTGGTGGCTCTCCATGCTGGATGCCAAATTAAGCATATTACAGGTGGTTGGCTATCAAAATAGCGGCAAGACCACACTGATCGAAAAGTTATGTCAGCTGGCTGAATATGAGGGGCTTAAGCTAGGCTGCTTTAAACATCATGGACATGGAGGGAAACCAGATCGTCTTTTTAAAGAAAAAGATACCGATCGATATGTTCAAGCGGGTGCATTTGCCGCAGGTGTCGAAGGAGAAGGTGAATGTCACTTTTCAATGCAGCACATGACGTTAGAGCAATTGCTCAATATGTGTGAACATCTCCCATTAGACGCCGTCCTGATAGAGGGATACAAACAGGCGCCTTATCGCAAAATCGTTTGCGTAAAGAATGAACAGGAGCTTATCGATCTTTCAACACTCTCCAATATACAAGCAGCCATTTATTTTTCTCAAGCGTTTCAACTAACCGAAAATTACTCGTTTCCTGTGTTTTCAGCCTTTGAAAAGCGCGGGGCGACATGTGCTTTTAACTTACTGAAGGGGGGCAGCCTTGGTTGAATGAACTTTTTAAAATAACAAAAGGGCCAATTGATGTGAATGAATTGATTCAGCATGTGACAAGACGAAAGGCAGGAGCTATTACGACATTTATCGGGACGGTCAGAGAGTGGACAAATGGCAAAAAAACATTGCGTTTAACCTATGAAGCATACATACCAATGGCCGAAAGCATGCTAAGTCAAATTGGACAAGAAATCAAGAAGCGATGGCCTGATACCGAAGTCGCCATTATACATCGTATTGGGACACTTGAGATATCTGACATTGCTGTCGCGATAGCCGTTTCGTCTCCTCATAGGAAGGCCGCATACGAAGCCAATGAATATGCCATTGAACGAATCAAGGAAATCGTTCCAATTTGGAAAAAAGAATACTGGGAAGACGGAGAGGCCTGGATAGGTGATCAGCTTGAAACGGTTTCTTATCCAGAAGGAAAACCTAGCGATCTTCAACTGAACGAAAAAGAAGGTGATCGGCATGATTAACGTATTATTGTTCGCCGGCCTTGCTGAGAAGGCCGGTAAACAACAAATTATCATTCAAAAAGATAAAACAACGGTTGATGAGATTAAAATAGAACTACAGGAGGTATATGGTGTTGATGCTGCACAAAATGTGATGGTTGCAGTCAACGAAATATATACGAGGGAAAATGCTGAAGTGCGTAGCGGGGACACTGTTGCACTCATTCCTCCTGTAAGTGGTGGATAATAGATATTAGAGGATTTGGTTATGGCCAGCGGCTGTAACCAATTTTTTTATGTGTGAAAAGCTTGTAGAGGTACTTGGGTATGATCTTCGTAAATAAAACATCCCCTTCGTGCTTTAGAAATGTGAGGGTCGAGCTGCTGGATGAGATCATACAATTCGCTGATTCGTCTCACATTGAAATCTGTTTGGGCTTGAAGCTGTTCTTTTAATTCTTTTGTGCTCACAATGCTTCCCTTTTTCTCTTTAATAATATCTACACATCTTGCAGCGTAGTATATTTTGTCATTAGAGGGTCTGCTTTCTTTCATATCAAGTAATTTGAGCTCATGATAAATCAATTCTCTTTCCTTTCGAAAGTATTGCCATGCTTCTTGTTCCTTTTCATAAAGTAAAATCAATTGCATTTTCAATTTTTCTCTTAACATTCACTTGACTCCATTTCCACTATCATTTAACCTACCTCTATTTTACATTATATGAAAAAATAACGTTTGATCAAGTAAAATCCTTTTAATTTTAATTTTTTAATATGAAAGTATTGGTACTAAAGTCTCTTTTGTTCTGTAAAAGAAACCAATCATAGTCCTATAAAGCCGGGATTTGTCGAAATTACTAGGATTATTTTAACAAAAAATTGGTGTGTCTAACTGAGACCATCTGAATTCAAAGGAAAAGGATATTTATTCCGATAGGCATGTTGTTTTTTGATAAAATGTTTTTAGGTAAGTAAAATCAGTGTTTTTTGATATGAATATCGTCTGGTCATGGTGTCATTTGGAGGATGTCGTTCGTGAAAATAGAATAATAGAAATAGTCCTTCCTCTATGAAAATAAGAAAATCAAATGTTCTATTACTTATTGGCAATCTTTTGATAAAATAGAAAGAACAAGAGCGTGAATGTGCGTTTCATACTTGCCTGACATAGAGAGGATGACATTTGTTGAAAGAAGAAATGCAAAAGCCCACGATCATAGGAGTAAGCATAAGACCAACAGAGCATCTGAAAAGAGTGTGGGAACATCCGATCGTTTGGTGGCCTTTATGCTGTGTGCTTGTTTTAACAGTCATTATCACTTATTTGTCTGAGCTGGTGAATGCAGGAATGTGGGCAGATTTAAGTTTGCCGATACCCGCTGTTTATGTGGTCACACTCATTGGTCTAATACTTGGAATTGTCATCAATGCTGCCATATATAGGTTCATCGTATTTTTAGCAAAAGGTGATGCTTCGTTTCAGCAGCTGTTTTCAGCGGTACTGTTTATTACACCCATTACGATCATTGGAACGATTATTTCTCATTTGGCGGTCATCCTTTTCTATGTTCCAAAAGATATCACTGTTACATCATTAAACGCATTGATTCAAATCTCTGGTCCATGGCATGCTGTGTTAGCCAATATCGATCTATTTGTGATCTGGAATCTTGTTTTAACAGGCTTTTTATTGATCCAAGTCGGCCGTATCTCACCGAGAATTTCTTGGATGATGATAGGAGTCTTTTATGTACTATCTTTCATTTTTCAATATGTAGGAACCACAATCAACATGTCAGTAAGCTGGGGGTAGAATGTCTTTATGAGAAAGAAAATCATCATCGGATCAATTTTTATCATTGTGATTGGTCTATTTATTGGATTTAACATTGCGAAAAATCAATCAAAGCCTGCTTCTACAGCAGCATTTAAAACACTCAAACTCACGCCAAAAGAAATAACATCTACTGTGATGACACCTGGGACACTTTCATTCTCTGAAGAGCAATTCATTTATGTAGAAGAGGAAAAGGGAAAACTAAATGAAATTGCTGTTAAAGAAGGTGAAAAGGTAAAGGCTGGAACGCCGCTCCTTACATATGAAAATAAGGAACTGGAGCTTGAAGAGCAGCAGCAAGCACTAGCGGCTGAATCAAGTACACTAAAACGCGAACAACTGCAAAATAGGCTCAGTGAATTAGATCAAAAACAAGCAGGTGAATCTGGCTCCAATTCCAAAAACGAGCGAGATCAGCTTGAATTAGAACTGAAAGCAGCTGAATTAGAGCAAAAACAAGCTGAGCTTAACCAAGAAAAAGTAAAAGCACAATTAGAAGATTTAACGATACATAGTAAAATTGAAGGAACAGTCATAACCATTGAGCAAGAGGCAGGAGCAGGGAAGCTAGAAGAGAGACAGCCGATCATCCATATTGGCAATGAGAAAAAAATGATCGTGCGAGGTTTGATCTCTGAGTATGATGCCATAAAAATCAAAAAGAAACAAAAAGTAAAGGTAACATCTGATGTCATTCGCGGAAAAAGCTGGCAAGGAGTCGTGAAAAAAGTGGGGGCTGTTCCTGCCCGGGCAGCATCCGAAACAACTGATGGCAATCAAACTGTTCAATATCCAGTTGAAATTGAAATAAAGGGAAAAAAACCTGAGGCAAAACCAGGCTTTAAAATGATCATGGAAATTGAAACAGACAAGCGCCAAGCGCAAACGATTCCTGAAACAGCAGTGAAAAAAGAGAATGATGGACAATACGTTTATGTTGTTAAGAAGAATGTACTGAAAAAAGTAAAAGTGGGCCTGGGGAAAACGTCAGGTCATGTTCTTGAAGTGACAAAAGGTTTAACAACAGACGATCAAATCATTGCAAATCCATCTGATGACATGTATGACGGAATGGAAGTGAATGCTGAATGATTCAGCTTTCAAACGTGACAAAAAGCTATGAGGTCGCACAAGAAACATTTGATGTATTAAGTGAGATTGACCTTGTCATTGAAAAGGGCGAGTATATGTCGATTATGGGGCCGTCCGGCTCTGGGAAGTCGACGTTAATGAATATCATCGGCTGTTTAGACCGCCCAACCTCAGGACAATATCATTTTCAAGGAACAGAGCTGTCAGCAGCAAAGGATCAAGAGCTCGCAGTGATTCGAAATCAATCCATTGGGTTTGTTTTTCAGCAATTTCATTTGCTGCCTAGATTAAATGCGAGGCGAAATGTTGAACTCCCGATGATTTACGCTGGTATCGGTCAAAAGGAAAGAAAAGAACGTGCGGAAATTGCACTTCAAAAGGTTGGTTTGGCGGATCGAATGAAACATATGCCAAGTGAGTTGTCAGGAGGTCAAAAGCAAAGGGTGGCGATTGCACGTGCGATTGTCAATGAGCCTCAGCTTATCTTAGCGGATGAACCGACAGGCGCTCTTGACTCAAAAACAAGCTTCTCGATTATGAAACAGTTTACACAGCTGAATGAGGAAGGGACAACGATTGTGCTTGTGACTCATGAAGAAGAAATAGCTGCATATACAAACCGGACGGTCGTTGTGAGAGATGGCCGCCTTGTTGAAGATAGTTGGAAGCAAGGGGACGCTATGAATGAAACTCTTTGAAAATATCAAAATAGCGCTGAATTCTGTTTTAGCTCATAAATTACGTTCTATTTTAACGATGCTTGGGATTATTATTGGTGTTGGGTCGGTGATTGCAGTCGTTGCCATCGGTCAAGGCGGTGAGCAAATGTTGAAAGAATCGATTTCAGGGCCAAACAATACCATTGATATGACGTATACGCCTTCTGATGAAGAGTTAAATGCGAATCCAAATGCCTTATTCGAAGCTGCATTTACTGAAGAAGACATACAAAGCATTAAGACAATCAATGGGGTGAAACAGGTCGCCTCCTCGACTGCACAAGGAATGCAATTGAGATTTCAAGATACGACAGTTGATGCTACAGTTAACGGTATGAATGAAGGTTATATGAATGTACATTCACTACAAATAGCAGAAGGACAGGATTTAAGAGATATTGACTTTAGAAGCGGCAGAAGAGCAGCTATCATCTCAGAAGGTGTAAAAAAAGAACTGTTTAATGGACAAAAGGCATTAGGTGAGATGATTTGGATGAACGGACAGCCTGTTGAAGTCATCGGTGTTTTAGCAAAACAGGAAGGAATGTTTTCATTTGATATGAATGAAATATATGTCCCATTTGCGATGCTCACCTCAACATTTGGTTTAAATGAATATGATAAGTTGTCTATTCAAGTAGCGCATGCTGACCAAATGAAGGAAGTAGGAAAAAACGCCGCTGCTTTATTAAATGAAAATCACCATACAGAAGACGCTTACGAAATGATCAATATGGAAGAAATAGCTGCAGGCATCGGTCAAATTACGTCTGTTATGACAACGATCATTGGCTCAATTGCCGGTATCTCCTTACTTGTCGGTGGCATCGGTGTCATGAATATTATGCTCGTTTCTGTGACAGAGAGGACAAGGGAAATCGGTATTCGAAAGGCGCTTGGGGCAACCAGGGCTCAAATACTCGTTCAGTTTTTAATCGAGTCTGTCGTTTTAACACTCATCGGCGGATTGATGGGGATCGCACTTGGCCTAGGCGGTGCCTCACTAGTGTCACTATTTGCCGGCTGGCCGTCTCTTGTGTCGTGGCAAGTGGTGTGTGGAGGTGTACTGTTTAGTATGCTCATTGGGATTATTTTTGGGTTAATCCCTGCGAATAAAGCAGCAAGACTTGATCCTATTGAATCGCTCAGGTATGAATAATACTGAGAAGAAAAAGAGCAGCAAAATAGTGTGACTTCACCATCTGAAGCTTTTATGCAAATCGCATAAAAGCTTTTTTTAGTTCCATTGAATGAAATGAAAAATGATAGAAATGCTAATATCATGACTTTCATCTTAATGTCACATATTTTTCAGTTTACAAATGGTACATATAAAGGTAAGATGACCATGGTGAAAGATTCTGATAGTTATTGAATGTATTTGATTGTTTTGTATTGATAATGTTGAAAAAAGCGATTACAATAAAGGTGCACGCAAAATGAATACGTTTTCAAAAGGGGGTGTTTTCATGTTGACACCAGAAAGACATCAACTCATTATCGATTACTTAGAAGAAAATGATGTCATCAAAATACAGGACTTAACGATTATGACGGATGCTTCTGAATCTACAATTAGAAGAGATTTATCAGCCCTTGAAGAAAAAGGCTTCCTCAAAAGAGTTCATGGGGGAGCAGCCAAGATATCAAGTATCCGTCTTGAACCAGATGTATATGAGAAATCTGCCAAAAACCTTCAAGAAAAGTCATTGGTTGCACAGGCAGCTGCATCTCTTTTAAAACAAGGCGATTGCATTTATTTAGATGCTGGTACGACGACACAGCAAATGATTGAATATATCGATCCAGATCAAGATATTGTTGTGGTGACAAACGGTGTCATGCACATTGAAGCACTCATGAGAAAAGGCATTTCTTTTTACCTGATAGGCGGATCGGTGAAACATCGAACAGGAGCCATGGTGGGGGCCGCAGCTTTGACAGCGATGGAAAATTACCGTTTTGACAAAAGCTTTGTTGGGACGAACGGTATTCATCTTGAGGCGGGGTTTACAACACCTGATCCAGAGGAAGCGCTCATGAAAAAAAGAGCCATGAAGCAGGCGAAAAAAACCTATATCTTATCAGATGCCTCAAAGTTTGGCGAAATATCGTTTTCAGCCTTTGCTAGTTTACAGGAAGCGACCATTATCACAAACGATGCAAAAGAGGATTCATTCGATAATTACCATGAAAAAACGGTTATAAAGGTAGTGAAAACATGATTTATACAGTTACTTTAAACCCATCAGTTGATTACATCGTACACGTGGAGGATTTTGCTGTCGGCGATTTAAATCGTTCAACCTATGACAAAAAATATCCAGGTGGTAAAGGAATCAATGTCTCAAGGCTTTTAAAACGTCACGGTGTTGAATCAAAAGCACTTGGATTCATTGGCGGATTTACAGGCACATATATTCAAAACTTTTTACAAAATGAACAATTACAAACAGGTTTTCACGAGGTGTCAGAAGATACACGAATAAATGTGAAACTAAAAACAGGTGAAGAAACAGAAATCAACGGACTCGGTCCAACTATTACGGAAGCGCAATTTGAGTCGTTTTTATCCCAATTTACTTCATTGACTGAAGGAGATGTCGTTGTATTAGCTGGCAGCACTCCTTCTTCATTGCCTCATAACACTTATGAGCGTATTTCTGAAGTTTGTGAGCAGCAAGGTGTAAGAGTGGTCCTTGATATTTCTGGGGAAGCGTTAAAAAAAGCAGCACATATGAAACCGTTCTTAATGAAACCAAACCATCATGAGTTAGGTGAAATGTTTGAGACGAGTATTTCATCAGCGGAAGAAGCCATCCCTTATGGGAAAAAGCTGTTAGACCAAGGTGCTGAACATGTCATCGTATCCATGGCAGGAGACGGAGCCCTTTTGTTCAGTAAAGAAGGGATCTATCAGTCCAATGTTCCGAAGGGCACGCTCATCAACTCAGTTGGTGCAGGAGATTCAGTCGTTGCAGGATTTTTAGCGGGCATTTCAAAAGGTCTTTCCATTGAAGAGTCATTTAAGCTTGGTGTTACATCAGGAAGCGCTACAGCGTTTTCTGAGGAACTTGGAACAAAAGAGCTTGTCGACACACTATTACCACAAGTAAAAGTCACACGCATTTAAAGGAGGAGTCATCATGAAAATTACAGAACTACTCACGAAGCATACGATTAAGCTTCAATTAGATAGCCAGCAGAAAGAAACAGTGATTGAAGAGCTGGTGACTGTATTAGATACAGCAGGCAAATTAAATGATAAAGAAGGCTACAAAGAAGCTGTCATCAATCGTGAAAAACAGAGCTCTACTGGTATTGGCGAAGGAATTGCGATCCCGCACGCTAAAACATCAAGTGTGAAAGAACCTGCCATTGCATTTGGCCGCTCGACTGCTGGTGTAGACTATGAATCACTAGACGGACAGCCAAGTCATCTAGTCTTTATGATTGCAGCAACTGAAGGCGCAAACAACACGCATTTAGAAGCACTTTCTCGTTTATCAACACTTCTCATGCGTGAAGAAATCCGAAAGCAGCTGCTTGAAGCGGCTACTGAAGATGAAATCATCGACATCATTAATACGCATGATCAAGACGATGAAGAAGAAGAGGAAGTTACAGAAGAACCGGCTGCATCAGGAAAACCTGCTAAGATATTAGCGGTAACAGCTTGCCCGACAGGTATTGCGCATACATTTATGGCGGCAGATGCTTTGAAAGAAAAAGCAAAAGAAATGGGCGTTGACATTAAAGTTGAGACAAACGGCTCTAGTGGTATTAAACATGCCCTTACAGCAAAAGAAATTGAAGAAGCACCAGCCATCATTGTGGCAGCGGACAAGCAAGTTGAAATGGAACGCTTTAAAGGCAAACATGTCATTGAAGTACCTGTGACAGCTGGAATTCGCCGCCCGCAGGAATTGATCGAAAAAGCAATCAATCAAGATGCACCGATTTATAAAGGCTCAGGCGGAGGTTCTTCAAAAGACGAAAATGAATCATCAGGCAGCGGAAGAAGTGGATTTTATAAGCACTTAATGAGCGGTGTAAGTAACATGCTTCCATTTGTTGTCGGAGGCGGTATCCTCGTTGCGATTTCATTCTTCTGGGGTATTAAGTCGGCGGATCCTAATGACCCTTCCTTCAATTCATTTGCAGCTGTATTAAAAGGAATTGGCGGAGATAATGCGCTTGCCTTAATCGTTGCTGTATTAGCTGGATTTATCGCCATGAGTATTGCAGACCGTCCTGGTTTTGCGCCAGGTATGGTCGGTGGATTTATGGCCTCAGCCGCAGGTGCAGGATTCTTAGGCGGATTAATTGCTGGTTTCCTTGCTGGTTACATCGTGGTGCTCTTGAAAAAAGTATTCACAATCGTACCGCAGTCGCTCGATGGCATTAAACCTGTTCTGCTGTATCCATTGTTCGGTATTTTCTTTACAGGCATTATCATGCATTATATTGTCAACACGCCAGTTAAAATGGTGATGGACGGATTAACACACTGGCTTGAATCACTAGGTACTGGAAACCTTGTACTAATGGGCATTATTTTAGCTGGTATGATGGCGATTGATATGGGTGGCCCAATTAACAAAGCGGCTTACACATTTGGTCTTGCTATGATTGCTGCTGGCAACTATGCACCGCATGCTGCTATTATGGCAGGCGGAATGGTTCCACCACTAGGTATTGCTCTTGCGACAACGATCTTTAGAAATAAATTCTCAAAACGTGACCGTGAAGCAGGTATTACATGCTACTTCATGGGGGCCGCTTTCATCACCGAAGGGGCGATCCCGTTTGCAGCGGCAGATCCTCTGCGCGTGATTCCTTCAGCCGTCGTTGGTGCAGCAGTTGCTGGCGGATTAACGGAATTCTTTAGAGTCACGCTTCCTGCACCGCACGGCGGACTATTCGTTTTCTGGGTAACAAATCATCCAGTTCTTTATATCATCAGCATCTTAATCGGTGCTGTTGTCACAGCGCTTTTACTTGGTATTTTGAAAAAACCAGTCAAACAAGAAGCGTAATTCAGAAGAGAAGCATCGTGAAGAGCGGTGCTTCTTTTTGTTTAATGATCAACAATTTAGGAAAAAATAGCTAAAAAGATGGTTGTCTTGTGAATTTTTAATTGACATGTGATAAAGTAAAGTTATTCAATTCACGTTTCAAGTCTTTTAGCAGAAAGCCTTAGGAGGAAGCAGTATTTTGAACGAAGAAAACAAACAAAACGAAAATGACATTCAATCTGATGCGAAGCAAGCCAAAACAGAGAAGAAAAGTTCACTGTTTGAATGGATCAAAGCCATTTTGATTGCACTTGTACTTGTCTTTCTCATCCGTACGTTCATATTTGAGCCGTATGTGGTGGAAGGAGAGTCAATGGACCCAACCCTTCATGACGGGGAAAAGCTGTTTGTAAACAAAACCATTAACTATCTCGGTGGTGTCAAACGCGGTGACATCGTCATTATAAATGGAAAAGATGGTCAGAAAATTCATTATGTAAAACGATTGATCGGCCTTCCAGGAGACACGATTGAAATGAAGGATGATACCCTTTACATTAATGGTAAAAAAGTAGATGAGCCTTATTTAAAAGAGAACAAGGTGCATGCGAAAGAGTATGAGGTGCATTTGACAGGGGATTTTGGTCCGGTGAAAGTACCGAAAAACGATTACTTTGTGATGGGTGACAACAGACTTAATTCCATGGACAGCCGAAATGGACTCGGACTCATTGAAAAGGATCGTATTGTCGGGACATCAGAATTTGTTTTCTTCCCATTTGGCGACATTCGACAAACACAATAAAAGTACCCTTCTCAAGGCGTGAGAAGGGTGCTTGAATGGACGACCTTTAAAAGAAGGGTCGTTTTTAATTTGGCGTGAGCATCGTGACAATGATCACAATGGCCAAAACAGAAGCGAACACAGACCCGGTAATGGCTAAAACGGATCGAAACAATCCGATCTTTTGATTTTCTTTTCCCCGCTTTTGTAAAAAGCGTTTGGAAAAGAGGTGGACCAGTGTGTAAATGAGAACAAGCCCAATATAAAGACCAAAGTCCTTCGCGTTAAATCCTGTTGCAGATAAATAAATGCCCATAAAGAAAATCAATAAACAGTATTCCATGAGTGTGAGTAATCTCAAATTGCATGAACTCCTTCAACAAATCATTCCAACTTATTATACCATAATGGACAAAAAGCCTTTGTTCTGAGAGAGAGACGTTTCTATCAAACGTTATTCATGTTATACTTCATAATGATGAATGAGTGATGGAGGATTAATAAATGATTGCAGTAAATAATGTTAGTTTGCGCTTTGCTGATCGTAAACTATTTGAAGAAGTAAATATTAAGTTCACTCCTGGCAACTGCTACGGACTAATTGGTGCCAATGGAGCTGGTAAATCAACGTTCCTAAAGATTCTTTCTGGAGAAATTGATGCTCAAACTGGCGATGTTCATATGAGCCCTGGTGAACGTTTAGCGATTTTAAAACAGAACCACTTTGAATACGAAGAGTTTGAAGTGTTAAAGGTCGTCATCATGGGTCATAAACGTCTATATGATGTGATGCAGGAAAAAGATGCGATCTATATGAAACCTGATTTCTCAGATGAAGACGGGATTCGTGCAGCGGAGCTTGAAGGTGAGTTCGCTGAGTTAAACGGCTGGGAAGCAGAAAGTGAAGCAGCGATCCTATTAAAAGGTCTTGGCATTCCAGAGAGCCTTCAATCAAAGAAAATGTCTGAGCTTGGCGGTTCTGAAAAGGTCAAAGTATTACTAGCCCAAGCTTTATTCGGTAAACCTGACGTTCTTCTTCTTGATGAGCCAACGAACCACTTGGACTTACAAGCGATTCAGTGGCTGGAAGAATTCTTAATTAACTTTGAAAATACCGTTATCGTCGTATCGCATGATCGTCACTTCTTAAACAAAGTGTGTACTCATATTGCGGACCTTGACTTTGGAAAAATCCAAGTATATGTCGGTAACTATGATTTTTGGTATGAATCCAGCCAGTTGGCACTCAAACTAAGCCAAGATGCAAATAAGAAAAAAGAAGAACAAATTAAGCAGCTTCAAGAGTTCGTTGCCCGGTTCAGTGCGAACGCTTC
Organism: Bacillus sp. A015; assembly: GCF_053851875.1. Taxonomy (NCBI): domain Bacteria; kingdom Bacillati; phylum Bacillota; class Bacilli; order Caryophanales; family Bacillaceae; genus Bacillus; species Bacillus sp. A015. The sequence continues at coordinate 171,325 of NZ_JBSPZB010000007.1, forward strand.
TAAATCGAAGCAAGCGACATCAAGAAAGAAATTGCTTGATAAGATATCTCTAGATGACATTAAGCCATCGTCTCGTAAATATCCGTATGTTCATTTTGCGCCAGAGCGTGAAATTGGAAATGATGTCCTTCAAGTAGAAGGTCTATCAAAAACGATTGACGGCGTGAAAGTACTTGATAACGTCAGCTTTATTATGAACCGTGAAGATAAAATTGCGTTCTTAAGCCGTAATGAGCTTGCTGTGTCCACTTTATTTAAAATCCTTGCTGGTGAGATGGAGCCAGACAGCGGGACGTTTAAATGGGGCGTCACAACGTCTCAAGCCTTTTTCCCGAAAGACAATAGTGAATACTTTGAAGGAAGCGACTTAGATCTTGTGGATTGGCTGCGTCAATATTCGCCTAATGATCAAAGCGAAAGCTTCTTGCGTGGTTTCTTAGGACGTATGCTTTTCTCTGGAGAAGAAGTAAAGAAAAAAGCAAGTGTCTTATCAGGAGGAGAAAAGGTTCGTTGTATGTTATCAAAAATGATGCTGTCTGGAGCGAATATTCTGCTGTTAGATGAGCCGACGAACCATTTAGACCTAGAATCCATTACAGCGCTGAATAACGGCTTAATGAGCTTTAAAGGGGCTATGCTCTTCTCATCTCATGACCATCAGTTTGTTGAAACAGTTGCAAACCGTATGATCGAAGTGACGCCAAATGGCATTGTTGATAAACAAACAACATATGATGAGTTTTTAGCAGATCAAGACATTCAAAAGAGACTCAACGAGCTTTATGCGTAAATAAGAAAAGACATCCACATGGATGTCTCAGACCGTAGACAAACCCCACCTTTACTTGAAGTAAAAGTGGGGTTTTCACTTATTTTGATAAAATATATCAGTTGGCTTACGCTGGACATGGTCCTTTCCATGTCCAGTTTGCTAGTTTTTTTGAGATTCATGGCAGCGAAAGTAAGCATCGCCTGCATCGAAACTTTTTTCAGTCCTCGAAGTTTCGTCCATCGCATACCATGCTTTTCTTTTGCATCCGCAAAAACGCGTTCAATCGTTTCTTTCCGTTTTGCATAGATGTTCTTATTCATTTGAGTGTGTCTCAGATGGTCTGCTTCATCTAGGTAGTCCTGCCAAATATGTCGGTGAATCTGTTTGGTGTGATTTTGACTTTGTGTACAGTTCTCTAACAACGAGCAGGACTTACTATACCTCTGAATCGGACGCATACTGCTTATATCCCTCTCTAGTCGTTGTACGATAAGAGAGGATTTGCCCGTTTGGGCAAATGTAACACTCAAAATGTTCGTCATACACGTATTCATTCTTTTTTAAGTAACCAGCTTTTGTTCTCGGACGAGTATAAGGCATGACAGGTCTTATCTCTTGATCCATTAAAAACTTAGCAATGTAAGGTGTTTTATATCCAGCATCTACTGCGACTACATTTGGTTTTCCGACTTTCTCTGTCACCTTTGATACGAGTGAATCCAACATACGACTATCATGAACATTTCCACCTGTGACCAGTGACCCTAAAATAAATCCTTTTGAATCACAAGCTGTATGAAATGAATAAGCAAATGACTTTTCACGTTCATCCTTTACATAATAGCCACTCTCTGGGTCCGTC
>NZ_JBSPZB010000008.1:0-138778 GCF_053851875.1 Bacillus sp. A015
TGCTCATGGTAATGCCTTTTATATGAACAGCTTTCTGATACTCGTAAGATGTATACACAGAACCTTGGTCGCTATGTAACACGCAGTTCTCAGGCAGTGCTGGGAGCTGATGAAGTGTGTTTAAGACAAAGTCTGTGTCCTGCTTATCACCAATCGTAAAAGCAATCACTTCTCCATTATATAAATCCAATATACTGGAAAGATACAATTGTTTCTGTCCATAAGGCAAATACGTGATGTCCGTTACTAGTTTTTCAAGAGGGCGATCAGACTGAAAGTTCCGATCCAGTATATTACCGGCCACGGCATAGGGCTGCCCATTCTTCTTACGCTTTTTCATTTTAACCCGGCACTGCCACTGGTTTTTCTGCATGATACGTTGAACAGTTTTATGGTTAATACGCATTCTCATTTTTAGTATGGCTGTGATTTTTCGATATCCATATCGATACTTGTGCTTTCGGCACAACGTGCCGATTTGTTTCTCTAGTTGTCTCTTAGAATGATTCTGAGTCAGATCCTTTTTCCATCTATAATACGAAGTGCGTGAGATGCCTAAAGGGACACAGATGTCCTGTACCGTCATCGTTTTGCGCAATTCTTCTACCAGTTCGATTGACGTTTCCTTATCAACTTCCTTTCCAATTCGTTGTACTTTTTTAAAACTTCATTCTGTTGTCTCAGATAGCGATTTTCTGCCTGTAGTCTCTCTAATTCGGAAGAGTACTCGGGGCCCTTTCCATAGGTATATTGTTTTCCAACAGGCTGTTCGAATCGGTGTATATCCCCAGCCTTATACCACCTCACCCATGTCTGAACCTGTGTCTTATTCCTGATATTCAATTCCCGCATGATCTCTTTCATAGGTACGCCTGCCAATCTCATTTCTACAGCCTTCCGTTTGACTTCAACCGGATAACTCACTCTTGTCCCCATAGAAAAAAACACCTCCACGTCTTATTTCGGATAACAACGATCCGTTTTCAAACTTGAAGGTGTTTTTTATTTGTCTCACTTTATGGGGTCAGTCCCTACAAGGGAGCTTTCTTCTTACCTTTTATATGGCCGTTTCATCGTTCGATGCGGTTTTTTAGCGCGGGGCTCTCCAAATACTTCGCCAAGAAGCATGCCTTGAACAACAGTGTTTTGGTTGACCTTGTCAATGATGTGCGGCTTCATTTCCACAGCTGAGGCTTTCGGCCTTGTCAGCTGCCTTTCAAGCGATTGAAACTCTTTGTTTAACTCACTTTTTCTTTCTTCCATTTCAGCAAGTGTATCCGTATAGCGATCTTGTAAGGACTGCGATGTGTTTTTCTTCATCCCGCCATGATCATGTACATCGCCAAAATCGTGGTCCGTCACGACTAGGTCTGGACTTTTTTGTTTTGTTTGCTGCTTTTGGGGCATTGGCTTACGCTGAGGAGCCGGCTTGTTTTGCTGGTTCTTTTGTTCATTCTCTTCTTGTTTGCCGATTTTCCCAAAGACAGCAGAGATGATACCGATGATAATCGCAATTAGTAGCGGGTTTTCAAATAGAATGTCCAATGGGCTCCCTCCTTAAAGCGTGAGAGGATGCTTATTTGTTTTCATGATCAGATGGACCTTTTGTCATTTTACCAAATGAATCTCTCATATCCGTATCAGCATCGATATTCTTAATGTTCATGTAGTCCATGACTCCAATATTGCCTTCGCGTAGTGCTTCAGCCATTGCAAGTGGTACTTCAGCCTCTGCTTCTACTACTTTCGCGCGCATTTCTTCAACTTTTGCACGCATTTCTTGTTCTTGTGCAACAGCCATTGCGCGGCGTTCTTCCGCTTTAGCCTGTGCAATGTTTTTGTCTGCTTCTGCTTGGTCTGTTTGCAGAATAGCCCCAATGTTCTTACCGATATCAACATCTGCGATATCAATCGAGAGAATTTCAAACGCAGTACCTGAATCTAATCCTTTACCAAGAACCGTTTGAGAAATCATATCAGGATTTTCTAGAACCTTTTTATGATTATTTGATGAACCGATTGTAGAGACAATCCCTTCACCTACACGAGCAATGATTGTTTCTTCCCCTGCACCACCAACAAGTCGTTCGATGTTTGCGCGAACTGTAATACGTGCTTTTGCTTTCACTTCAATCCCGTCCATCGCAACACCTGAGATAAATGGTGTTTCAATCACTTTAGGGTTTACACTCATTTGTACAGCTTCAAGTACGTCACGGCCTGCTAGGTCGATCGCTGCACAGCGTGCAAAGTTCAATTCGATATTCGCACGTTGAGCCGCGATCAATGCATTCACAACACGGTCAACGTTACCACCTGCAAGGTAGTGGCTTTCTAACTGGTTAATCGTCACATCAAGACCTGCTTTATGTGCTTTGATGAGCGGGTTGACCACTCGGTTTGGAATTACTCGGCGAAGTCTCATTCCTACAAGTGTAAAAATGCTCACTCTTACGCCAGCCGCTAGGGCAGAAATCCACAGCATCACCGGTACAAAGGTGAAGAAGATCGATAGAACGATCAAACCTGCTGCGATAATCACAAATAATAGTAAAGTAGATGGATCCATTTTATTCCTCCTATAAAATCAGTATATCTATACTTTCCTCACGACAATGCGTGAGCCTTCCGCTTTGACAATTTTTACTTGTTCATCCTTGTCGATAAATGCACCTTCTGACACAACATCAATACGCTCATCTCCGAGTACAATCGTACCGGATGGACGAAGTGCTGTTGCTGTCACTGCGATTTGTCCAACAAGATCCTCTCTTGTTTCATTTGAGACATAACCACTTTCTTTATTGGTTGAATCGGTTAAAATGAACTTTTTAAAAAATTTCATACGTTTCCCCAACACCTTTGTCAATAAAATAACTGCTATGATTGAAACAGCAGTGGCAATCAAGATGGAAATCGCCATTTCTGTAAAGCTTCCAGCTGCTAAAAATAAGCTGACAACAACACAGATTAGTCCAATGGCACCTAAGATTCCCCCTGGCAAAAACAATTCCAGAATAATGAGTGCAATCCCTGCTAAAAACAGGAACAACGTCTCATATCCTGCAAAACCTGCCACGAGATGACCATAAAAGAATAGAAGAAGCGCTGTGACTCCCATGGTGCCTGGGACCCCAAAGCCGGGAGAATATAGCTCAACAATTAACCCTAAGCTTGCGATGGATAAAAGGATTGGAATGACGATTGGATGCGTGAGAAAACGCGCAACCTTTTCAGCAAAGCTCACTTCATCGTATTGAACAGAAGTGTCTGCTAAGTTCAGCTTCTGAAGCAAGTCATCCAGATTTTTCGCTTCTCCTTCTGCATAACCGAATTGAAGCGCCCGGTCTGTGTTGAAGGTGAGCAATTCTCCTTTTGGTGCACCGGCTTCTTTTGCATCTATATCTACATCTGCCATCGCAAGAGCATACTTTGGATCACGCCCCTGCTTTTCGGCAGCATCACTCATTTCAGCAAGCCATAGAGATTCAGATTTTTGATCGGCAGCATTGCCTTCTCCATCAATGATCGCAGCAGCCCCCATCTTTCCGTTCGGGGTCATATAAATTTGGTCGGCATTTAATGCAAGGAAGGCCCCGGCTGAAAGCGCTCTATGATTGACAAACGCTGTCACAGGGATATCAGACGCACGAATGGTATCTGCGATTTCAAGCGCCGCATCAACTGCACCACCTGGTGTATTGATGTCGAAAATAATATGTTTCGCCCGTTCCGACTTTGCTTGCTCAAATGATCGTTCAATGAATTTAGAAAGTCCCTTTTCTACTGTATCTTCAATTGGAATGACATGAACTTTCTGATCTGCTGATTTCGCGGTCAATTGAACCCCTAATAACAAGCATATTATAAAACAACTGAAGAGAGCAATAGAAATTTTTATTTTTTTCATCTATTTGGTGATCCCTCCTCTCTTTCTTTTATTTTACCGTTCCTTTACATACGTTACAAATGTATCATAGGTTTCATTTTTATATGACAGATTGATGGTGGCACAAAAAAAGTACCCTTCTAACAATAGAAGGATACTTTTTTATTGAGACAGCTGCTCGCTGACAAGTCTGTTAATGACAGCACCATCAGCTTTACCTTTTACTTTTGGCATAATAGCGCTCATCACTTTACCCATATCAGCCTTCGATGAAGCACCTGTTTCAGCGATCGTTTCTTTCACGACCGTTTGCAGTTCTTCTTCAGAAAGCTGTTCAGGTAAATAAACGTCTAAGATGTCAATCTCTTTTTGAACTTTATCTACTAAATCTAAGCGATTAGCTTTCGAAAATTCATGGAGGGAGTCTTTACGTTGCTTAATCTCACGAGAAAGAACGGTCAGTTCCTCATCGCCGGTCAAACTGTCTTTCTTAAGCTTAATTGCTTCATTTTGTAGTGAAGCCTTTACCATTCGAATGACAGCAAGCTTGTCTTTCTCACGGTTTTTCATCATCAGCTTCATATCAGAATTTAATTGCTCAAGAAGACTCATAAATCCACCCTCTTTTAAAATTTACGTTTTCTAGCAGCTTCGGACTTTTTCTTGCGCTTTACGCTAGGCTTTTCATAAAATTCACGCTTTCTTGCTTCTTGCAATGTTCCAGTTTTGGATACACTGCGTTTAAAGCGACGAAGAGCATCTTCAAGCGATTCGTTTTTTCTAACGACCGTTTTTGACATTCTCTTTCCCTCCCTCCGAATACACCAATCGACTGCATTAAAAAAAGATATACATGCAAACATGTACCTAGACATTATAATATAAGCCTAGTGTGAGGTCAACTAAGTGATTTGGAAATATATTTTCGTCATGAGCAGGTAGACAAGTCCATATATTCATTGGTAAGAGGAGGACTTTTCTATGATGGCGATCATTTATTTTTGTGCACTTATTTTCATTTTTTTATGGTCAATGGGTTTGCTGAGAAAAGGATTAATGGCACTGACATCGTCTCGTATTGAGAAATCGCTTCTTCTCTTTACAGATCACCCGGTGAAAGCATTCTTGGTCAGTATTGTGTTTACAGGCGTGCTTCAAAGCAGTTCGGCGTTTATGGTCATTGTCATCGGCTTTGTGAGTACAGGCATTCTGACTTTCAAAAAATCAATTCCAATGATCCTTGGGACCAATATCGGATCCACGTTCACGACAGAATTTATCGCGATTAAAATGGACGTGTTCATGTGGGTTTTAATTGCTACCGGTCTTGTATGTATCATTTTTGGTCAAAGGTCCTTCAGGCATGCAGGAAAAAGTCTATTTGGTCTTGGGATGATCTTTTTTTGCATTCAAGGCTTTTCAAAAATTGCGGGTATGATGACAAGTCAACCGGAAACGCTACGTTTTCTTGAAATGATGCAGCACTCAGATTGGACAGCAATTCTGTCGGGCACAATCCTCACTGCCATTGTTCATTCAAGCTCTGTATGCATTGGTATTTTAATGGGATTTATGAATGAAGGGACTGTGGCGTTGCAGGAGGGAATCAGCTTTGTATTAGGATCGAATGTTGGCACATGCATTACAGCTGTCATGGCTGCGATCTCTGGCGGATTGGCAGCACGTCAAACGGCTTATGCACATGTTGTATTTAATGTTCTTGGGGTTTTATTATGCCTGCCATTTCTCACACTCATAACGCAATTTGTCGCACTTTTAGCGAGCTCTCCAGCACAGCAAATCGCGCATTTCAGTCTATTGTTTAATGTCGCCAGCTCGTTATTGTTCTTCCCGCTCATCCGCCCCTTTCATGCAATGATTTTGTTCCTTTTACCAAATCAAACATAAAAGAAAACCGGCCCCCTAGTGGCAGCCGGTTCTTGTCTCTCTTATGATGTCATTCTCACTTCGTCTGGTTGAATGTCTTCACTCATACGAACGAACTGTCCTTCGTTATAAGGGTAGCCAGCTTTCGTGATTTTCACTTTCACCAATCGACCGATCATATCTTCTGATCCTTCAAAAACGACCTTCATATAGTTATCTGTATAACCAACATAAAGATTGTGTTCTCCATCTTGTTCTTTGAAGGATTCTTCTGGAATAATCTCTAGGACATCTCCTTCATATGCCGATGCATATTCTTTCGCAAGCTGGTCAGAAAGAGCGATCAATCGGTGAACGCGTTCGTTTTTCACATGTTCATCCACTTGATCTTCCATTCTTGCAGCCGGAGTACCTGTACGTTTGCTGTAAGGGAATACGTGGAGCTCAGAGAATTGATGGTCTTTGACAAAATTGTACGTTTCCATAAACTCTTCTTCTGTTTCCCCAGGGAATCCAACAATCACATCAGAAGTCACCGCCAGGCCTGGCAATGCTTTTTTCAGCTTTGTTAAACGCTCTGCAAAGAATTCCATCGTATATTTACGGCGCATTCTTTTCAGCACAGTATTAGAGCCAGATTGAAGCGGAATGTGCAGGTGTCTGACAATTTTATCTGACTGATCCAGCACTTCAATCACTTCGTCTGTAATTTGACTTGCCTCAATTGATGAAATGCGGATTCGTTTTAAGCCGATGACACGTTCATCTAATTCTTTCAGAAGCTTAGCAAAGTGATAATCCTTTAGGTCTTCTCCGTATCCGCCTGTATGAATGCCGGTTAACACAATTTCTTTATAGCCGGCATCAACAAGCTGCTGCGCTTGATTGATAACCTCTTCAGGATCACGAGAACGAAGAAGTCCGCGAGCCCACGGAATGATGCAGAATGTGCAGAAATTGTTACAGCCTTCTTGGATTTTTAATGACGCACGCGTTCTATCTGTAAAGGCAGGAACATCCAGCTCTTCAAACACCCGTGCTTTCATGATATTGCCAACTCCGTTAATAGGCTGTCTTTCTCTGCGGTATTCTTCAATATAACCAAGCAATTTATGTCTGTCTTGTGTTCCAACCACAATATCAACGCCAGGGATCGCCATGATTTCTGCCGGAGACGTTTGCGCATAACAGCCTGTTACACAAATGACACCATCCGGGTTATGACGAATGGCTCTTCTAATGACTTGGCGGCTTTTCTTATCGCCTGTATTCGTGACCGTACATGTATTAATCACATATACGTCTGCTTTTGATTCATAATCTTTTCTTTCATAGCCAGCTTCTTTAAACAGCTGCCAGATGGCTTCTGTTTCATAGTGATTGACCTTACAGCCAAGTGTATGGAACGCTACTGTTCCCATCATGATTCACCTCTTAATAACTCTGTTTGATAAGATATAGCAGAAAGCGCGTAAAGAGGAGCTGTTTCTGTTCTTAAAATGCGTGGTCCGAGCCCGCAAATGACTGCACCAAGCGTTTCAAGCTCTTCAATCTCCTTTTCTGCCAAACCGCCTTCAGGGCCAAAAACCACTAATAAGGTTTGTCCGCCTTTCATCTGTTGAAGCACAGTTTGAAATCGGCTTTGCTCTCCTTCTTTCGATGATTCTTCGTATGCAACGACACATTTATCGAATTCATCAGCCAACTGTGTCAGCTCTTTAAACGTTGATACTGGATGGACACGGGGAATGATATTCCGGTAGGACTGCTCGGCTGCTTCCTTCGCAATTTTCTCCCAGCGCTCACGTTTTTTATGTGACTTTTTTTGGTCAAGCTTTGTAATAGAACGAGCCGCTTGAAACGGGACAAAAGCACTTGCGCCAAGCTCGGTGCCTTTTTGGATAATCAGCTCAAGCTTATCTCCTTTTGGCAGACCACTCGCTATCGTTACGCTGATCGGAAGTTCTCTGTTCTGATTCGTCCAGCCTTCAAGGTGACAAATCACTTCTTCCTTTGTTATTTTATCAATTTTACTGAGCGCTTCAAAGCCGTCTGTCGTTAAGCAAAGGATTTCCTGCCCTGCTTTCATTCGCATGACATTTGAAAGGTGATGTACATCTTCACCTTTTATGACGCTGGCTCCCTTTGCCATCACTTCTTCTTTCGTGAGGTCGATAAAATATCGTTGCATACGTGTCCTGACACCTACTCGCTTTATTTTTTCGCTATAATGCTGACCCAATCTTCCATTGACAGCACTTCAACAATGTCAAAACCAGCTTCTTCTAAAGCCGTTTTGACTTGTAATTTCTTTTGTCCGATGATGCCTGATGTAATGAAATAGCCATCTTTCTTCAATAAGTCATATGCTTGATCTGTAAAGCGTAAGATGACCTCTGCAAGAATGTTGGCAACGATCACATCACGTTCACCTGAGATACCATCAAGTAGATTGTTTTGTTTCACAGTCACTTGTTCACTAACACCATTTAGTTCGATGTTCTGCTTCGCACTTTCAACCGCAACGGTATCGAGATCAAAGGCCTGAATGTCCTTTGCACCAAGCATCGCTGCTGCAACACTTAAAATTCCAGATCCTGTTCCAACATCAATCACCGTATCGTTTTCCTTCACATAGCGCTCAAGCGCCTGAATGCAAAGGACTGTCGTTGGATGCGTACCTGTTCCAAATGCCATTCCAGGATCCATTTCAATGATCAGTTCATCAGAATGAACAGGTGTATATTCTTCCCACGTTGGAACGATGGTGAATTTTTCAGAGATTTTCACAGGATGATAGTATTTCTTCCATGCGGTTGCCCATTCTTCTTCATTTACTTCACAAATGGACAGCGTATTTCGTCCAAGGTCAATATCGTATAGAAGAAGATTGTTGATGGCTTCTTTGATCTCATCTACCGTTTCCATCAAAAAGCTATTCATCGGAAGATAGGCTTTCACAATAACCCCTTCATCCGGATAATCATTCGGATCGAGCTGGTAGATCTCACCGTATACATTTTCACGTTCCTTGATTAAATCAAGCGGGTCCTCAATCACGACACCACTTGCACCTGCTTCATGCAAAATATTGGTGACCGGTTCCACCGCTTCATTTGTTGTATGGACGCTAATCTCTGACCACTTCAATACTACCAACTCCTTATCCGTCTTACTCGCCTTTAAATGCGCGTTTTACCTTATCGAAGAAGCTCATTTCTTGTTCGTCTGGTTTATTTCCGCTCACTTCAGCAAATTTTCTAATGATATCTTTTTGATTGTCAGTTAAATTCGTCGGTGTGACGACACGTACAACGATATGCTGATCGCCTTGGCCATAGCCGCGTACATTTTTCACACCTTTTCCTTTGAGTCTAAACTTTGTTCCAGTTTGAGTGCCTGCAGGAATTTTTAATTTTACTTTTCCGTGTAATGTCGGCACTTCAATTTCGTCGCCTAATGCAGCTTGCGCGAAGGTAAGCGGCATTTCGCAGTAAATGTCATCTCCGTCACGTTCGAAGAATTCATGCGCACGTACATGGAACACAACGAATAGATCGCCTGGAGGTCCTCCATTTACACCTGGTTCACCTTGACCAGATACTCTGAGCTGCTGACCATCATCAACACCTGCCGGGATCGTTACGTTGATTTTCTTACGCTTACGCACTTGACCAGATCCACCGCATGTTGAACATTTGTGGTCAATTTGTTTTCCTGTTCCGCTACAGTAATTACATACTCTGCGGTTGACGACTTTACCAAATGGGGTTGATTGCTCGACATTTAATTGGCCAGAACCGCCGCAATGTGAACATGTCTTCGCTTGCGTCCCAGGCTTTGCACCTGAGCCATGACATGTTTCACAAGATTCTTCACGAGGAATTTCAATGGTCGCTTCCTTCCCAAATGCCGCTTCTTCAAACGAAAGCGTCATTGTATATTGAAGGTCCGCTCCTTGACGCGGTGCATTTGGATCTCTTCTTCTGGCACCGCCGCCAAAAATACTAGAGAAGATGTCATCAAAGCCGCCGAAGCCGCCAAAGTCTCCCCCTCCACCAAAACCGCCGCCGCCAAAGCCTTGGTTTGGATCGGTATGACCGAACTGATCATAATGCGCACGTTTTTGATCGTCAGAAATGGTTTCATAGGCTTCTTTTACTTCTTTGAATTTCTCATCTGAGCCAGCTTCTTTATTAATATCAGGGTGATACTTTTTTGAAAGCTTGCGGTATGCCTTTTTGATTTCGTCCTTTGAGGCGTTCTTACCAACGCCAAGCACTTCATAGTAATCACGCTTACTCATCTCTTCACACTCCCGATTTTCTCACATAAATACGATTGTATCACTTTGATTTAACCTTTTTCAATTCCTTTTCATGTTGAAAAGAAAAAAGTCAAAGCCAAGAGATCCTGACTTTGACTTTCTGACGAGTACGTTTCAGCAGTCTTTTTCAAAAGTAAAGGTGATTATTTTTTCTCTTGATCGTCGTTTACTTCTTCGTATTCTGCATCCACTACATTGTCATCTGCTTTTTGAGCACCTTCAGCGCCTTCTTGCTGAGCTTGTGCTTGTTTTGCAGCTTCTTCATAGAGCTTTGTCGTTAATTCTTGAACGATTGTTTGCAGCTCATCTTTTTTCGCTTTGATGTCTTCAAGCTCGCCTTTTTCGATCCCAGCTTTTAAAGCATCTTTCGCATCATTTGCTTTTTTGACTTGCTCTTCATCGATTTTGCCTTCTAGATCTTTTAATGTTTTTTCAGTTGTGAACACTAATTGATCTGCTTCATTGCGCACTTCGATTTCTTCTTTTTTCTTTGCATCTGCTTCAGCATTTTCTTCTGCTTCTTTGACCATTTTTTCGATCTCATCATCAGAAAGACCTGAAGAAGATTTGATTGTGATGTTTTGCTCTTTGCCTGTACCCATATCTTTCGCACGTACGTTCACAATACCGTTTTTATCGATATCAAAAGATACTTCGATTTGCGGTACGCCGCGTGGTGCTGGCGGGATATCAGTCAATTGGAAGCGGCCTAATGTTTTATTATCTGCAGCCATTGGGCGCTCACCTTGTAAGACGTGGATGTCTACAGCTGTTTGGTTGTCAGCAGCCGTTGAGAACACTTGAGATTTACTTGTTGGAATTGTTGTATTACGTTCAATCAGCTTCGTGAATACGCCGCCCATTGTTTCAATTCCTAAAGAAAGTGGTGTTACGTCAAGAAGAACAACGTCTTTCACATCCCCTGTGATCACTCCACCTTGGATCGCTGCACCAAGTGCAACTACTTCATCAGGGTTTACACCTTTATGAGGCTCTTTACCTGTTTCTTTTTTGATCGCTTCTTGCACTGCAGGAATACGGGTTGATCCACCAACAAGGATGACTTTATCAATCTCGCTAGCAGATAAACCAGCATCTTTAAGTGATTGACGTACAGGTGTCATTGTACGCTCGACAAGCTCAGAAGATAGTTCTTCGAATTTAGCACGAGTTAACGTTAACTCAAGGTGAAGAGGTCCTGCATCTCCAGCTGTGATAAATGGCAGTGAAATTTGTGTAGATGATACACCTGAAAGATCTTTTTTCGCTTTTTCAGCAGCATCTTTTAAACGCTGAAGCGCCATTTTATCTTTAGAAAGATCAATGCCATTTTCTTTTTTGAATTCAGCCACTAGGTGATCAATGATGACTTGGTCAAAATCATCTCCACCTAAGCGGTTGTCCCCAGCAGTTGAGCGTACTTCAAAGACGCCGTCTCCAAGTTCAAGGATTGAAACGTCAAATGTACCGCCGCCAAGATCGTATACAAGAATCGTTTGATCTTCTTCTGTTTTATCTAAACCATAAGCAAGTGCAGCTGCTGTTGGTTCGTTAATGATACGTTCTACTTCAAGACCAGCAATTTTACCCGCATCTTTTGTTGCTTGACGTTCTGCATCATTGAAGTAAGCAGGAACTGTGATCACAGCTTTTGTTACTTCTTCGCCAAGATAGCCTTCAGCGTAAGATTTAAGATGTTGAAGAATGATTGCAGAGATTTCCTGCGGTGTATAGTTCTTGCCTTCAACTTCTACTTTATAATCAGTACCCATATGTCTTTTCACAGACATGATTGTGTTCGGGTTTGTAATTGATTGACGTTTTGCTACTTCACCTACTTGGCGCTCTCCGTTTTTAAAAGCGACAACAGATGGTGTTGTACGTGCTCCTTCAGCGTTTGCAATGACTTTTGGCTCGCCGCCTTCAAGTACTGCAACACATGAGTTTGTTGTTCCTAAGTCAATCCCAATGATTTTACTCATATTCGATGACCTCCCATTATGTTATGTAGTTATTGATTTACTTTTACCATTGATGGACGAATGACTCGGTCTTTGAGTTTATAGCCCTTTTGCAATTCTTCTACAACGATATTTGAATCGAAGTTTTCATCTTCAACTTGCATGACGGCTTGATGAAGGTTTGGATCGAACTCTTTGCCGACAGCTTCAATTGGTTCAACGCCTTCATTTTTCAACGCTTCTACCAGCTGGCGGTAAACCATTTGCATTCCTTCTAACAAACTTTTCGTCTGCTCATTGTCTGGATCGATTCCAAGCGCTCTTTCAAAGTTGTCAAGAGCTGGGAGAAGATCGCTGACAACATGTTGAGAACGATATTTTTGCACGGTCTCCACTTCAGTTCGAGCACGGCGTTTATAGTTTTCAAAATCTGCTTGAACACGCAGAATTTTGTTTTCTTTTTCGTCTAGAAGCTGCTGCAATTCATCGATTTTCTCTTGGAAGGCAGACTGTTCATCATGCATTACTTCCTCAGTATCTGCTTGAACTGCTTCTTCTTGTGCTTCAACCTCTGCTTCTTGCTCAGGTGTCTGTTTTTCTTCTGACATTGTGTTCACCTCCCTCAAAAGATTCAAGAATACGAAGGGGCTGCGCCCCCGCTTTTCATCACCCTACTCATCATACAAATTGGAAAGTGCGTTTGACAAGTCTTTTGATACATGATGCAGGAGACTGACGACCCGGCCGTAATCCATGCGGGTTGGACCGATGACGGCAATGGAGCCGAGAGATTTTTGATCAATCGAATAGGTCGCTGTGATTAAGCTGCAATTCTCCATTGCTTCCAAATTGTTTTCTGAGCCAATTTTAATGGTGATTCCTTGCTGATTTGGATGAAACAGCTGCATGACATCATTCTTTTGCTCAATAAGCATCATAAGTGAACGAATGCGGTCAATGTCATGAAACTCCGGCTGATTCAACATATTAATCTTCCCGCCAAAGAAAAGTTTTGATTCATTTTGTGTCGATGTAAATGTGTTGCCAAGCGCATCTAAAATATGATCATAATCTTTTAAATGCATGCGAAGCAGCATGACAACTTCTTTGTACATCCTGTCCTTCAGCTGATCCATCGGGATTCCTGCTAAGCGGCTGTTTAAAATATTCATCAGCTTCTCAATATCGGAGACATCGAGATGCTCAGAGAAGGTAATGGTTTTGTTTTCAACATGGCCGCTGTCTGTAATCATGATCGCCACTGCTTTGTTTGGCTGAACAGGGACAAGCTGAATTTGCTTTAATCGATTTTCACTTAGCTTTGGACCCAGCACAATCGATGTATAGTTTGTGAGATCTGATAAAATTTCCGCCGATTTTTGAACTGTTTTTTCCAGCTCAAAAATTTTCTCCTGAAAAGCTGACTGGATGAGCACAAGCTCTTTAGATGACAGTTTTCGCGGAGAGAGCAAATGATCTACATAATAGCGATATCCTTTTTGGGAAGGAATTCTTCCTGACGAAGAATGGGTCTTTTCAATAAAACCAAGTTCCTCCAAATCAGCCATTTCGTTTCTAATCGTCGCAGAGCTGAATGTGATGTCTTCTTTTTTAGAAAGAGTCCTTGATCCAACTGGCTGCGCCGAACGAATAAAGTCATTAATGATGACTTGCAGAATCAAAAGCTGACGATTTGTTAACATCATCATCACCCCTGTTAGCACTCTCTTCCAACGAGTGCTAATTGTATAAACAAAATTACCAAACTCAAATTAAAATGTCAATTATAACTCACCGAGAAACGCTTGAAATACTTCATTTCCTAACAATTTTCCTTTTCTTGTTAAACGAATCCCAATGTCATCTTGTACAAGGAGACCTTTTTCTTCTAATTCTTCAAGAACAGTGGAAAAGAGCGCCTCTGGCGTTGCTCCATATTTCGCTTGGAAATGGGCGCTTTTAACACCTTCGATTTTCCGGAGACCTAAAAACATTTCTTCTTCGATTTGTTCTGCTTTTGTCACCTGATGTGTTTCCTTATATGGGAACCCTGTTTGTTCAATCAGTTCCAAATAATGTTTCACTGGTCCAGCGTTCACATTTCGGATACCATCTACATAGCCGTGCGCCCCTGCACCAAAACCGAAGTAATCTTCATTGCTCCAATATGTGAGGTTATGCTGGCTTTCAAAGCCCGCTTTGGCGTAATTGCTAATTTCATATTGCTTTAATCCGTGGCGCTCCATTTCATCCATGATAAGCTCATACATTTCAGCCTCACGTTCTTGCGGCGGCAAATGCAGTTTGCCTTTTTGCATTAAGTTGTAAAAAACCGTTTTCGGCTCCACAATGAGTGAATAGACAGAATAGTGCTCTGCACCTAATGAAAAAGCCGTCTCAAGTGAATTCATGACATGGTGCTTTTCTTGATGAGGCAAACCAAACATGAGGTCGAGACTAATGTTGTCAAACCCAACCGCTCTTGCTCGTTCGAAAGACGTTAGGACATCTTTCTGTTGATGAACTCGTCCGATTTTTTTGAGCAAATCGTCTTCAAATGTTTGTACGCCAAAGCTCAGCCGATTCACGCCTGCTGATTTCAGGACATGCAGCTTATCAAGCGATAGTTCGTCTGGGTTTGCTTCAACTGCAAATTCAATCAGATTTTTTGTCGGCTTTAATACGCGGTGAATACTGTCCATGAGCTGATCTAGCTGGCTGACTGTCAGTGATGTCGGGGTTCCCCCGCCAATAAAGATCGTCTTTAGTTCTTGCTCGCCTTTTTGCTCGATCGTGTGCTGCATTTCTTTTTCAAGAGCGGCTAAGTATTCATCTACTGGCTGCGTTTTAATGAAAAATTTATTGAAATCACAATAGTGACAAATGTGCTCACAAAATGGAATGTGAATATATGCTGCTTTCATTTGATGACACCTTCTTTACAGGTAAAGAGCCGCAGTTTATCGCTGCGGCAACTTTGTTTGTTTTCGACTATAAACGTCAAGGCGTGCATTGTAAAGCAGGTTGCCTTGAGGATATTATTTTTTCGGTGTGCTGTCGTCCATTTTCAGGACAGCCATAAATGCTTCTTGCGGGACTTCAACAGAGCCCACTTGCTTCATGCGCTTTTTCCCTTCTTTTTGCTTCTCAAGAAGCTTTCTTTTCCGGGAAATATCTCCACCATAACACTTAGCAAGTACGTTTTTACGCATCGCTTTAATAGTAGATCGAGCAACGATTTTTTGACCGATCGCCGCCTGAACTGGTACTTCAAAGTGCTGGCGTGGAATGAGTTCTTTCAGCTTTTCTACAATGAGCTTTCCTCGTTCATATGCATAATCGCGGTGAACAATGAAGGAAAGGGCATCGATTTTTTCGCCATTTAGCATGATATCCATTTTCACTAGAGTGGATGGACGATAGCCAATCAGCTCATAATCAAAGGACGCATACCCTTTTGTATTGGACTTTAGCTGGTCAAAAAATTCGTATACGATCTCTGCCAAAGGAATTTCGTAAACAATGCTGACGCGGTTTGCATCAAGATATTGCATATCAATGAAATTACCACGCTTTCCTTGGCAAAGCTCCATAACAGAGCCTACATAATCATTCGGCACCATCATTGTTGCCTTCACGTATGGTTCTTCAATTCGTTCAATCTTTTGCGGATCAGGCAGATTGGACGGGTTATCTACAACGATTTTTTCTCCGTCTGTCATATACACATCGTAAATAACACTTGGTGCTGTCGTAATGAGGTCAATTTTAAATTCACGTTCAATCCGTTCTTGGATGATTTCCATATGAAGCATTCCAAGAAAGCCGCAGCGGAAACCGAAGCCAAGTGCTTGGGATGTCTCTGCCTCATATTGAAGTGAAGAATCATTTAATTCAAGCTTTTCTAACGCTTCACGTAAGTCGTTATATTTCGCTGTGTCAATTGGATAAAGTCCGCAGTACACCATTGGGTTCAGCTTTCTGTATCCTGGCAGTGCTTCTTTCGCAGGGTTCTCCGCACTTGTGATCGTATCCCCTACACGTGTATCACCGACATTTTTAATCGCAGCTGTTAAGTAGCCAACATCTCCAACGGTAAGTTCGTCTGTTGGCATTGCTTTCGGTGTGAAAACGCCGACTTCAAGCACTTCAAATTCTTTGCCTGTCGCCATCATTTTGATTTTCTGACCTGGCTTTACTGTTCCTTCAACTATTCGTATGTACGCAATAACGCCTCGATACGCATCATAAAGGGAGTCAAAAATAAGGGCTTGAAGCGGTGCTTCTGGATCTCCAGCTGGAGCCGGTACTTTTTCTACGATTTGTTCTAAAATATCCTCGATCCCAATGCCCGCCTTAGCAGAGGTCAGAACAGCTTCAGACGCATCCAAACCGATGACATCTTCAATTTCTTCTCTTACACGCTCAGGCTCTGCACTTGGCAGATCGATTTTATTGATAATCGGCAGAATTTCTAAGTTGTTATCAAGAGCTAAATAAACGTTCGCAAGTGTCTGTGCTTCAATTCCTTGTGCCGCATCTACAACAAGAATCGCCCCTTCACAGGCAGCTAGGCTTCGGGATACCTCATAGGTGAAGTCGACATGCCCTGGTGTATCAATCAGGTGCATAATATATTCTTCTCCATCCTTCGCCTTATATTTCAGCTGGACAGAGTTTAATTTAATCGTAATGCCGCGTTCACGCTCTAAGTCCATGGAATCAAGTAATTGTTCTTTCATTTCTCGTTGAGTAATCGCCGCTGTTTTTTCCAAAATACGGTCCGCCAATGTGGATTTCCCATGGTCAATATGGGCGATAATGGAGAAATTTCGAATTCTTGATTGCCGTTCTAATCGTTTTTCTTTATCTGTCACAATCTATCACTCCTACTATAAAACGCGGGTTGCGCTAGGTTAGATTATATCAATAGGGCTGTAAAGATTCAATCGAAATCAAGAAAAGCCGCTCATCGGTGTAAGCGGCTTTTCTCAAAAGGGTGATATCTCATGAAATGAAATCCATGGTGGTGCTAAATTGAATGGTTATTTGCCATTCACCCAATCATAAAGAGAACGGGCTGCGCGTGTCATGCCATCAGATAAGGCTTTTCCGGCCTTGGAGAAGGCATTAAAGCTCTCTATTTCTTCAAGCTGCTTTTGTTTTTCAGCTAAATCTTTTTCTGTGACAGCCGTTCCTAAGATAGAAGCTTCTCTTTCTTGATCGTCGTTCATTTGAATAGAGAAAGCCCCTTTTAATTGCGGATCATGGTAGCCCTTCATTTGCAGCATACCGTGATTGGCTTGCTGCATTCCTAAAAAGACACCAAACAGCAAAACCAATCCTAAAATAATGGTTTTTCCAATAAATGAGCCCATATCCGTCACCACCTTAAGAACGTTTTTTCTCATCCTTTGCTTTACCATTTACTTTTTCTGCGTCCCAGAAAATTTCACTGAACACATCAGCCGCTGCATTGGATGCATTTTTCAATTCTTCCATATTATTATCCACTCCGCCAAATTCTAAAAGAAGGGCTTTATCAGATAAATCTTGATTATAGATTCCATTATCGCCAATTTCTCCTTTGGCAAACACTCCAACGCTGAGACCTTTATATTTTTTCTCCATCAAATGGTGGAACTCCGTTGCCAGCTTTAAATTTTTCTCATAGCTTTGATTCTTCTTCCCCACAACGAACGCGATTCTCGCATATTTCTTTCCTTTGATCTCCACAGTGGTATCTTTCTTTCTCCTTGAGTCACGGTGAATATCAATTAAATATTCGAGGTCATCGTTTGCAGCAAGGGCTTCTTTCACGACCAATCTGGATTCATTATACGACTGCGGATACTTTAACCCTTTTTGCAGGAGCCTTTTTTCAATTTCAGTTTTGTCAACTGTATTACCGATTCCTTGCTGATCGAGCGCTTTTCCAAACATGTCTCCGACAAGGGTGACGTTCACTTTTGAGTGCCGTGCATTGTTTGGGTTCGTTTCTCCTTTTAAAAATGGTAAATATGATTCCGTATTATGTGTGTGATAAATGTACACGGCTTTTCGTTTCCCTGTCGAACGGTCCGGCTCTTTAGCAGGCTTTTTCGGCTCATCCTCATCGAGCTTGTCCAGCTCAGCTAAATTCGCTTCTTTCTCATCTTTGATGACTTCACTTGGCGGCGGCGATTCCATTGGCATGTTGGTATAGTCTGTTCCTTCACCCGCTAAGATGATTTTTGTATCAAAATGTTCAAAGCCTGGCAGCTCTCTTCCTAGAAAACTGCGCGGATCTTCTAAATTGATACTTGTCGCAAGCTTGAGTGACAGTCCAGAGAAATTGAACCCTTTTTGATCTTCTGGAACTGTTGAGGCGAAATATTGGTTTTCCATTCCCATCAGTGTGGCAAAGAATGCTCCTGACAGCTCATCAGCTACACCATATAACGAAGCTTGAGGTCTAAGCTCAGGTTTTAAAGATGTCAAAGCCCCTGACATGACAAACATGACAACAAGAGAGGCAATAAACAAGAAAATACTTTTCACTACTTTGGTTCCATTAATCGCAACGACCAACTGTCGAGGACGGCGGGGTCTTTTTTTCATGATTTACTCCCTCCAGCACGCTTTCTAGTAATTACACTATGAGCGAGCTAGAGAAAGTAGAACCGATTAATGATTATAAGAACCCATGTTACCTTGAGAGATTTTTTGATGAAGCGCTGTGTTTAATCCATTGGCGAGTACGTTTGCCATATCATCAATGAATGTATCCACTTCCTTCGGCGTCACCATTAAATTTTGTCCTAGCGGCGCAAGCACTTCATGGATCAGCTGTCTTTTCTCTTCATCAGGAAGCGTTCCTACTATTCCTAAGAATGATTGACGCGTTTCTTCATCTGGTAAGTCTTCTTCGTTTAGCACTTTTTTCTTCCCAAATGTCAGACCAGCCGGCACAAGAGAGCGGGAGGGTCTATCATCTTTCAGTTCTCTACCAAAATGCTTTAAGACATAATCAATCGTGTCATTTGCGATCGTCACTGCATCAACCACTGTCGGGACGCCAATCGCAATCACTGGAATACCCAAGGTTTCTTTGCTTAATTCCTTGCGCTTATTCCCTACACCAGATCCTGGATGGATGCCTGTATCAGACATTTGAATCGTTGTATTCACCCGTTCCACCGCACGAGCAGCAAGTGCATCTATGGCAATCACAAAATCGGGTTTGGAACGTTCGATCACACCTTGTATAATGTCACTTGTTTCAATTCCAGTCAGTCCCATCACACCAGGTGATAAAGAGGACACTGGGCGATAGCCTTCCTGTACATTTTCCGGCTGCAATTCAAATAGATGACGGGTCACAAGCAGGTTTTCAACTGTGAGTGGCCCTAACGCATCTGGCGTGACATTCCAGTTTCCTAGTCCCACTACAAGACAGCTCGCATCTGCCTGAATTCCCCGGTCTTTTAAAAACTGAGCAAAATGATGTGCGAAGACTTCGACTACTTTTTCTTGCATCTCAGAATCCTTCTCCCGAATGCCCTGCGCCTCAAGCGTCAAGTATGTACCTGTCTTTTTCCCCGTCAGCTCTTCTCCTTCTTTCGTAATCTCCACAGTGCGTATGCGGATCCCGTGCTCTTCCTTTTCCTTCTCGACAATCCCTTGAATGCCATCATTTTTGACGACATTAGGATCGTTCTCTTGTTCTAATATCTCTTTTGTTTCAACGGCCAAGTCTGTCCGGATTTGATAAGCGCTTAAATCGAGTTTCTGTTTCTTCATGAAAAGTCTCCTTCCACCAAGTAATTAACAGTAGTCTTTCCATCTCTTTCAAGAAACATTCGAGCGGTTCATCAATGAAAAATACTTTACATTTATATTGCATTCTAAAGGTGTGTTTGATAGAATACAACTTGTTCTATTGTGAAGATTTAACCTTAAGACAATTGTGTTTAGGTTGTATCTTAGGAGGTGAAACACATGCCAAATATTAAATCAGCGATCAAACGTACAAAAACGAATAACGAACGCCGTGCACACAACGCAACAATCAAGTCTGCGATGCGTACTGCGATTAAACAAGTTGAAGTTTCTGTAGCTAACAATGATGCTGAGCAAGCAAAAGCTGCTCTTTCTTCTGCTGCAAAACGCATTGACAAAGCCGTTAAAACTGGTCTTGTACACAAAAACGCAGCTGCGCGTTACAAATCAAGACTTGCTAAACAAGTAAACGGACTTTCTGCATAATGTTTGCAACGCCTCAGTGATGAGGCACCTGTTTAACTGTACGTCCGTCCTGACCGGCTCAGCCATAAGGACAGACTGGCAATTATACATCTAAACAAAAACGACCCTCTTTTTAGAAGGTCGTTTTTTTGTTCATGTCCCTAATAACCGGAGCAGGAATAGTTCTAGCAATAGCTGCTTATCCTTTTTACCCGTTTTCATTTCATAATCGATGGTTGAGAGCTCTTTGACGATCTGCTTTAGTTCTTCTTCTGAAAACAGTTTTGCCTGGTCCATGGCGAGTTTGACACGGAATGGATGGACCTTCAGGTTTGACGCAATTTGTTTTTGCCCGTAACCCTGCTGAGCAAAGTACTTTGTCTGCAAAATCAGCCGAAATTGATTTGAAATGAGCGCCAATATTTTAATGGGTTCCTCATTTTGCTTTAAGAGGTCATAAAACATTTGCATGGCTTCAGAACGGCGTCTGTTTACAATTTGGTTAATCAATTCGAAAATATTCTGCTCTAAGCTGCGCGCAACAAGCTGATTGACATCCGCCAGCTCGATTTCCTTTCGCTCTCCAATATATGTACTTAGCTTCCGAACCTCTTGAAAAAGTGAGGACAGACTCCCGCCACACAGCATCACAAGCTGTTCAGCCGCTTCGGCCGTGATCGCTTTTCCTTCTGTTTTAACCAGCGTGATGGTAAAATCAGTTGTTTCTTTAGGATTTAACTCTTTCGCCTCAACCACAGCAGCTTTCTTTTTTAGCAATTTGGTGATTTTCTTACGTTCATCCAGTTTTTCATATGGCGCTAATAACACAAGAATCGTATAGGGCGCTGGTTTTTCTAAGTAAGCTTCTAACACGGAAAGCTGATGCTCTATCTTCTCCTTTTTCTTTTCAGCTGTGAGAAAATACGGATTCTTGATCACAACGAGACGTCGTTCTCCCATAAACGGAAATGTTTCTGCGTCCGTGACAGCCTGTTCAAGCGGCACCTCTTCCATATCGAAGACGGAGTAATTAAAATCCTTCGTTTCCTCGTCAACCACAGCTTGTCTCAATTTAGCAGCAGTTTCTTGCAGTAAATACGTTTCTTTTCCATATAAGCAATAAACGGGATGGATATCCCCTTTTTTTAAATTGTTCCATATCTCAAAGACCATACGCTGAATCCCTCTCTTTCACTTCCTCCTCTATCCTAAAGTGTGTTGAGACATTAGTAAAGAGGAAGCTGAAAGTGCCGCCTCCTCATTTATAGTAAACGTCTGGCGCAAGCTCCCGGGTCAGCTCGCTGTCAGACGATATTCATAAAATGATCATGAAAATGGAAAACGGTTACTTTACCTTCTAGCAATTCCAAATGAGTTCAAGTATACTAAAATTAGCCAGGAGGGATGAAAATGAATGAATTTGAAAAAAATGTTCAAAGCAAGCGGAATGATGTGACCGACTCAGCTGTTGGTTTTATCGTCACATTCGGATTTTTCGCCTCAATGTTTATTTTGGCAACAATTATACACCTCGTTGGATCTTAACTTCATGAATGCTCTATGACTGCCGTTTCGGCAGTTTTTTTATTGATTTTGTAAGATATCATATGGAGGGTGCGAGTAAAACGTTCCAGCCGCTTCGAGAAATTCATAGGTCACACTTCCATCAATATCTGTACGGTACACCCTCGTTTGATAATCATCTAATTTTTTCAAGACTTCTTGATGAGGATGCTGATAACGATTTCGTTCACCTGCCGAAATCAATGCATATGACGGTCTCAGATGCTGAAGCCATTCCTCACTTGTTGATCCTTTACTCCCGTGATGTCCAACCTTCAGTACATCCGCCCGCAGATGAGGATAAGCTTCTATGATGTCTCGCTCGCCTTCTTGTTCAAGGTCTCCCGTGAATATAAAACGCTTCCCCCCAAGAGTAAAGGTAAGCACAAGTGAATCATTATTCTTACTTGTCACCCGATCTCGTGCCGGATGAAGAACCTCAAATTCTTGCCCTCCAACCTGAAGCTTATCCCCTCTCTCTAATTCATCAACAGATATCCCTTTATCAGCTGCTTCTTTTAAAATCTGTGCATCCTCTGGACTTCGGGCAAAGCCTTTTGGCACGGCCAGCCGCTTCACTTTATTTCGCTTGATTAAACGAACCGCTTCCCCCATGTGATCTTGATCCGCATGTGTAAGGATGAGGACATCAAGTTTCGCTATACCTTTAGAATGCAGAAACGGTATGAGCGTTTGATCACCAATCGTAGACACTTTTCGTCTTTTTTTCCACGGTTCTTCTTCGAAAGATAGTCTGCCTCCTGTATCCACTAATAGGTGCCCATTTCGATAAGGCAGCTGAATAAACAAACTATCCCCCTGCCCTACATCGAGCATTGTGACCTCTCCTTTTTGGAGAAAATTTGGAGTAAAATAGTGTACGCTCAGCACACCAATGAGAAAAAGTATTGGCACAGTATAAGACTTCACGGAAGTTTTGCACTCCAGCACAAATAACAAAAAAATAATGGAACTACCTTCAAGAAGAACATGCCACCAAGTAGATTTCATAAAAATCAGGTTAAATGCATCATAAACAGCCATATGGGCTGACACCTGATGACTCAGCTGGATCACTGAATCAAGCAGCTGAAACAATGTTTGACCAAGCGGGAGGTAAACAATAGACAAAAGAAAAAAGAGTAAGGACAGAGGCATGACAACCGTTGTATAAAAAGGGACAAAAATCATATTCAAAGGGACGCTCAGCAAAGAAAATTGCTGAAAATGATATAAAAGAATAGGGAGCGAAGCAAGCTGTGCAATAAAGGAGATGAGGAATAATTGCGTCACTGCACTTTTCGCTTTTGATAGGATCCTAGTGGATAACAAAATAAAAAACGTCGCCACGAATGAAAGTTGAAAGCCGATATCAAATAAATAAAGGGGATGAATGGCCAATAAGAGCAAAAACGTCGCGCTTAATACCGTCGCAGAAGGCTGTTTCATTTCTTTTGGCAGGCTAGTGATCACTAAATAGACTCCTGCCATTAGACAAGCTCTTAAAACAGATGGTGCAGCACCTGTCAAACA
Source organism: Bacillus sp. A015 (assembly GCF_053851875.1). Classification (NCBI taxonomy): domain Bacteria; kingdom Bacillati; phylum Bacillota; class Bacilli; order Caryophanales; family Bacillaceae; genus Bacillus; species Bacillus sp. A015. The sequence continues at coordinate 23,387 of NZ_JBSPZB010000008.1, forward strand.
AGCATAAACCGGTAGAAAGCATAATAAAAGAATACGTGCTGTCTCTCTTGTCACGCCGGCACGAAGCAGACACCAAAACAAACAAGCGAGAAGCGTTTGCACATGCATCCCTGAAATCGCTAGTAAATGAATAATACCGAGCATTTGATAATCTCTTAACGTGTCAGGATCAATCAATTCACGATCTCCAAAAATGAGTGCCTGTACAATTCCAGCAGAGCTCTTTGGAACATGCTCCTCTAAAAATTTCAAGCCCTTTTGTCTCATAGCTGCAAGGTAATGTGAGTGGCTGTCTTTTTTTGAACAGCTTTTGATCGACTGCGGTAAGAAAATAGCGTCAATTCCTTTTGTTTTTAAAAATTGATCGTATTGAAACCCGTTAGGAATGGTTGCGTGTTTAGGTAATCGAATATCACCTGTCACGTGACAGCTCATACCCGGCTCTATATCTTTCAGCACTTCTTTTTCATGCTCAGTTTGAATCGTATAAAAAGCCGCGAGCCGATCATTCTTTTCTGACACGGTCGCTGAAAAACGATTGCCATCTATCGTCGGAATACTTTCAATCACAACTGAACCAGAAAATGATTTTTCTTTTACCACATGATCCGTTTCAAGAGACTGATGAACCATAAAGATGAGTGTATAGACAGTTCCGCACAAGCTAACCATCAGAAAGAGCTGGGGTGTTTTTTTCAGTAGGCTGAGAAGTAATATCACGAGAAGAAAGAGAAGGAAATACATATGAAGTTGAAATGCGGCCAGGGCAATTCCGACTGCTGCTGAAATCGCCCCGAACGGCAAATAGTTAAACATAGGAAGTAAATAATTGATTCGCCTTTTCTTGCATGTCTCGTATTTCTGTTTCACTAAGTCCTGATTCACTTAGCTTGCCGATTAAATCTGCAACAAAGGCTAATTTTTCTTGATTTTTTAAGTCAATGATCATTTCATCTAGTTCTACCTGTTCCGTTTGAACGCCGGCCTGCTCGAATAAATCGACAGCATATGGATGATTTTTATAATCCTTTGCATAATACACTGTTCGAATGCCCGCTTGAATAATGGCTTTACAGCACTGCAAACAAGGAAAATGTGTGACATATATTTCAGCATCCGCCGTTGGTGCGCCAAATTTGGCACATTGTAAAATGGCGTTCATTTCCGCATGGATTGTGCGTACACAGTGATGATCAATGACATAGCATCCTACATCTGCACAATGGACATCACCGGCAATGGAGCCATTGTATCCTCCTGCGATGATGCGCTTGTCTCTTACGATGGTCGCCCCAACAGCTAACCGCTCACAGGTGCTTCGTAAAGCAAGCAAATGGCTTTGTGCCATAAAATATTGATTCCATGAAATTCTTTCCACGAGCTGATCCCTCCAGAATGATGGTTGGTATTAAGTGTACATTCCTTTCTTCTATAACGTCAATTCTACTTAACGGTCAATTGACTTTTCAGCCGTTCAACTGTCTTCTCTCCAAAACCTGAAATGTTCCGCAAATCTTCAATTTGTTCAAATTCTCCATGTTCCTCTCTATAGGCAATGATAGCTTCCGCTTTGGCTGGTCCGATTCCGTTAATCGTTTGCAATTCCGCTGCATCGGCTTGATTGACATTGACACCTTGACTCTTTTCAATCCCCGATGACATGTCAGCTGCTGATGTTTGCGTCTGCTTCTCCGCTTCTCCCTGCTTCCGGACATAAATCATCATACTATCCTCTAATTTTGCCGCCTGATTGATTTCATACGTATCCGCTTTACTAGTAAAGCCTCCTGCTCTTTTAATCGCTTCCTCAACCCGGCTCTCTGATCGAAACGTATAAACACCCGGCTTCCTCACAGCTCCTTTGACCTCTACAACAATGGATGATGGTTCACTTGCTTCACTCTCTTGTTTTTCTTCCAATGTGACTGGGCTTTCTTTATTTTTCTTCAATACACTCGGCTCGGATCTGTTTTCCCCTTTTCCTGCTAAAAAGGAGAAACTGATGGTGATCACGATCATGATTCCCGCAGCGATATAAAGACTGTACTTTTTCAATGGAATGAGTCGCTTCACTTGCTCACGCTTCTTTCAATCATATTTTTCCACTGCTCAACATACTGTTTAGAAGATAACAGATCCTATGCGTCTAAGGAGGGAGAACGTTTGAATATAGGTTTAATCGGTACAGGAAACATGGGTACCATACTTACTGAGGCATTTATTGAATCAAAAGCAGTCAATCCCTCATCCATCACCATCACAAACCGGACCATTGAAAAAGCGTTCAATATAAAAAAGAACCATCCAGAGCTTGAAGTAACGAAACAGCTTTCAGGGGCTGTAACAGATAAAGATTTCATCTTTGTTTGTGTGAAACCACTTGATATTTATCCACTATTAAAAGAGCTCAGCCCTCTTTTAACAGAGCAGCAAACGATTGTCATCATCACAAGTCCGGTTCATCCTGAACAGCTTCAGGATATCGTTCCTTGTCAAACAGCTAGACTGATCCCAAGCATCACAAACCGCGCTTTATCAGGTGCATCACTTTTAACTTTCGGTTCATCATGCAATGTCGCGACGAAAACAGCGTTAAGACAGTTAGCTTCCCGCATTTCAACACCAATTGAGATCCATCATTCGATTACAAGAGCGGCCTCAGATATTGTCAGCTGCGGACCTGCTTTTATTAGCTTTCTCGTTCAGAAAATGATTGAAGCAGCTGTCGAAGAAACCGATATTTCAAAAGAAGAAGCCACCACCTTATCAGAAGATATGCTTGTAGGACTTGGCCGTTTGATTGAAAAAAGAGTCTATACCCTTCCGACACTGCAAGACAAAGTGTGTGTGAAAGGCGGCGTCACTGGTGAGGGCATTAAAGCTCTTGAAGCAGGTGTGCAAGATATGTTTCACCGTCTTTTTCAAAACACCCATGAAAAGTTCGATGAAGATCTTGAAGCGGTTGCACATCAATACCCGCCAAGTGTGTTTACTGATGATCGCAGAAATTAAGGATCTTTGCAATAAGCGAAAAAAGGGTTTTAAAAAACCATCGTTCCATTAAACGATGGTTTTTGGTTTCTTGGCTGAGATAAAATATCTTTCGGCCAATTCCTGAGGTGCTTTATTTGTAAAATCAGCCGTCACTTCAATATTTTCGAAGCCAGCGGACTCAAGGAACGCTGCATATGTCTCAAATGGAAATGTACGCTGTTCATGTGTCTCATCATAACGCTGATACACGTCTCCGTCCTTTACAAAAAAGCTTAAATCATGAATGACCGAATACATGTCATCCCCTTTATCGCTCTGCCAAATATAGCTGATCTCTTCATCTTGATCTGCATAAGTAGAACCAGGGAATACCTCTTCCATTTTATAAGGGGTATGAACATCAAAGAGTAAAACCCCATCTGCCTCTAAAAGCTGAAACATGTTTTTAAAGGTTTTTTTGACGTCATTTTCGTTTTTTAAGTAGTTCAGGGAATCACAGCAGATAACGGCTGCTTGAAAGTCTTGTTCAAAGCCAGCAATCTCTCTCATATCTTGATGTAAAAATTGAACGGACTGCTTGTGAGCTTGCGCTTTTTGCTGCGCGAAGGCCAGCATCTCTTCACTTAGGTCAATTCCTGTGACGACGTGACCTTTTTCAGCTAACCGAAGAGAAATCTCCCCAGTTCCACAGCCTACATCGATGATTGCGGCATTTGGCTTGATATACTGCTGTATCCACTGAACCCATTCATCATAAGGTGCATGTGCCATGAGCTCGTCATACACACCTGCAAACCCTTGATAAATCATGAGTTAATGCCAAGTGAAAGCGTTTCTCTCGGCGTATCTCCCCATAACTTCTCTAGGTTATAGTATCCTCTTTCTTCTTTATGGAACACATGAGCAATAACATCTCCTAGATCAATCAATACCCATCTTGCTTCATCAAAGCCTTCCATCTTCTTCACTTCAATTCCACTTTCCTCTGCAAGATGTTTCACTTCTCTTGCGATGGCCTGCACTTGTTTGTCAGAATTCCCGTGACAAATGAGAAAATAATCTGCAACAAGTGAGACTCCTTGCATATTCAGGGCAATAATATCTTCAGCCCGCTTATCATCGCATGCTCCTGCTGCAATGTTTAAAATTGATGATGCATCCATCCAAAATTCCTCCTTATTTGTTCTTATGCACAAGCGAGTTGTAAGTAGCAAGTGTATCTGGAAAGACTGGCTGATTCTTTTTCATTAAAAAAATGATTGTGTTTTTTAACGCTTGAATCAATGCACCATCCAAATCATGCTCTGCTAACTCTCTTACTTCTTCTACACCAGGAAAATTTCGGCCTGGTTCTATATAGTCAGCGACATAAATGACTTTTTCAAGTAACGTCATATCTGGTCTGCCGGATGTATGGAATTCGATCGCTGTTAAAATGTCTTGGTCGTCAATTCCGGCTTCCTTTTTGACCAAATATGCACCGACTGGGGCATGCCAAAGCTCGGGCGAATATTCAAGCAATAGAGGGTTCATCTGTTCTTTTTGAATGATGCCCTCCATCTCTTCCTTTGGTCTAAATTTGGCATAATCATGAAAAATAGCGGCGATCTCCGCTTTTCTCACATCTGCACCAAACCGTTCCGCTAATGAAATGGCTGTATCCATAACCCCAAGTGTATGTGTATATCTATGCTCTGTTAACTGCTCTTTGACACAATTCAATGCTTCTTCACGATTCATATAAATGATGCTCCTTTATATAACGCTCAACAGCTTTCGGAATCAAATAATCTACAGGTTCTCCCTGCTTTATTCGCTGCCTAATCAATGTCGATGATACATCAAAAGCTGGAACATCTGCAAATAAAAGAGGATATGTCGTGCTTCCTTCATAACCTCGTCTTTTCATCCCAATAAAGGTGATCATCTGAAGCAAATCATCAATCCGGTGCCATTTTGGCAAATAATCTACCATGTCCGCTCCAATCATAAAAAAGAACTCATTTTCAGGATGGCGCTTCTTTAACAGCTCCACCGTATCTACTGTATAAGATGGCCCTTCTCGCTCCATTTCAATGAGCTCCAGCTGAAAATGCGGATTAGACTGAATCGCTGTTTCCACCATTTTCACGCGGTGATGACTATCTGCTCGTTTTCGGCCTGTTTTATGAGGAGGCTTGTGATTTGGGATAAACCAAATTTCATCAAGCCCCACTTGAAAACGAACCTCATTTGCCATCAGCAAATGCCCAATATGCGGGGGATCAAACGTACCGCCGAACAACCCTATTTTTTTCATATCGCATCCACCTTTACGGCAGCTTAATTTGTTTATTTTCCTTAGATTCTTTATAAAGGACAATCACATTTCCGATCGTTTGAACGAGTTCAGCTTTTGCACCCTTTACAAGTGCTTTAGCGACCTCAGTTTTGTCCTCGTCGCAGTTTTGCAATACGCTGACTTTTAAAAGTTCTCTTGCTTCAAGCGCCTCGGAAATTTGCTTGACCATATTGTCATTTACCCCGCCTTTTCCAACTTGAAAAATAGGTGATAAATGATGTGCTTGTGCACGTAAAAAACGTTTTTGCTTACCTTTTAACATGGTGTTCCTCCTAATTTCTCTATCACAATTGACTTCATTTTTCTGGCGTCAGGCGTGATGCCTGTCCACAGTTCAAAGGCTCTTGCCGCTTGACCAACAAACATGCCAACGCCATCTACTGTTTTCAAGCCTAACCCGGCTGCTTCACTCAGCAGTTTTGTTTCTATTGGATTATACACAATATCACAAACGACCGCTGTTTTTTTTGCGTTTGTTAAAGAAATCGGGGTTTCTTCAACATTCGGATACATGCCGATCGAGGTTGTATGGATGATGACATCATAATCTCCAAGCTGGTCTTCTGCTGTATTTAATGCGATTGCATTTGATGTCACTTTTCCATCCGCACTTTGAATTAAAGCCTCTGCTTTTTCAATGGTGCGATTGGTGATATCAAAGCCTTTCGGTGCATACTCAGCAATTGTCGTATAAATTGCTCTTGCCGCTCCGCCAGCACCAATCATGAGAAATGACAGCTCTGATAACGGCTGATCCAAGGCTTCAAGCAATGAATGAAGGAAGCCCTCTCCATCTGTGTTGTACCCAACGAGCTGACCTTTTTCAAGCCGCACAGTATTGACCGCTCGCAGGCGTTCAGCTGTCACATCAATTTTGTCAAGGTACTGCATGATCTCTACCTTGTGCGGAACAGTGACGTTAAAGCCGCTGATGCCTAAGGCTTTCATGCCTCTAATCGCATCTTTAAGGTCGTTATCTTCTACTTGAAAGCCATGATAATGTCCATCAATCCCAGCATCCTTTAATGCTGCATTATGAATATCCGGAGACATTGAATGGCCAACAGGGTTACCGATTAATCCGTATAAAGGTTTCAAGGTCTCTCCCCCTTTGAACGTTTAAATTAACGAACGTCTCATAAACACATGAACGCCTTTTGGCGCATAGACTTTGATTTGCTTTCCTGCATCATTCGCTGTCACCCATCCTAATCCTGAAAAGACGATATCCATTTTCGGCTGATCAATGGTAAAGGTATGCGGAACGAGCGGAGGAAAATCTTCCATTCCCTCTTTTGATGGCGGTGATAGCAGTTCTCCTGCATGTTTTTCATATAAGTCATCTGCATTCTCTAACTTTGTCCGGTGAATGTTGAGCTCATTTGGCATATAGCAGACAAATGATGTTCTGCCGCCTTTTACATAGTCAAATCGAGCAAGCCCGCCAAAATAAAGCGTTTGGGCTTCATTTAATTGGAACGTTCTCGGTTTCAATTCTTTTTTCGGCGTTAAAATCTTCAAGTCATTTTTACTGACATAGTGCGCCATTTGATGGCGATTGATGATGCCCGGCGTATCGAATAAAGCAGACCCGTCATCAAGCGGAATTTCAATTGCATCAAGAGTTGTACCTGGATATTGGGATGTGGTGATGACGTTCTCTTCTCCAGACACTTCTTTGATGATTCGATTGATAAATGTTGACTTCCCAACGTTCGTACAGCCGACGACATAGACATTTCTCCCCTCACGGTAATGGTCGATCGCTTCCATCACCTCAGGCACGCCTTGACCTCTGCTTGCACTGATTAAGAAAACATCGATTGGGTTTAATCCGTTTTCTTTTGCTTCCCGTTTCATCCAATGAACAAGGCGATCTTTTTTCACTGATTTCGGTAAAATATCCACTTTGTTGCCGACAAGTAAAATTGGATTACCACCGACAATACGGCTCAGCCCATTGATCCAGCTTCCGTTAAAGTCAAAAATATCAACGACCTTTACAATGAGAGAATCTGTCTCGCCAATGCTGTGTAAAATATTTAAAAAGTCGTCTTCTGTTAAAGAAACATCTTGAATTTCATTGTAGTTCTTTAACCTAAAACAGCGCTGGCAGATCACATCTTCTTTCAATAGAGATGCTGCCGGCGCATATCCTAATTGATCTTTATCTTCCGTCTGAATGGCTACACCGCAGCCAATACAAACAACCTTTTCCATTATTACTCTTCCTCCCACTGAATGTGGCCCTTACGCTTTAAGGCTCCTAAAATTCTGCGTTCAATCTGCCTGTTAAACTTTGTGAAAAATCCGTCCGACGCTGCAACAGGAACGACCAAAATCGTATGGAAGCCATGCCTGTTCCCGCCAAGCACATCTGTCATGAGCTGATCCCCAATGACGACCACATCTTCTTTTTTCAATTGCATATCAGCGACTGCCTTATTAAAGGCTCTTCCCATAGGCTTTCTCGCTTTATAAATAAACGGGATGTGAACCGGCTCAGAAAAAAGCTTGACCCTTTTTTCATTATTGTTCGATACAATTGTCACTTGTATCCCGTGATCTTTCATCTTTTGAAACCATTCAATTAAACGGGGTGTCGCACTTGGGCGGTCCCATTCTACTAGTGTGTTATCTAAATCGGTAATAATTCCTTTTACATTTCGTTCTTTTAGTTTTTGCGGTGAAATGTGGAAAATACTTTTCACAAATTCATCCGGTAAGAAATACTTCTTTAGCACAATTTGCACCCTTTCTTCCATTGGTTTTTCAGCGATTGTGTCGAATCAAATCATAATTTGTCTGTCTATCGAATACAACGAAAAAGTTTTCGACATATGATGAGGACCTTCAACAGGTGTGGATAATTTTACACACATTATCCACCTATATTTCATCACGCTTTCATTCAATTATAAACACTCTACCCACAAGTTATCCACTTAACCATGTGGATAACAGAACGATTGTTCTTGTTTCCCTTTCATGGTAGATTAAAGGTACTTCGAAGACATTCGATCAACCTATGATGATATGTCTTTTCCTCAAGTTTTATGCCAACTTTTTCAGGGGAGGTGTTTTTCCCATCATATGGGTTTCTAGTATGAAAAAGCTGTCAGATGATTTACTTATAGAATCATATTATAAAGCAAATGAAATGAACTTAAATCGCGACTTCATTGAATTAATTGAGACAGAAATGAAAAGACGTTCGCTCGGGCATATGCTCTCTGTTTCCTCTTAATTCCATATCACAGGAACCATGCCTCCCGAGCACTCTCCTTTTTTAAACTCAGGTGACTGATATTATATCACTTGCGCTATAGGCTTACTACTATTTTCCGTAAAAAACACCCCTTCTTATCAAAGAAGAGGTGTCTTATTTGCAAGACTGTTCGTTCCAAAACCATAACCCTCCGCCTACGACCAAAATGACAACAAGGAACACAACAAGAAAAGCGTAACCGATTCCTGCTCCTTGAGCTGGATAAGGCGAACACGCAGGGTAAGGATAAGGACATCCCCACATATCAGTTACCTCCTTATAGGAAGATATACTGTTAGACTATGCTGGCTGGGTGGTCTTGTTTAGGCGAATGGCCATCATTTAAAAATGTTTGATGACTTCACGCTCTTTCATTTCGTTATAAATGATTCTCGCCCCTTTTGGTGTCATATGATTGCCAGAAGGGTCGATTAAACCTGACTGAATCAAAGCGTTGTCACTATCCTCACCAGCTTCTCGGATGAAAGCTTTCCAATTGTCGACAAGTGGAACTTGCTGATTTTTAGCTACTTCTCTTGTGATGTCATTATATGAGTTTTGCCAAGCTCTTGCCCCGCCTCTCTCAGCAAAATAAGATGACTTATACCGCGAGTAATAATATAAGCCCTTTTTCCCTCCTTCTACGACAGGTACACAGGTCATGAGAATCGGGGTAATCCCTTCTTTTCTACTTTCAGAAATGAAGTAGGATACATTTTCTTTAAATCGTTTTTTTGTGACTCGGGGATGTTTCCCGTCTAAAATCGCCGCATCATTCGTACCGAACATGATGAGGACGTAAGTTGGTTTCTGCTTTAAAATATCCTGCTCAAAGCGAAGCTTCGCGTCTTCAGTCGTCTGCCCGCCAACCCCTGCATTCTTCACTTGTATTTGGCCGCGCTCGACGTTTTTCATGAGATTCACCCATTTTTCAGATGCTGGATAATCTCGAAAGTCCCAGTTTGATCCTCTTGTATTACTGTCGCCGAATGCAATAACGCTTTCTTGTACTGGTTTTGAGCATCCGGCAGCGACACACAGCAGGATGAAAAGGAAAACATATTTCTTCACAACATTCACCTCCAAAAGCCCTCTTCATATAGTAAACGACAAGACTTTTGGTTTCAATGATGACTGTTTTTGACAAATTCTTCCTATTGAAAATGAACAGGCAGATATGCTCTGTCATGATGCAGCAGTTCGCTTACTTTCACAAATTCATAGCCTCTATCCTTTAATTCAGGAACCACCTGTTTGAGCGCTTCTACCGTTTGCTTCCGATTTCCACCGCCATCATGTAAAAGGATGATATCGCCGCCCTGAATATGATCAATAATACGGCTTGCAATTTTGTGCGAGCCTGGTCTTGACCAGTCCTTCGGATCTTGCGTGAAGGACCACATGACCACATCGTATCCTTGCTTTGAAAGAATGCGGAATGACTTCATCGTCAGCCTGCCACCAGGAGGACGAAATAATAAAGGACCGCCTGGCTGGAGTGAAGCGATATGAGCCGCTGATTCTTTTAGCTCCTGCTTAATTTCCTTTGATGATAAAAGGTCAAAATATATATGGTTCATCGTATGATTGCCGAGCTCATTTCCCTCCCCCACAATCCGCTTCGCAATCTCTGGATACGAACGAATTCGGCTCCCTACGACAAAAAAGCTGGCATTCACTTCATGCTCCCTCAGCACATCCAAAATTTGATTCGTGTACACCGGATGAGGCCCATCATCAAAGGTTAACGCAATCTTTTTCCGTTCCTCTCTCATATCCCAAAAGGCCCGTCCCGTTTTTTCCAGGTCGACTCTTTTTAATGTTCGTGCCTCTATTTCATTAGGAACAAAAGTGCATAATAACAAGACACACACAAAGACATGCAACCCTTTCATCAGACCGCCTCCACAGAACATCATTATAGATTAAAATGCCCGCTTTCAGATGAATTCATGCAGGGTTCATGATGATGTCTGCGCCTCGCTGACCTCTTTTTCTACATAAAAAAAGCCGGCCATGCAGGCCCGCTTTTTGTTTCACGTTTGGTTTCTCTCTTCAACTGTCGAACGTTGCTTAGAATTCATACAGACACTCTCCTTCTTGGATTTGATTTTGAGCCCATAATAATTTCTGATAATACTGGTTGGACTTCTGGTATTGTTGAGAGGCTTCTAAGGCTGTCGCAATTTCTAGTGAGATATCCTCTATATAAGAGTATAGGCTAAGTTTTTCCAAATAATCAATGGTTTTTTGCAGTTGTTCTTCATTGATTTCCTGAACATATAAAGCATCCAGATACTCAAACATATGACAGAACAGCTGGTCTTCATGCTTCTTTGCGGCTAATTTCCCATCTTCTAAAATACGCAGTGCATGCGCCTGTTCGTTTTGTCTAAAAAGAAGCTTCGCCAGCGTATAGAGCGTATGAGGAAGCGTGGGAAGCACCTCTTTGCGGGCAAGATCAGCCGATTCTGTTAAATATCGTTCCGCTTCCTCTAAATAGCCAAGCTCTCCATAACATTTACCTAAATTGTAAAGAGCTGAACTGTATATGCGCGGGTGATCAATTTGAGATGCGAGCTGTTTTGCTTTTTTCAAATGAGGCAGCGCTCGATCTTTACGTTTTAAATCTTGATAATTTCCTGAGATGACAAAGAGGCACTGAATAATGCGGATGGCATACGCATCCTGCTGATCGTATATTTCAAGCGCCTTTAAAATATGGTGCATGGAGACATGCGTTTGTTTCATAATATAGTAGGCTTCTGCTACTTTAAAATGAAACTCAGCTTGCTCAATATCATCAAATACCATCGACAGCTGTTTTTCTGCCACTCGATAATATTTGACGGCTTCTAAATATTCTTTTTGACTAAACTCATGCATGCCACGAAAAAATGCATGGTAATAATGCAGCATATCAGATAACTCATGATTGGAATTTTCGATTTTATCGACAAGATTAGATACTGAGAAAGGTTGATATTTTGAAGGGTGTATATAGTCGAGCATGATTTGGTGTCGAAAACACATGAGCTGATAATAAATCAGTAAATGCTGGTCCTCTTCCATACGTTCAATTTCCGCTTCTACTTCCGCTTTCAGGATTTCAGCATCTGGCACACTGAACTGCCGTATCATCCGATACCATTCATTAATTTTCATACCTACATGTGAAGAAAGAACCTTCCCCATGTTCCGAAAAAACCCCTTCCTTTTCGGTCTAATATTACATATTTTAGCACGCTTCTTGACCGCCAAGCACCGCAAAGAAACCGCAAACATATGAGAAGGGCAGCAAAATCATACGAACAGAAGCACGTTTTTTTCGAAAAAGGTGATTTTTTCATCGTACAGACACAGACAATCCCCCCTTCACATACATTTGAGGATATAGGCAGTGGCCTAAACATGGTGGAGGTGAAAATCGTGGCAGGAGTATTTACAGCGATGGGATTGATGGTCAAAGAATTGGTGTTTTTAGTGTCCTATGTCAAAAACAATGCCTTTCCACAGCCCCTTTCGGGAGATGATGAAAAAAAATACTTAGCCCTCATGGCACAGGGCGATGAACACGCGAGAAACATGCTGATTGAACATAACCTTCGGCTCGTCGCCCATATTGTAAAGAAATTTGAAAATACCGGGGAAGACGCTGAAGACCTCATCTCCATCGGGACGATCGGACTCATTAAAGCCATTGAAAGCTATTCCTCTGGAAAAGGAACAAAGCTGGCAACGTATGCTGCGCGGTGTATTGAGAACGAAATCCTCATGCATTTACGTGCGCTCAAAAAAACAAAAAAAGATGTCTCTCTGCATGACCCCATCGGTCAGGATAAAGAAGGCAACGAAATTTCATTAATTGATGTCTTAAAATCTGAAAATGAAGATGTGATTGATACCATTCAGCTCAACATGGAGCTTGAAAAAGTAAAGGAGTATATCGGCATTCTCGATGGCCGAGAAAAAGAAGTCATCGTCGGGCGGTTCGGCCTTGATTTAAAGAAAGAGAAAACGCAGCGAGAAATAGCGAAAGAGCTTGGGATATCGCGGAGCTATGTGTCCCGGATTGAGAAGCGCGCGCTGATGAAGATGTTTCAAGAGTTTTACCGGGCGGAGAAGGAGAAACGGAAGCGGGAGAAGGGGAAGTGATTTGAAGATCTGCGTGATAAAAAACAGACTAAATTAGGTCTGTTTTTTATTTCGCTCTACTCTACTTTAGTTTCTACCTAAAAGTCGAATTCTTAAATATTAGCAGCCGGTACTATGACGAAACCATTATCATTGATAATCGCCTTAGCCCTCAAGAACAATGGCAAGATTTTGGTCATGAACTTTGTCATGCATTAAGACATGAAGGAAATCAATTAATCATGCCCCCACTATTTAGAGAGTTGCAGGAAATGCAGGCAAAGCGGTTTGCATATAAGTTTTGTATTCCAACATTCATGCTTAGAAAAATAAAAGCTATTCAAGCTTATAATAATTTTACAAATGAATTCGTTGTCGAACGTTTCATGACTTTAAACCCATGCTATAAGTCACAAATATTTTGTCTGCTTTTGTCGAAAATCAACATTTCAATATTTTTTATATTATAATAATCCCTGTATTTCTAAAATGTGTATATAGAAAGGTGCAGACTAATGAAAAAAGCTAAACTAATTTTATTCTTATGCTTTATGGCAGTTCTAACTGCTTGTGGTAACACTAACAGCTCAACTGAGCCGGCAAAAAAAGAAGAAACGAGTAAAGAGGCTTCAAAGGAATCAACACAAAAAGAGAATAAACCAACATCAGGACTTCTAACCGAAATTGGCCAATGGAAGAAAGATGAAAATGACTCAACTCTTACTTTGAAAAAGATAAACAACAAACAAAAAGAAATAGATTTAAGCCCTATTAAGATGAAAATAAAAGATGTTAAAGTATTTGAATACAGTGATTTAGGTGAAAAAGATAAAGAGTATCTTTCTTATAGTAAATATAAAAAAGATATATATCATAGAATAGAATACAAATCACTTATACGATTGAAAACACTTCTGATAAAAATGTTTTGTTTACTGGTGTTGATGTTATTACCACTAATACCAAAAAACAAATCAAAGTCAATGAGTTTAATTTGACTACGGAAACAGGTGTTGGTTCTTTTTATGGTAAAGTCGAAAATGAAGGTATGGTTTTAGTTCCTTTACTTGTGGATGATGTTTCGGATTTGAGTTCAATCACACTTCACTTAAGTGATGTATATCTAGATGACAAACCTGAATTATTGCATGATGGATTAAAAGTTAAATTCGATCTTTAAATTACGCAACCCCCTTTTGACATTAATAACGAGATTCTCATGCATTTACGCGCGTTCAAAAAACAAAAAAGGATGTCTCCCTGCATGACCCCATCGGTCAGGATAAAGAAGGCAACGAAATTTCGCTCATCGACGTCCTCAAATCTGAAAACGAAGACGTCATCGACATGATCCAGCTCAACATAGAGCTTGAAAAAGTAAAAAAATACATCGACATCCTGGACGGCAGAGAAAAAGAAGTCATTGTTGGCCGCTTCGGCCTTGATTTGAAGAAAGAAAAAACGCAGCGCGAAATCGCAAAGGAACTCGGGACTTCGCGGAGCTATGTGTCGCGAATTGAAAAGCCCGCGCTAATGAAGATGTTTCATGAGTTTTACCGGGCTGAGAAGGAGAAGCGGAAGAAGGCTAAGGGGAAATAATTTAGAAGAGGCCGGATCTAATATTCCGGCTTTCTCTATTTCATTAAAGTTTCTTTTAAAAGAAATATAGGAAAGTGTTATTAAAAACATTTTTTGTCATCGATGATAAACTCTCCGAGAAAGTCGGTCAGGATCGTAACAAATGACTTGCTTATAAGTCCTTTACTTGCACCCTCCCTCAAGCGATTCAAAGCCGGACGTTCTAAAAGCTCACCAGAAAATCCTTCATCGGCATACTTCAGCACATCCTTAGTCCCTGCTTTCTTTATACAGGCCTCGATCTGGCTGTCGATGCTTGATCCCTTGATCGCTTGTTCCTCGGTCGATACCCTACATATATCGCCATCATTCTTTAAGCCTATATGTTTATTACTTACTGTTCTCCCTCTTCATGGGAGGCAGCTAGCGAGTAATCTGACTCCATTTTCAATTTCTTCAATTGATAATCCACCAAATCCCAACATGATATAGGAATCACCTTCGGGATTTGGATGAAGCCAAAACCTTGACGGAGAATAAACTTTGACACCTTTTTGGAAACCAGCTTCGATCAACTCGTAGGCTGCTACGCCTTTTAGTTTCAATAAGATATGTAAGCCTGACTTTTCTCCAACAATTTTTACTTGAGTGCCCATATACTGTTCAATGCTCCTTAACAGAGTCTGATGTTTTCTTTGATAAATCTTGCGCATTCTTCGTATATGCCTCTCGAATTCACCGGATTGCATAAACAGGGCCATAGCCCTCTGAATAATAGGAGAGGCAGATTGTTTGTAAGCTGCGAACTTTCGTGAATATTGAACCATTAGAGAAGATGGAAATACAATATAACTTAATCGGGCTGAAGGTAGAAATGATTTAGAAAATGTACCTAAATAAATAACCCTTTCCTCTTCATCCAAGGATTTCAGTGAAGGAATCGGCTGTCCCCTGTATCGAAACTCGCTGTCATAATCATCCTCAATAATGTATCCCCCAGTTTGATAAGCCCATTTTAGTAAACTCATTCTTTTCGATATGGACATAATCATACCAAATGGAAATTGGTGAGAAGGCGTTAAATACGCGGCTTTTGCCTTGCTCATTTGAATATGCTCCATTGACAATCCGTCCTTCTCAAGAGGAACTGGTTCAATTTGGCATCCTTGGTCTTTTAAGACTGATCGAACTCCACTGTAACCGGGTTCTTCCATGGCCACGGTTTTTTCCTGGAGTACTAAAAGACGGCAGATTAACGCCATGGAGGCTTGTGTTCCGGCCGTTACAAGAATCTGTTCTGGTGTAGAGCGTACACCTCTGGATTGCAGTAGATAGTTTGAAATCTCTCTCCTCAATGCAAAGTCACCCTGATTTTCCCCATAATGAAATACTTGATCAACTGCGTCTGACAGACATTTTTTCCACTGCTTCAAGGGAAACTTGTCAAGATCGATGTTTCCATATTTAAAATCCACAAGGACCTCGCTTGATTGTATACTTTCCAACCTAATAGGATGTTCCACTACAATCGGATGTAGTAAAGGTTTCTCAATCTCAGCTACCCATATTCCACTTTTAGGGACACTTTCTAGGTACCCCTCTGATTGTAGCTGCTGATATGCTGTCTCAACCGTGTTTCGGCTAACCTTTAAATGAGCCGTTAGCTGACGAATTGATGGCATCTTCATTCCTGGCAAGAGCCTACCTTCCTCAATTTCATTCTTAATCCAATGATACAATTGACTATATAACGGCTCAGACGACTCCCTATGTAAAAATGGGGTAATTTCCACTGTTAACCCTCCATCTGTCCCTATTGTTTTTTAAAATTCTGTCACTTTTATTAGGCACAGAAATTTTCTAAAATGATTTTATCATTTATAAAGAAAGTTGGGATAAAAAAATGCATAAGATCCGCCAAGAAATTTAATATGTACAGATAATAAGAGGATTGATTTTACTCAAGATACGATCGGATAAATTGTTTGGATTATTCTTGAACTAGGTACTTTATTGGGAGAATTCTTACGCTGATGGAATCCCCAAAAGTGAGAGAAATCAATCTTATTAAACATTCAATGTAATATTAACAAGCATAAGTTCCCTACTTCGTAGGTTGATCTAAGAAAGGATATGTTAAGTATGCAAATTAACCAATTTGGACAAAAAATCGGTGAGCCAGTTGAGGGGTATCAACATCCACTAGTTCCAACAAGAAACACAATAGCAGGAAAATACTGTACGTTAGAAAAGGTATCAATGAAGCATTTTGATGATCTGTACAAAAATGTTTATGGGCCCGATAGTGACGATAAACATTGGACCTATCTGCCAACCGAAAAATTTACAAGTGAAAAGGAATTCGAAATTTTCTTATTAAAATTAATAAAATCAGAAGACCCTTTTTACTATGCAATAGTTGACAATGACACTAACGAGGCACTGGGCTCTTTTTCACTAATGAGGATCAATATCGAAAATAGTTCAGTGGAAGTTGGACATGTAATATACTCTGAAAGACTAAAAAAAACTAGAATTGCTACTGAAGCACAGTTTCTACTGGCGCGTTACGTATTCGAAGAGCTGCACTATAGACGTTATGAATGGAAGTGTGATAGTTTAAACGATCCTTCTAGAAAGGCAGCTCTAAGATTGGGATTTCAATATGAAGGAACTTTTAGGCAAGCACTTGTATACAAACAAAGAAATAGAGATACAGCTTGGTTTTCGATAATTGATAAAGAATGGCCCAATATAAAAAATCGGTTCGAAAAGTGGCTTTTGGAAAGCAATTTTGATGAATATGGAAATCAAATTTCAAAACTAGACAACCAGTTTTGAACAAGAAATTACTTTATCCATTTTTATGATGTTTCGAAACAGATCCGTGGCTTCTTACTCTCGAAGTTTTCTCTGGTCACACAGTGTTGCTATAGGGACATTACCAACAGACAAGAATCACCCAACAGTAGCTGAAATCGCACTGGAAATGTTATGTAATTCCACTTGTCATTGTCAATGGAGATTCATCGGGACAAATACAACTCTTAATCACTAAATATATTCAACTCTCTGAAAGCAATGTTAAAGTAAAAGATACGTTGCAAAACAAACTAAATTATGTAATTTAAAGTATGTGACACCATGCTAATGCCAGTTACACTTCGTGGTCGATGCACTAACTTTATATACCTCTGAAATAAACGGTAATAATGGGGATACCACAAATAAATCAGTACCCATTAGAAACAAAGTTATCCAACCAACGCTTAAACTTATCCTCCCTTGCAACTTCATATAATCCCCCGTATAAAAAATATTTTTACATGTATATTCTCTAAGGGGCATAAAAGAACTTTATGTAAGTGGGACTACCCCAATAATATGAGGCAAATAAAAAACACCGATAGTTTGAAACCACTAGTGTTTTCTCGGACAATTACTTCGTCCATTAGGCCCTCAGTAAATTTGAAGTCATTCATTACATCCATTTACACAGTTTTATATTCATTTTAAGCACAAAATGGGCACAAGTTCAGGAATCCATCCAAATAAAAAAGGAAGGTCTAATCACCTTCCTCTTTATGCACCAACTCGATCTGCGGCAATTTTGAAACCACCATTTGAAGCACTGTCTGCATCAACAAAGTGAATTTTAATAAACTAATCTCCCAATACTGCTTAATTACCCATTGAGAGAGTTGCCATGCAAATCAAAAAGTTATTGCGGTCTCACTGAAAATTTAAATTGCGGTGCCCTATTGCCTTTTTCTGCGAACGAAAACTTGTTAATATTCACATTACTAGTAGAGTGCCGGCTTGGGTATTTCATTCCTGCCTCGTTCAATTATTGTTGCACTAGTGTCTACTGGTGATTTACCTTAAACTTTATTTGAGCAAAAATAGCCAAACTCTTTATCGCTTTAATTTAACAAAAACGGATAACCTCTGGGAGTCAATGAAATTTCATTAATTGATGTCTTAAAATCAGAAAGTGAAGATGTGATTGATACGATTCAGTTCAATATGGAGCTTGAAAAAGTAAAGGAGTATATCGACATTCTCGATGGCCGAGAAAAAGAAGTCATCGTCGGCCGATTCGGCCTTGATTTAAAGAAAGAGAAAACGCAGCGAGAAATAGCGAAGGAGCCTGGGATATCGCGGAGCTATGTGTCTCGGATTGAGAAGCGCGCGCTAATGAAGATGTTTCAAGAGTTTTACCGGGCGGAGAAGGAGAAACGGAAGCGGGAGAAGGGGAAGTGATGACAGATTTCAAAATAACCTATTTTCTAAATTATGGTTAAAAACAGACATCGTTAGGTCTGTTTTTATTTTGTCTTTACGTCCTTTTTAAAGTTTCGTATAGCCCACATACGTCACCATCCTTTTGTTCCGTATTTGATATTTGAGACGCCTCGCAATAAAAAAGCGAACACCAATCAATGTAAATATTTCGTCTAAGATGATCAGGTTCCGGATGTTACTCCTTCTCCCGAAATGTTCCGACCGTTTTGCCCTCCCTAACGTACGATAGTTCTATAAAAAAACCTCTCTTTATTTTGGCTTTTTCTTGGTTGGATTCAACATTCAGCAAACAAAAAACCTCGAAAGGCATTAGCCATCAAGGTTCAATGTGTTACTTTGTTACTTCATTTTCAATGCTTCTTTCATTTCCTCTATTAATTTATTTAACCACTGTAGAGGGTTAAATGAGATCGATGGGAAGTAGATTTCTGCATTATTTTCGATAAAGCTTTCTTTTTTTGTATTGTTAAAGTACTATTCAAAAAATCCTGACAATCCTTTATAGTAGACAGCAGACATTCTTTGCTAGCTTCGTTTATAAACTCATCTAGCGCTTCTTCTGGTGAATCGATATCCTGATGAAATGTTCCACCTAAAAATTCTTCTAACTCCTCTAAATAACTGTGACTCTCATTCATTTTATCCCCCTTCTTTCCAAATTTCAGAATTAAATTAAAAAATTAGTTAAATATTTCAATTTACTCAGTTGTAAATACGATTTTTCGTTAAATCTTTTCTCCATTAATATAAATTAAATTGTTAGATCTCGCATTTTCCTATATGAAGTTCAAAATGCTTTTCTTCTGAGTATATCTGAGCAATTTTACCTGTTACTTTATCCGCTACAATCACGTTGTGATTCTCTGAACCTTCCCAAAGTTCTTCAATTGCCTTATCGAAATCCAAAGCTCTCACGTTAGCCCAAACTGGAAAAGGATCATTTACAACTAATATAAACCATTCTTTTTTCTCTTTCAGAAAATCTAAAGAATTTTTTACCCAAGCCATAATTGCTTTATTATCAGTAATTGTTAAACTATCGGATGGCGTGGAGTTTATTTGTCGAAATTGCTTTAATACTGTTTCACATAAATTAAGCCATTGAGAATTATCATCTTCAAAATCAGTCAACTCAACATACGCTAATTGATTTATCTTCTTTTTGGCATTCATCATGGCTATTTTTTTCTGTATTTTTTCATTTTGATATAACATTCTTCATTCCTCACTATTCATTGTAATAAATATGATGATCACCATCTGGTCCATAAATATTAGAATATCTTTCTTTCTTAAAATCATAATTAAATGGATTGGTACCCTCTTTTGGTTTCCCTGCGTGAGTGTGTAATTTCCCGTCATTGGTATGTTGTACAATAACCCTTTTTCCTTTTGGTGTATCAAATTCATAGTAACGGCCATGATGAGTATGGTTAGAACTGTACTCATAGTTACTATGTTCCTGCCCCTTCTTAAAAACATTTTCTCCTACTTGCCATTGACGAGTAGGTTGTTGTGATCTCGGTATTCCACCTAAATCCTTAGCGTACCTTAAAGCTCTTTTTCTATTAAACCCTTCGGAACCTTGAGCCTTTATTCCCATCTTCCCAAGAAACCCTTTCGCCCCAAACGGCAAAAGCATTCCAAGTGCCGCATTCATGCTGGCTTCCTGCTGTTCTTTTGAGATTTTGTTTCCAAACATGTCTCTTCCCGTAATCGCTTCGCTAAAGCCATTGGTGGCGGTAAGGCCATATAAGCCTTTTTGAGATGTTTTTAAGGCGTCAAAGGATTTTTGTGAGGTCTTGTAAACGTCAACCGCTCTGACTGCGGCTGATGTGGCTTGGGTTGTTTTATAGACAGCCTTTCCGCCTTTGAAAATGCGCCCTGCCCAGCCGACAATAGGGATGTATCCGGCTGCTGCCATGCCGCCTGCGGCGACACGTTGTCCTGCGGTAAGCTCCTCGCCTGTGATCGGATCAACGCCTGTTGCGGCACGTTTTGCATCGTTCACACCGGTCAGCTCATTCACAATATTCCCGCCATAATCGAGGGCTTTTTCATACCAAGGACGGTTGGCGAGGTCTTCTTGTTCCTTTGCGATCTCGCGAGCTTCTTCTTGTTCTTTTTTGATCTTCAGATATTCAGAAGTTTGCTTCTCAATATCGCTTTTTACCTTGTAGATTTCGCTATTTTGATACGCTTTCTTGTCAAAATTCATAGGCGAAATGGCTTTTCCGTCATTTGTGGCATTCATCATTTCTGCGTACAATGCCATTGTAGCCTTCTCCTCAGTCTCTGACAAAGCATATTCATCTTTTAAATGTTGATCAAGATCTATCAAATCTTTAACCGTCTTTTTCCGTTCGTCTTCTGCATCTTCGATCTTTTCATCAATGGTTTTGCTATCAAATACTTCTAGAGAAATGAGGTCATCGATGTCTTGAAAAATGGTTTTGAGTGCTTTTTTTTGATCCTTTACAATACTTTTGGCGTTTTTGATGCCCATATGAACAGCGTTGTCTAAAAAGTGTTCTTCTACAAAGGTATCGCCGCCAAAGTTTGTATCATCAAGTGTCCCAGAAACACCCTCATGAAAGGCTTTTTGCTTATCAATGAAACTGATAAACATGTCCACATTTCCTGCTAGTTCTTTATAGAAGCTTTTTATGTTATCGGCACCTTTTCCAGTGAAATCATCGCCGAGATTGGCCACGCCTTGTAGTGCCTTTTTTAAATCTACCATTTGTTCACGGAGTTCCTGATAGTGTTTTGCCCTTGTATCCATGGCACTCGTTAGTGCTTTAGCATCAAGTATCTTCTCCAGAAGAACTCACTCCCTCCTATTCATTGACAAGGTCAATTTTACCAACACAAAACTTGTCATTAAATAGGAATAAAGATACAAAAACAGCATTCGCCAAAGCTACTGAGTGCTATTTTAAGCTTAGATTATATCGTTTCTTTTAAAAATCGTTCAAATAATTTATTACTTCTTCATTAATTTGATTGTCATTAATTTTGTAAATACTACTAAAAAATCTAAATCATCGTATCTTTCATTTCTTCCATTCATATGTATACCGTAGCTTCGTGATCAAAAAACAATAACCATTTATCCGAATCTAAATTTTTAAAAAATACACCTTCATAATCCAAATTATTTTCATAATAACCTACATGTAAATGCATTGTAGCGTCTAGTTTAAGAATCATTCACTCTCTCCTTAGAAACAACATATAAAAACCAAGATGAATGTGTTTTTAAAAAGTGCCAATTCATGGATCATCTAACTTTACACATCATATTAAAAATCAATATTTCTCAACTCTACCCATTCAACAAAATCAGGCATCATTTTGTCTTTAGAAAATGTTGAATGATTTGATAGGCTTCATCTCGATTTACATAGCTGCCACGATGGCACATACAATGGCGCTCCTGCCACAAAATGCTCAATTGTTTCTATCTTTTCTACCTTTTTATAAGGGACCAAAAAATCTGGGATATCTCAATATAAAAAAACTAATAAGGTTCATTATAAAAGAAAACAAGACTTTCATATTCCTCTCCTTCAATTTCAATCGAAGATTCGCCATTCCCTTGTTTCCAATAATCTTCACCCTTTTGAAAGAAGATATTTTTCATTAAATCTTCTCCCGGATTTTCTACTGGCGCTCCTGTGGGGCCATAATACAAAAACATAAAATCTCACCTTCGTACCTATTCACCAACAACTTAACCAATTGTTCTATTTCTTTCAAATTCATAAAATGCATGTGTCTGTTGGTTTAATTTTAGCATGCTGAATAGCTTTGGATTTAGCTTTTGAGCAGTTTGAGTGCTTACCCATTTTACTTCTTCAATATCATGATCCGGATCTAGAATGTTCATCTGTCCGCCAATGATTTCAGCAAAGAAGGTCACGATGAGTGCATGATGCATTTTATCTTGAAAGAATGCTTCTCGAATCGAATGAAGTTCATTTATTTTTACTAAATACCCTGTCTCTTCTCTCACTTCACGGATGACAGCCTGCTGCAAGTGTTCACCTTTTTCCACAGCACCACCAGGAAGTTCCCAATATCCCTTTACATTCTTGACCATTAATATATTTTCTTCCACGTCATAAATAATAGCTGAAACCACGTCTATTCGTTTCAAATGAATCCCCCTCAATCATTTTCCATTCACTTCAATAGTCGAATATATGGAACGAACTGTTCATTTCAATACATTCTCATTATACTGTATCCTTGATACGAAATAATTGAAGCGGCAGAAAAAAAAGAGCAATCAGCGAACTGGAGGTCTGCATGTGGATCGTCATCATTTTACATATTGTATTAATTGGATTTACAGGAAATATCATTTCTCTTTTGAGACATATAAAAGAGCAAACTTACTATATTTTGAAAAATAATGGTAATTTAGCATCCAATTAAAAATTAAACATAAATAGTAAGTTAGACTTTCGATCATACACTCATGTAGAGTGCGACAGTCATTTTCAAGTAAATTATACCATTTTATACATTATTTTAAATATTATTCTTTTAAAATTTTCGATTTCCAATGGGAAAACGAATGAAATGTAAAACTATGGATGTTTTTTGTCGAAAAAAATGGTGCGAATCCTCTAGGCTTTTTATGTTCACCTAGGGTTCGCACCATACTTATCATTATTTATTATGTTTGTTTTTCTTCGCACGCGCTTCCTTCCACTTCTCAAGCTCCGTTACTGTCAATAATTGATATCCTTGTTTGGTCAGTTCCTTGATAATCGTGACGGCTGCGTTGGCTGAGGTGTCATAGATGTCGTGCATTAAGACGGTTTCTCCGCTAGACGCATGCGCTAAAATGTAGTTGGCCACGTATTGGCTGTTTCGGTATTTCCAGTCTTCAGGATCTACGTCCCAGAGGGTGACTTTCATGTTGACAGCCCCGTTGATTTGCCCGTTTGTTCCCCCATATGGCGGTCTAAAGTGAGTCGGTGTAAACCCGCTCGCTTTTTCAATGATTCGCTGCGTGTCTTCTACTTGTTTGACGGCTTGTTTTAATGGCAGTCTTGTAAGTAAAGGATGGTTATAGGAATGGTTTCCGATTTCATTTCCACCCTTTCGGATTTCATTTAGCATATCGGGATAATATTGGACCCTGCTTCCTAATACAAAAAATGTCGCATGTCCTTTGTTTTCTTTTAGAGCTGTTAAAATTTTTGAAGTCGTTGATGGATTTGGTCCATCATCAAATGTAAGGGCTATGGCTTTTTGATTTGGGTTGAATGCTGCCTGTTTTGGCAGTTTTACGATCTTTCTTTTTGGAATCGGCTCTTTTTTCTCATTTTTGTTCTTTTCTTTATTGATGTATTCAGGCTTTAACATTCCTTTAAGCAGTGTTTTCTTAATCGCTAACACTTGAGGGCCTTGCTTATCTGATGCAATTTGTCCAGCTGGAAAGTAAAATTCGATATAACGATCCTTGATGGCAAAATGCTGATAATGCTTCGCCGCTGGAGACGTTCCTTGTTTGAGCAAATGCTCGTTTTCAGCAAGGGAGCGATCTTTTTTTAACTCCTCAAATGTCATATGAGACAGTTTTTGCAGATCTTCTTTCTTTGATAAAAATAAATCATCTATTGATAGAAAATGTTGTTTCTTAAAATCAAAGTTGAACACCTTCGTTTGATGTGCGCCTTTTACTCCGCCTTTCAATTCATATGTATTGAATTTGATCGCAACGGTTTGCTTGGCATAATGAATGATCTCGTAATCTATATTTAATTCATATCGATTCTCTTCACTGACATCACTTGCTTTGCTAAATGATGTTTTGAATCTGTCCAGCGCTGTCTCTGCAAATCTTTTCATCTCTTGGTCTAGCTTTTTTTGATGAAACAGCGGATAGTTGACAGCATATCTCATGTATCTCCCGTCATTCACAAGGGTAACAATTTCAACTTCTTTATAGCTCGCATCTGGTTCTACTTTCTTCTTCTCTGTCCCGCTAGCCTGCTGATTATGATAAAACGCAGCGATACCGATGATCATCGCAAGTCCGCATAGGACGAGAATGATTTTCCCTTTGATTGACACAATGATTCTCCTCTCGTGATGCCGTCCTGTCTGGATGACGTGTGTTTGTAGGATAGACTTTGCGCGATCCCGGTTTAGTTTGCAAAAAACACACTTGTCACATTTTAGACACATTTTAAGAGAGGAATAGAAAAAGGGCTTGATTTCTCAGCCCTATGATTACTTTTGCATATATAGTTGAAATAATTTTGTTTCTTCATCAATTGAACTCGCTCGATCAAAAGCCGCTCTGACCGTCTTTGTATTGTTCAAGCGTTCATAAAGCATAGTCAATACAAAGATAAACGCCGCATTTCCATCAATGTAATCATTCGGCGCTGTATAGGAGATGGCCCCTGCTTCTAAGAAGGCATCTGCGAGATTTTTCTCTCCTAGTGTACAGCCTGTAGAAATGACGTGAACCCCTTTTAACGAAGCATACCGCTTGATTTCATCCGCTCCAAAAGTTGCACCTCTAGGCTCCCCATCTTCGTATACATCTTCCCCTAACTCCGGCATGAGAAACGCTCCTTCTTCCCCGTGAAACGATAGAAGAAGGTAGTCCGTCTCCCTTCTATTTCTCCCAGATAACACATCAATCAGATCATTGGGTCTGCCTATCCAATGCATATCGACTTTTGCACCAAAGTTCTCAAATGCTGCACGCAGGGCAAAAGATTCTAGCTCACTATTTGGTCCTGCTACTAATGTGATGCGCATGGCATGTTGATCCACTTGTATCTCCTCCAAACGATGATAAGAATAAAACCATTTTTTCCTCATCTGCATATGTATCATTCATATTTAAAGCTTTTTCTTCTACAGCATACCACTCAAATCCAACGGACCTGTACAGGTGATTGGTTGTCACCACGGTGAAATCCATTTATTCGATGTCCTTCCTTTCTCGTACGAAGGACAGAGCTTTCGTCATCAGGGCCTTGCCTATTCCTTGTCCGAAGCCACCAGCCGTTACATTTGCTCGGTGCTTTCATTTCTGCAAGATTTCTTGTATGAGCATGACCAAGCCCACCAGCTGATCTTGATAAAAGGCTCCAAAAGAATGATTGATACATCCAATTTTATCTTGAAAGGAACTTTTAATCAAAATTTTACTCAAAAATAAAAAGGCATCCCATAAAAGGGTGCCCCAGATTGTTGACAAAGGGCTAAAATGATCTTTATTTTAGCCCTTTGTCTTCTTTTCAGCGTGATAGAAAACCTTTGAAGTCTAGGAAGAACGAGCACTGGCGCGGAGCGAATTTGACATTCGTGAGCACCGGCACGCAGGACTGACACCGAATGCGAGGGTTTGTCTACACGCTGAGGCATCCCACAAAAGGATGCCTTTCTTCTTTTTCTCAATCATATTACCACTTACAGCGTTTCACCGGACGGCAGCAAGGGTTCTTGATATCCCTGCCGCAATCGTATTCTTCCACGATATACTCGTTTTGAGTAGATTGAGTGGCAGGATAGTAGTTTTCAATTCTCTTGATGTTTTTATTCACGTT
The DNA here is from genome assembly GCF_053851875.1 of Bacillus sp. A015. NCBI lineage: Bacteria > Bacillati > Bacillota > Bacilli > Caryophanales > Bacillaceae > Bacillus > Bacillus sp. A015. The sequence goes on from NZ_JBSPZB010000008.1 coordinate 49,593, forward strand.
TGTGATATGAGTTGGATGAATTTTTCTAATCGTTTGTTCGTTCGTTGTCGTATTGACAATTTGACGTGTGGGGAAAACAAGCGTTTCATCTTCTCCTTGGTTTCCCCTGCGAGGCCCAAAGAAAAAATTGTCTAATCGATTTCGGCTCATCTTAAAACCCCCTTCAAGTTGTCTTTCACTTACACTCTATCGTATGCAAGAGGCGTCTTCAGTGATTAGATGCTTGTCTATTTTTTAAAAATCCACCATCCATCTAGTTTTCTCTTTCTTTACAAAAGGGTGAATTTAACATATTATACAAATGATATCTTGTAAAGAAAGGACATCGATGAAAACAAAACATAAGCTCTTTTTATTCATTACATTACTCGTCATCATCACTCTTCCACTGCTGTCACCTATCATTTTTACAAATGCGATTGAAAAAGGAGCCATCCGGCAGGCTATTTATCAAGAAGGCTATCCTTATCAAAGCTACTTTGCCATTTTGCAAAAAAAGAATCATGTAGATCCTCAGAATGGCCAGCTTTATGATGTGTATTGGCAGGCTTGGAAAAGTGAAACAGGGATGACGCCATCCGTCTGATATTCAAAAAAGGTAGAAGAAAAAGAATATGCGGTCAGCTGTGGAACTGCGCCCTAACCTTTCCGCTCATCATGAAATAAGAGGTGAACCAAATGATCAAAACGACTCAAACCATCGAACGAAACAAGCTAGACATTGCCCTTGAACTTACTCAATTGCATTTAAATCAATATGAAACGAATCATCCTGATCAGCTGAGTGAAATCTACGCGAAATATTATGCGCTGCTTGAAGTGCTGGATTTGTCATCATATGATGAGTTGATTGATTTACTGCCGAATGACCTTAAACAAGAGCTCCGCTAAAAGCCGTCTATCCACAATAGATAGACGGTCTCAAATCACAGAGTATCAAGACACCAGTCATAATATCACTTATTGAGGATTGAAACCTTTTCATAAATTGCTTAACTTCTTTTTCTATAAGCAACTCTTGCTCTAACTTCAGATACTGTTTCAGCTCATCATCATGCATTCTTTTAACCTCATCGATTGCTTCTTCTAAACATATCTGCGTCTGCTCTCGTATACGAATCACCAAATTATGAACATCACCTAAACGTAATTCTTTTCTAAGGGACATGATGTCATTTGTTAAATTTATAATTTTGTTTGCATGAGATGTTATTTAGCGGAAGTGGATGATACTCCTTTCTCTCCTTACATTGTTCAATAAAATGAAACACAACAAGCATGCTACCAGTGTAGATAAATTTTACACACATGATATAGGGCTAATATTTATTGCATTTATCACTCACATAATTGAAGCAAACCTATTTCAAATTATCTTCCAGTTAGTTTCTCCTCCCTCTCTTAACTTGATGATACGATTAAATATTTTATGACAGACTCTGTCCATCTTTATAATCCGGAGAATATATATAATAACCATGTCTTACTCTCACAATATAGGGATTAATCGCACGCAACTTTCGATAAAAATAACTAAATGAAGGAATTTTGTAACCTGTTTTCAAAGAAATCAATTGCTTTATTTCATTAATTGAAAAAACTCTTTCAGGATTATTTTCAAATAATTGAATCGCTTCATAATAAGCGATCAACCGATCTTCCATCTCTCCATACATTTTTACATGTTCAGGCACGAAAGTTTTACGATAAATTTCGTCTAATTCTTCTATCCTTTTTTTGATGTTTCTTTTTTTAGATGCGATCAATTCGTAGACGCTTTTTTCGTAAATATCTAATTCCTCTAATTGTTTGAGCAATTTCTCTTTCTCTTTATACATAGACGAATATCCTCCAATTGCAGTTCATATCTTTTGATTGTGATGAAGTTTAAGTGATTCTTATCACTTTCCCCCTATTATATTTTCATCATAGAACAACAATTAAAATTGATAAACCTCACATTATTTCTGTTTTTTCGCATATAAAATATATCTTTGTGAAGTTGACCCCAATACATGAAAAGGATAGCAGGTAGATAAAATTAATGTTTCCTGTTTTTTAGTGCGATTGACAACAGTCCGATCATCGGCACTTACAATATCACTTTTTGTAATGACATATTGGAATTCTCCATAAGTCATCTCAACTGTCAATAGCTCCCCTTTTTTTAATTTACCAATGTCACGGAATGCTGAATCATTATGTCCAGAAAGTAAAATTTGTCTCGTTTGACCTGGAAAAGCTGTTTCGATATGGTGACCAATACCTTTACTAAGCTCTTGTTTATCTGTTCCCTCAATAATAGGGAGTTTGAGTTGTATAGAAGGGGCTTTTAAAATTCCAATGACATCACCTTTCTGGGGAGAAAATCGAACAGGGTCTGACTGCTGATCAGTGAACTGTTTCTGTTCTATTATGTTTTGAGCTTTACTAAGTTGCTCGTTAACATTCCATTTATAAGTCAACATCTGCATTCCACAATAAATAAGTACAATGACTCCTATACAGAACAACAATCGACTAATCATCCGCTTCATCTTATTTTGACTCGATTCTTTTCAGAAATTCGATTTAATAGATAACGACAGTAACCTGATAAATTATGTTCTATGTCATCTATTCTAACTCTGAAAGAATGATGTCGAATAAAAAAGGAGCCGACAATGGATTCAGGACGTTTGAAATACATGGCCAATTCAGGGTAAAAGAAGCCTGTTGTTTGATAATGAGCTCGATGATCAATGGCTTTTTTTAAATACTCTACTGGAAAATCAACTAATAAGTACTCTTTTTTTAGTTTGTATATCAAATTTACCATGTCATAAGCTGCCATCATCAATTCTAAAAATGTAGGATAGGTCGTATGACGATGATAAATGAAATCTAGTTTTGCTTTTACATTCTGAAGACCAAATTGGAAATATTGGTCCTTAGGTCGGAACTTGGTTAATTCATTTGTACAATAACTAAGCCAATGATCGTGGTGTTTCCAATAATCATGCTTGATAAAATAAGCAAAAGCTTTTTCTACTCCTTCAATCCACACTTCATTGCGGTCTATGTCATACAGCTTCATTAGTGCAAAGACTGCTTCTCCATCATAGTAAATAATACGATGCTCATCTTTTACTTGAAAATCGGGGTAGTTTAATACATGTGAAAAAGATCCATCCTCCTTTTGCATATGAATAATACCATTTGCAAGCCTTCTTACTAATTCTAGATCAGTTTTTGATTGAAAGACTTCCATATATTTTGTTAGTGCCAAGATAGCTGCTGCATTAGCCCCTAGTTTAATTTCTTGTTGGTTCCTCCAATCAATAACAAATGCTTGATCAGATGAAGTTTTATTATGTATTAGTTCTTTTTTTAAATATTGCAGTGCTTTTTCTATTTGTCTCTTGACATACAAGTCCGGTGTCACTTCATAAGCTTCAATCATTGAAAATAATGTACTTGCATGACGCAAGCTATTATACCAGTTAATTTTTTTATCATAGCAAGGAAAATAACCGTAAATAAATTCACCATTCTCCTTTACCTGCTTCGCTAGAAAATGAACACTCGATGTAATCAGATGCCTTACTTCTTTTTTTGACATTTCAACCAGTCGAATTCCATTCAAATGTTCCTTGTTATTTAATTTGATTAGTTTGTCATCAAAAAAATAGGAAATTGTCGTAAACTCATAAATCTGTTGTATATTCTGAAGTGAAAAATTTGTTTGTTGTTTTTTCACTTTTTTTACATACCAGCGAACATTTTCTTCATTTAGAGCCATTTTAAGTGAATGATTGGATTCTTTTATGAGGGCATTCCCATTAATCTCTTGTTCTAGAAACGCCATGTTAAATAATGGATCAAAAGAAATCCCTTTTCTGAAGTAATTTTTTTTCAATTTAGCAATCTGATGAGACCAAATAGTGTATGGTTTGCTTTCAATATGATTGACCAGATCGGCTTTTAACCAGAGAAAATCAAAGGTTTTTTGTTTTTTCATAAATTTGAATACTTTATTTACCACACTTCTCCACGAAGATTCCATAGTATTTCCAATAGCAGAAAACACAACTGCTCTTTCATCTGGATTTCCAAGGGATAAGAACAAAACAAATTTTTGCTTTCTACCAAAATGTAACTTTACCGATGGCATCATTTTTTTTTCTTCACTCATGATCGCACGTTTAAGTTGAACTAATTTCTCAGCAAAAGAATTTGTCTCTTTCTCACAGCTCATAAAGATTTCCTCCATTAATACCTGCCTATTGCAAATATTTCTAATGCAACAGGCAGGATCATTTTGTGAATTACACTTTTTTATTTTGTCTACGTCCTCTTGTCAGTAAACCAGCTAATAATGCGGACAATCCTAATAGAGCAGAGGTAAACCAATTATTCGATGTTATTGGTAAATCTACTTGATGATCTGTATCACCTTTCCCGTCAATATCTGCATCTGCGTCGGCATCCGCATCCGCGTCGGCATCTGCATCGGCGTCAGCATCCGCATCGGCGTCGGCATCTGCATCTGCGTCGGCATCCGCATCCGCATCGGCATCTGCATCGGCGTCGGCATCCGCATCCGCGTCAGCATCCGCATCGGCGTCAGCGTCGGCGTCGGCATCTGCATCCGCATCGGCGTCGGCATCCGCATCCGCATCGGCGTCGGCATCAGCATCCGCATCCGCATCGGCGTCAGCATCCGCATCCGCATCCGCATCGGCATCCGCATCAGCGTCGGCATCGGCATCCGCATCAGCGTCGGCATCGGCGTCAGCATCAGCGTCGGCATCAGCGTCGGCATCAGCATCAGCGTCGGCATCAGCGTCGGCGTCGGCATCAGCATCGGCATCCGCATCAGCGTCGGCATCCGCATCCGCATCGGCATCTGCATCCGCATCGGCATCTGCATCAGCATCCGCGTCAGCATCTGCATCAGCGTCGGCATCAGCATCGGCATCGGCGTCGGCATCAGCATCTGCATCCGCATCGGCATCCGCATCTGCATCCGCATCTGCATCCGCATCAGCGTCAGCATCTGCATCAGCGTCAGCATCTGCATCCGCATCTGCATCAGCGTCGGCATCCGCATCTGCATCCGCATCAGCGTCGGCATCCGCATCCGCGTCGGCATCCGCATCTGCATCTGCATCCGCATCCGCGTCGGCATCGGCATCCGCATCCGCGTCGGCATCCGCATCCGCATCAGCGTCCGCATCAGCATCGGCGTCGGCATCTTTATCTGGGGCCAATACTTCTAATGTAGCATCACTGCTTTGTAGTAAGTTTACTTGAATATTGTCTGTTGAACTTGCCCCAAATGTATAAATACCATTATCAGGGATATCTACAGAATTTGGGTAATCAGGAATATCCGCAGTTAAGTTAAATCGATAAGCCCCTTTATTTAATAAATTCAAACTAAAGATATTTTTAAATTTTGCATAAATTTTATTACCAGAAATCTCGATATCATCAGGAGTGATTTCACCTTTTTTTGGAATCGTAATGCCTCCTACTCCTATGAAAGGCACATTGTATTCTATTTTTATTGAATTTTTGAATTCTTCATTGTTGATTGCATCTTGAAATTCATTAGGAACTTGAAAAACGATGTTTGTCGAGGTTAATAAATCTAAATTCGCTAAGCCACTTCCCTCATAATTTAAATTTAGCTTTCCATCATCACTCAAACTTCCATTTAATTTTTCATGGTCAAAAATACTAATAGAGGCTGCAGAAGCAATATTTTGCGTAACACTAAATGTCGGTAAGACTCCTTTAAATGAAATTGGGCTAAATAGAACAGCAGAAGCAGACAAGATAGCGATAGCTTGTTTCCTACGTCTATTTTTTTCTCTGTTCATTCTCCTTTTATAATCAAAACCTTTTTTCAATATGAATCCCTCCCTAATTTATGTATAGGTTCTTTTATAGAACGATTGAGATACCTATAAGCTAGAGGAAAACATATGTAATTAATTCACTCAATTTTTTAAATTTCCGCAATAGTAAAGTACTACTTATAGAAATAAACATACATCATACAACAAATTTTCTTATTTTTCCTCAATATTCTTAGCAGAAAATTATGTATTTCAAGTTAAAAATAATCATTTAGTATCTTATAAATACAAAAAAACAAAAAACTTCACTGCAAAATTAAGCATTAAGAATCATTTATATTCCTCATCATTCCTCAACACTTTTTGAAAATAATTTACCTATGTGATTTTCCATGAATAATGCTCTTTAAAAAATAAAAGTAATTACTTTAAGACTATTTTTATATTCTTGTAATATGGATTGAATCAGAACGAAAGTTGTGTATTTAATTACTTCAAATCGATTCCAACAAAAATAACTGTCAAACGAATTCGACAGCTCTAAAAAAACTTATTTTACAAAACATAACAAAACTAGACATGTACAAAAAAAAGCTTTCGATATTTCGAAAGACAAATTAGTGGCTTAACCCATAGCTCTCAAACCAACATGTGTATGAAATATTACCGAGAAAATAAGATATGGTTGATTTAATCAATCTAATTGAAAACAAGCATTTTAAGGGTGCTAGCGATCCTCAAGTGAGCAAGAAACAAAGATAGCGTAATGAACCCCTTAAGCAAGATAATGAAATAAATAAAACAGATTTACCGTTTGCAGAAAAGAGATTAACTACTAATTGGTTCTTGCAAGTTAAATATAGATTGCTAGCCATTATCTTTATCGTTTACAGGCGCTATTAAGAGAATATCAAATTGAAAATGTATTGGGTTGAAAATTACCTCCCAAAAATAAAGCTTCCACACACTAAGTGAATTTAGTGTAATGGAAGCCTAAAAAGGTGTTTTTGATTCAATTCAATAGGTCAACATGTTTTATTTCTTGTCAGTCAAAATGATTTTTTTCTGAGCTGCTTCTTTTTCTTTTAAAAGTTCTACCTTAATATTATCTTTTGAACTAGCTAAAAAAATAAATTCTTTTTTAGAAGTACCGATTGATTGTGGGAATTCAGGGATTTTGGCTTTTAAATGAAACTGATAGGCTCCTGATTTACTTAAGAGATTCAGACTTAAGATATTTTTGTATTTCACATATACTTTTTTTCCTTCAATTTCAATTTGACTTGAGTCGATCACTCCTTTTTTAGGAATAACAATACCTGCTAAACTGATAAATGGTACTTCATACTCCACTGTTAGAGATTGTTGAAATGATTTTGTTTTCATGACCTGTTTAAACTCCTCTGGCATTTCAAAAAGAATAGATGTAGATGTTAACAAATTCAAGTTGGCTATTCCACTTGCTTTATAACTTAATGATAAATCACCGATTTCATTTAATGTCCCATCTAAACTGTGTTTATCAAAAATACTCACTGTTGCTGCATTTGCCTCTTTCATTTCACCAACTTGAATGAAATCATAGACAGGCAAGATCATCATCATAATTGCTAAAACAAGTAAACATTTACCTTTCAATCTCCTATTTTTTATTACTTTTTGATTAATACTCACTTTAAGTTCCTCCCTTAATTTTAATATGTTTGTTTCTTAATTAAATAAACAGTAAACCTTTTTGGTACACAAGTTTTTAACAACTTATAAGTCTTATGTCTGAGAAGCTTTTGTATTTCAGATGAAATCGATGTTTTATCCATTTTTTTCAATAGAAAACACTTCATTTCTTATTATAATCGGGGAGGATGAACTAACTATTCATAAAAAATGCTTTGTGGTTCTGTGGATATTGTTATTAGAAAAGGTGATTTCTAATCTATTGATCGTTGATGATTATGAAAGTGAGACATTTTATTCTGCTATGCATCACTCTACTGACAATGATCGTCACCTTCCCACCGTTGTATCCTGTCTTTTGTCACTGAGTTGAACGTATGATCTTATGCGCTGCTTGAAGTGCTGGAATTGTCCTCATATGATCAATTAATTGATTTACTGCCAGCTGATCTTAAAAATACGCTTGAGTAAAAAACCATCTATCCACGTGGGATAGATGGTTTTCTTTATACACGTGCCGCCATATCGGTTTCGATTTGCTCTAAGCTTCTTCCTTTTGTTTCGACTAAAACAAAGCGGGTGAACAATAGTCCGATTAAGCAAATAACCCCAAATGAGGAGAAGATGACCCCAAAGCTGAATTGATCAGCCAAGATGGGGAAAACGAGTCCGACAGCTAACGACCCCGTCCAGTTAAAGGCAGATGAAATACCTGCTCCAATGCCCCTGACAGAGAGCGGGAAGATTTCGCCGATGATGATCCAAGTGATCGGCGCCCAAGAGAAGGCATAGCACAAAATAAAGCAGCAAAGTGAAATCAATGTGACCCAGTTTAAAATCCCTTCACTGACTCCGAGTGCACCTAATGCCGCTGGTGCAAAGAAGGAAAGTGCCATTCCTGTTCCCCCTACTGTGAGGATCGTTCGGCGGTCAAACCGATCGACAAATTGCAAAAAGATAACAGTTGTCACAACGAAAATGACACCAACGATGACTGTAAAACCCGCTGCGACCTGCGGAGCAAGACCGACATTTCTAGCGATACTCGTTGCATAATACACAATGGAGTTGGCGCCCTGTATTTGCTGAAGGGTGGCCATCCCAACCCCAATGAAGAGTGCCATTCGGAATTTCTTTTGGAACAATTCACGAATACCTGAGCGTTCTTCTTTTGCGACTTCTAAAATTTCTTGCATTTCTGCTTCGATTTCTTCACGGGAAGAGCGCAGTGACCCTAATACTTCCCGTGCTTTATGAGCCATTCCGTGTTTAATTAAATATCTCGGAGATTCAGGAAGTTTGAGCATGCCAATATAAAGCACGATGGCAAATAAAGCGGCACTTCCCAGCATCCAGCGCCAGCTGTCTGGGATGGGCTCAAACACAAACGCGACAATATAGCTGAGCAATAGTCCGCTCACAATCATGAGCTGATTGAGCCCAGACAATTTCCCGCGGATTTTAGCAGGAGCAATTTCAGACATGTAAGCCGGCACCAAAGATGAGGCTGTTCCTACTGCTGTCCCTAAAAAGATACGAGCAATGGTTAATGAAATCTCTTCTGGTGCGATGGCTGATCCTATAGCTCCGACAAAAAAGATGATCGATGAGACCAAAATGAGCTTTCTGCGGCCGAACTTATCCCCCATAAGACCGCTTAAAATCGAACCAATGATTGCCCCGCCCATTAATGAAGAGACGACGATCCCAAGCCATAATGGACTGAGCTGAAATTCTTCCTGAATATGTCCTTCCGCTCCTGCAATAATGCCAATATCATATCCGAATAAGATTCCTGCAAAGGACCCGAAAAAGAAGATAAATTTACTTGACACTTTTTTCTCCAAGTGGATAACCCCCTCACTTAATAAACCGCTTTCATTTCACCCAATGATTCTACTGTAAACAGCAGAATCTATTTCACCCTTCATTTATAAAACCACATATTCTGCATTCACAAGCTTTGTAAAATGAACAATTTGATCAACCGTTAAATTGAGAGACACGACTGTATGATGACCGCCGCCTTGTTCGACCCATGCTTTGACTCCGTCCTGAAAGTTCGGCTTGATTTTCCAGAGCACACGGGCAACTGGTAAATGAGGTGCTGCTTCCTGCGGTTCAAAGGCCTCAACTTCTTGAATCAGCCATTTGAAATGCGTTCCAAAATCAGCGATGGAGACAACAACGCCCTCCCCTGCTTTTCCATCAAACACAAGACGCGCTGGATCTTCCCGATTTCCAATGCCAAGTGGAGACACGACAATGACAGGTTTCGTATTTGCGAGTGCTGGATCTACTTCTAACATATGAGATTGCAGCACCGCTTCCTGCCCAGGTGTCATTTCATACGTGTAGTCCTCCATAAAACCAGTTGATTGATGATGACTCATCACCTTTAATAAACGGTCCAGTGCGGCAGTTTTCCAATCGCCTTCACCAGCAAAGCCATATCCCTTTGCCATCAGCCGCTGAACCGCAAGTCCAGGCAGCTGCTTCATGCCATGTAAATCCTCAAAGTTTGTCGTAAAGGCATTGTATCCGCCTTTATCTAAGAAACGTTTGATGGCGATTTCATATCGCGCTTGCACTTTTACACTTCTTTCCCATTCTTCAACCGAATAACTCCCATCATTAACGTCATATTGCGTCAAATAATCGGCAAATAGTGCATCCACTTCTGCTTCTTCCACTCTGTTTACATAGTCGACGAGATCACCTATCCCAAAGTAATCAACAGTCCAGCCTAGTTGGATCTGAGCTTCAATTTTATCTCCTTCTGTCACAGCAACATGGCGCATATTGTCACCAAACCGTGCCACTTTGATGTGAAAGCTCTCTTGATAGGCAGCAGCGACGTCCATCCAATCAGCGATTTGCTGCTTCACCTCTGGTTTAGACCAATGACCGGCGACAATTTGGTTTTGCTTATTTAAGCGTGCATTGATATAGCCATACTCTCTGTCTCCATGTGCAGATTGATGGAGATTCATATAGTCCATATCAATCGTGTCCCATGGAATCTTTTCATAATATTGAGTGACGAGATGCAGGAGAGGCTTTTGCAAAAGAGACGTACCGCGTATCCACATTTTTGCTGGAGAAAATGTGTGCATCCAAGTCATCACACCGATCACCTCATCACGATAGTTGATCTCTTTCATCAGCTGTGTGATTTGATCCGCGCTGACAGCCAGCTCCTGCAATATAATTGGATAAGGTAGTAAACCGCTCTCATTTAAGGCATCCGTTATCTTCTGTGCATCTGCCTTTACTTGCTGCAGTGCTTCATCTCCATATAAGTGCTGTGACCCGACGACAAACCAACATTCTTTTTTCTGACTTGTTAACATAGAAATCCCTCTTTTCTTTATCTTGAAGGTTTTTGTCCATAATACGCATGCGCACCATGTTTTCTTAAGTAGTGTTTATCCAAAATTCGCTGCGGAAGAGGCTCCGCATATTCGTTCAATTGCTTTGCAAACAGATTCATTTTGGCTACTTCGTCTAAAACCACACTGTTCGTTACCGCACTTTTTGCATCTTTCCCCCATGTAAATGGACCATGACCTTGAAGCAAAACACCAGGCACCGCCATCACATCTATCTTTCTTTTCTCAAATGTTTCAATGATCAGCCGGCCCGTTTCCACCTCATATCCGCGATTTACTTCTTCTTCTGTGAGAAATCGAGCGCACGGAACAGGGCCGTAAAATGTATCCGCGTGAGTCGTGCCCATTGCCGGTAAATCGAGACCAGCTTGCGCCCATACGGTTGCCCACATGGAATGGCTATGTGAAATACCGCCAATTTCCTCAAAGTGTCTATAAAGAACAGCATGTGTGGCTGTATCTGAAGAAGGAGTGAATTCCCCTTCCACTACTTGACCGTCAAAATCAACAACGACCATATCTTTTGCTGATAATCGGTCATACTCTATGCCGCTCGGCTTAATGACAAACAGACCGCTGTCACGATCGCACGCACTGACATTGCCCCATGTAAATTTCACAAGTCCGTATTTTGGCAGATCTAAATTCGCTTGAAACACTTCTTCTTTTAACCGCTCTAACATACCGTTGTCACTCCTTTCTTTGGCGTCAGATACGCTACTGCCGCTTCTTCAATCGGGAGTCCCTCTTGATAGCGCTTTAAAAATTCCTCAAAGCCTTTGACATCGAGCGGATCGGGCTCGACCAGCTCTTCTGTTGTGCTTGCAAACACTTGATGTGTTAGAAAATCAGCCAATGTTTCCTGCTGATGATTGACCATATATGAAGCAAGGACAGCCATCCCAAACGCACCGCCTTCTCCGGCTGTGGAAACGACTGATACAGGTGTATCAAGCGCAGCAGCAACCATTTTTTGACCAACGAGCGGTGTTTTAAATAAACCGCCATGTCCTAGTAAACGATCAATCACAACATGCTCATGTTCTTTTAGGCGGTCCATCCCTATTTTCATTGCACCAAATGCAGAGAAAAGGTGGGTACGCATGAAATTAGCGAGGTTAAAGCGGCTTTCAGCGGCCCTGACAAAAAGAGGCCTTCCTTCTGGCAATCTTGTAATATTTTCACCAGAATAATAGCCGTAGCTTAAGAGTCCGCCACCATCACGGTCTGCTTCTAAGGCTTGCTGTAATAAGGCTCCGTATAACCTTTCTGACTCCACTGGCTGGCCCATTGCTTCAAATGCTTCACGAAATATATTCATCCAAGCGTTTAGGTCACTTGTACAGTTATTCGCATGAACCATTGCTACTGGCAGTCCGTCTGGTGTCGTGACCATATCCACTTCTGGATACACACCTGTCAGATGCTGCTCTAACACAATCATGGCAAAAACAGAGGTCCCAACTGAAATATTTCCTGTTCGCCTTTCCACGCTGTTTGTCGCCACCATTCCCGTTCCCGCATCGCCTTCTGGCGGGCAAAATGGAATACCTGGCTGCAAATGTTTGCCTTGATCTAAAATTGATGCTCCTGCTTGCGTTAACACGCCAGCTTTTTCACCGGCTAAATAGACACGCGGCAAAAGATGACGCAGCTTCCACGGGTAGCCTTTTTCTGCAATCAATGCATCGAATTGATTGAGCATCACTTCGCTGTAATCCTTCGTTCTTTCATCAATTGGAAACATTCCCGACGCATCGCCAATCCCAATGGCCTGCTTTCCAGTTAACAGCCAGTGAATGTATCCTGACAGAGTGGTCACATATTCTAAGCGGGAAAGATGTTTTTCCTCTCCTAATATCGCTTGATATAAATGGGCAATACTCCATCTTTCTGGAATATGAAATTGGAATAAATCCGTTAGCTTTTGACTCGCCTCGGTCGTCGTTGCATTCCGCCACGTTCGGAACGGGACGAGGAGCTCTCCTGTATGATCACATGCAACATAGCCATGCATCATCGCTGATACCCCGATTGAGCCAATGGTTTGAATGGTCACACCGTACATTTGCTCAGCTTGCTCCTTCATCTGACGATACGCCACTTGAAGACCTGTAATGATATCAATTAAGTTGTACGTCCAAATTCCTTCCTGTAGAGAACTTTCCCATTCAAATGTACCTTGTGCAATTGGCTGAAACGCTTCATCTATTAAAATCGCTTTAATTCGTGTTGAACCAAATTCAATGCCTAAAGATGTCCGTCCTTCTTTCATGGCTTTGGCCGTCTCTTCATGATTCATTCTACGTTCACCCCCATGTTGATAGCGGTTTCAAATTTCTTTTTCTAGATTCATTGATTTTCTCTGTGCACAAACATAATATCATATTTGTACGTACATATGTCAATAATAAATATAATTGTACATACATAATCAGACAAAAACCGCCATATTCTTTGAAGATGACATGGCAAAAAGTGAAAGCGCCTGTTTTTGATTCGACAACCATGTTAAAATATGTCCATACAATTTCTTCTCAATCCGAGTAGATGAACAACTGGGAAAGAAGTGAAACGATGAAAAAGAAGTACCAGATCATTATCGATGATATAAAAAGCAAAATACTCACAGGGGATTACCGGATCGGGGAGCGTATTCCAACCGAATCTAGCTTACAGGACATGTATCAAGTGAGCAGGCATACGGTTCGAAAAGCCATCTTGGAATTGTCAAGCGAAGGATTTTTGAGAAGTGAAAAAGGCTCGGGTACATTTGTGACCAATCAATATCAAACAAAGCCTGCTGGACATGCTCATATGAAAACAATTGGGGTTATCACCACATACATATCCGATTACATTTTCCCGTCTATCATTCGAGGCATTGAAAGCCGCTTAAATGAAGAAAACTATTCTCTGTTATTGGCGAGTACAAATAACGATGTGGATCAGGAGAAAAAAGCTTTAGAAATGATGCTGTCCTTTGGTGTGGACGGACTCATTGTCGAGCCGACAAAAAGCAACTTATATAACCCGAACATTTCGTACTACCTATCCTTTAAAGAACAGGACGTACCGCTCATTATGATCAATGCCTATTATGAGCAGTTAGAGGTTCCTTTTCTCTGTTTAGATGATGTCAAGTCCAGCTATCTAGCCACAAAAGAGCTGATCACCTCTGGACATCAACAAATCGGGCTGATTTCAAAGACAGATGATTTACAGGGGAAATACCGGATGAAAGGTTATATTCAGGCACTAGGTGAAGCCAAGCTGAATTTCCTGCCTGAGCATGTACTCTTTTTCGATACAGAATCGAAGCAGCATTTGGGGGATCATATCAAAACATTCTTAATCGCGCACCAGCATGAGCTGACCGCCCTCGTTTGCTATAACGATGAGGTTGGGTTAGAAGTGGCTAATGTATGCAGCGAAATCGGGCTATCCATTCCTGGTGATCTCTCGATTATTGGACAGGATAATTCGTACATTGCCCAAAAAAATGCCCATGTGAAGCTGACAACACTGACACATCCTCAGGAGCAAATGGGCCGAGATGCAGCAGAATGGATGATTAAAAACGTACAAGGAAAAAAGAATCTGCCTGATCAAACGTTTTATGAGCCTGAACTCGTTCCTGGTGAAACGATTAAACAAATGGATGCAAGAAAAAAATGAGCCCTTTTCACAGAAGGCTCTTTTTTTTATATGATTAAATCTCTTCTTTTGAAGATCGCACTGCACACACGCCATCTACACATGCGGCTTCAAAAGAGGTGTCGTCTGTCTTCTCAGCTTGAGCTGCTTCTTCTGTCCAAGCCGTTTCAAGTGCACGAAGGAAGGTATCTGCTGACTGTGCACCTGCAACCGAATATTTGTCATTTATTAAGAAAAAAGGAACAGCAGAAATTCCGAGCTGTCTCGCTTCTTTTTCGTCTTTTCGTACATCATCAGCAAACGTTTGATCATCTAAGACTTTCTGAACTTCTTTCTGATCAAGGCCTGCTTTTTCTGCAATATCTAAAAGGGTTTTGCGATCGCCAACATGCTTTCCATCTGTAAAATACGCTTGAAACAGCTCTCCCATCACGAGATCGCCTTTTCCCATTTTACCAGCATATTGCGCCAATCGATGGGCATCAAATGTGTTTGTTAAAACGAGCGGATCAAATTGAAAATCAATTCCTTTCACCTTGCCGGCTTGCTTCACCTGCTCATTCATCGCCATTGCTTGGCTGCGGCTCATTCCATATTTTTTGACGAGCATATCATGTACATCATAATCGACTTCAACAGGTGCATGTGGATCGAGCTCAAAGCTTTTAAACTCTACTTCTATCTGTTCCTTCTGCGGAAATTGCTCAAGCGCTGTTTCTAGCTGTTTTTTTCCTATATAACAAAAAGGACAGGCGATATCTGACCAAATTTGCACTTTCATCTTCATCTTCCTTCCACTGCTTACGTTTTTTCTTTAAAGATGTAACTATTATAGTTACATTAAATCAGTTATGTCAAGCCACATTCATTTTGTTCTACATTTATAAGAAAAAAGCCTTTCCTTCTAATAGAGGAAAGGCTTTAAAAGTCACTATTCTAAATTTGCATGGTGTCCGTACATTGTATGTGTGTCGAGCTCTTTCATTTCCATCAACCGCAAAATGACCGCATCGTACATCAGAAGCAACGATTGCTCAAATAGCGAGCCCATCGGCTGAATGGTATGATGGCTCCCTTCATGTTGATCCTTCGGCGCACCTGAGAGTAAGATGAGCTCATCCGATAGATCAGCGATAGGTGACTCAGCTGAAAGCGTGAAAGACGCAATTTTCCCGCCAATCGCCCTTGCCTTTTTTGTGAGCACAAGCAATGTTTCTGTTTGACCAGAGCCAGTTCCGACAATCAAGAGATCCTTTTCTGTAAAGGAAGGCGTATTCGTTTCGCCGATGACATAGGCACGGATGCCAATATGAGTGAGTCTCATGGCAAATGATTTCCCCATCAAACCGGACCTGCCTGCACCAGCCACAAAAACCTTCCGTGCGGCTAAAATGCTTGTGACAAGCCGATCTGCTCCTTCGTACTGAAAAGCTAACGAGTGCTCAGAAAGCTCGCTTAGAATCGCTTTCACATAGTCACTTGGCTTCATGATTGCGAGATCAACTGCTTCATTTGTGCAGCCACTTCTGCTTTATTGTCCTGGCTTGCGATACCGCCGCCGACAATGATCAAATCAGGGTTTAATTTCACGACTTCAGGTAAAGTATCAAGCTTAATACCGCCTGCAATCGCTGTTTTCGCCTGTTTGACGACTTGTTTAATGGTCATGAGGTCAGCAAATGAGTTTTGACCAACCGCTTGCAGGTCATAGCCTGTGTGCACACAAATATAATCTACTCCAAGCTCATCCAGCTCTTTTGCACGGCCTGCGATATCTTTAATGCCAATCATATCTACTAAAATTTCTTTGCCTCTTGCTTTCGCTTCTTTCACCGCTCCTTGAATGGACATATCTTCTGCCGCTGCAAGAATGGTGACGATATCCGCTCCAGCTTCGGATGCCTGCTGCACTTCATAACCGGCAGCATCCATGATTTTCAGGTCAGCGAGTACACGTAAATTCGGAAATGCCTGTTTGACTTCTTTTACAGCACGCAAGCCTTCATTGATCACAACAGGTGTCCCAATTTCGACCACATCAATGGATGCTTCTACTTCTTTGATCAGCTCAATCGCTTCCGGTATATTCACTAAATCTAATGCTAATTGTAATTTCATCAACTTTCACTCCCGTTTTTTCATCTCATCTTCAAGAGCTCCGCGAATGGTGCTTCTTGAACGATGAAATGAGTATAACAACAGGATTGAAGCAATCCAAGTACGCACTTTTTTTTTACATACTATACTTTTTTGCATATGGTTACAAAAAAGATACTGTCTTTCGGCCAGTATCTCAGCGTGTAGACAAACCCTCGCATTCGGTGTCAGTCCTGCGCGCTGGTGCTCACGAATGTCACATTCGCTCCGCTCAGTACTCGTCCTTCCTAGACTGCAAAGGTTTTCTATCACGCTGAAAGGGCTAAAATAAAGGTCATTTTAGCCCTTTGTCTATCGTAGGTATTTCTATTTATCATCCTTTAAAAAATTGCTGTCGAGATATTGTTTTCCCCAATCATACATCGCCTCTAAAATCGGCATTAAGCTTTCTCCTAGTTCTGTGAGAGAATACTCAACCTTTGGAGGAACGACAGGATAAACCTCCCGATGCACAATGTGATCTTCCTCTAATTCTCTTAGCTGATTGACAAGCATTCTTTGCGTAATCCCAGGCATTAACGACTTTAGCTCACCAAATCGTTTTGTCCCTTCTCTGCCAAGGTGCCATAAAATCAGCATTTTCCACTTACCGCCGATAATATTCAGCGTCAGCTCTTTTTCGCAATTGAACACTTTATTTTCCATACGTGATGACAACGACATACACTCCTTTGATTACTAACCATTTACGCATTATCATATACTGCGGCAAATTGGATTGTCGAGCATACAGTCTTCATTATGAATTCTGCCGATTCACAAAATCCATAACAGCCTTTGTCATCTCTTGCGCTTCTTTTGGCGCCCTGTCTGATCCAAACCATTTATTCAAGTCACTGTGGCTCAGCGAATGAACCCGAAAAACAAACCGAGAGCCTTTATCATGATTCAGTTTTTCTGCAAATCGGTACACCTCAGGATTTTCCCAGCCCGTGACCAAATAAACAGGCGGTAAATTCGCTTGATTCATATAACTGACAGGTGATGCCTTTGTCCAGTTTTCCTCTTGTTTGCCAAACACTTTTTTGTACGATGGTATGGCTTGTATAAATTGATTGATGTTTAAAGGACCGTCTAAAACGACGATGGATTTTATGGTGTTTGGCGACAGCCCCACACGTTTTAAGTAAGTCGAATCTGTGGCAACCAATGCCGTCAAATGACCGCCCGCTGAGTGACCCATGACATTGATTTTTGATGAATCGATTTGATATTCATCCGCATGATCCTTGACCCATTTAATAGCGTTTGCCGTATCATCTGCCATCTGCTCATAGTTGGCATCAGGGTGAAGCCGGTAATTCATCGAGACAAAGACATATCCCTGACGGATAAAATAATCAGCCTTTGAAGCGACTCTGTTCTTATCGCCGCCTGTCCAGCCGCCGCCGTGGAGATAGATCATGACTGGATGCTTCTTCTTATCTTCATTTTTGCCCTTCGGCATATACATATCGAGTGTTTGCTGTTTGTTTTGTGTGTCTGCATAATGGATGTTCGTCGGCGGCTTAGGCTGGTTGATACGGAACACAAAGAATGCGCATACCAGTAAGCCAGCGATGACAGCTAAAAATAAGAGCCATTTCGTGATTCGTTTCAATGTCATTGCACCTTTCTGTGTTGGTATGGAGAAGCATGATTAGTGAATATGCTGATAAACTAGCACGACTCATTCGATATCACTGTATGACTTGAATCATTTGACAATAAAAAGAAAAAGACTGTTCTTCAAAATCTTCTATGAAATAATTGATGTTTTCCCAGTCTCTATCCAAAGGCTGAATGTTCAAAAAGAGACTAGAATCATTTGTTAAATCCAAATCTTTGATTTGAACAGAAGATACATTGGTGAATTTTAGATGGATGTCTGCTTGATGGGTCGCAGATTCGTATGGGATGTGCAGGGCAATACAATTGATCAAGTCGTAATGTTCATTATACTCTTTAAAGTAGTGAAATTCATTGATTTGGTTTAGATGGATGACATCGAAATCAGGAATTTGATTCTGGATTTTTTCATCTAAAAACCATGCCATAATTTGTCCTCCAAGAGGTTATTGTATAAGTGCAATGATTCGTTTTCTTGTTTCTTCATGGTACTGGATATAGTCATGCAATAAAGGATACGATTCAAGAATATGTTGAAACGATTTGATTTGAGGGTATCGCTCTTCAAATGACTGAAGCAGCACGTTTAACTGTTTTTTCGGTATTCGTTTATGATCGATCACATAACTCAAGCTGCCTGCAACAAGTGCAAAAAATATATAAAAATCTCCGGAGCACATACCGGTTTCCTCCTCAAAAGAGACGATATCATCTGGATAAGCGGAATGAAATAAGTATTGATAACGCTGTTTCAAATCATTGATTAAGCCTTGTTTATCTTGGCTGATGTTCATGGACCTTTACCCTTTCTCTCAATGTTTTTAAAATCTTATTTAGACTTTAATGAGATTTTTCTATTCACTGCAAATAAATTCCTGTGAGTCGAAACATACTTTTTTCGATTCTATTGCGAGTAACATCCCATTTATGTTAAATAACTGCATTCGATCCATCTTTCTAAACTACTAAACATCTCATTCACTCTCCTAACGTATTCTCCTATTTCTTATCATGTCACGAAGTTTGTAAATATTCTTCAAATGAAATAAAGTCCGCTTTTTTTCGAAATTCGCTTAAGATTTTCTGATCTCCTGTAAAAATAACATCTGTCGAATCAAAAAATCCGATTTCAAAAACGGCTTGAGGAATAACGGGTGTATATTTCACGTTCCAATATAGTTCATTATCTTCAATTTGAGGTATTGAACTGATATTCAAATGATGTACATGACGAGGCAATGCGGTCAAAACAGCGAAAATAAATGAATAAGAATAGTCATTTAAGAATTTTTTGAAATGTTCACCCTTCAGAAATAAAAAATCCGTATAATCCGGCATTACTTCTGAATGGAATTGATTTCTTCGATCATGAAGCATTGTGAGTGTCACATCACTTATGACCCAATTATACTCTTCTACGTTTAAATTGATTTTCTTTATTAAATCATTTGCTTCGAATAAATCTTTTTCTTTTGCTAATACGATTCTCATTAATTGCTCCACCTCATCAATTTAAAACATCAGACGAAACTAAAAATATTCTACAGTATCAAAATCTGACCATAATTTCCAGTCAGTGTTCGTGTTTACATTTACATTGAATGAAATCTAATCTTCAAATATACAGAACGATGTAAATATATATAAAATTCATTATCTAGTTTTTCTAATTTCGAATGAGTTCCTTTTTAAAATCGTCAGGAAGTTTTTGATTCGGAAATACAACTGAAATCCAATCTAATACGCCATTAATATATATTCATCTTCATGATTTAAAGCTAGATTTCTTAACACCCCACAAACTGTCAGCGATAATAACCAATGAAATTCTTCGAACAAGAAATACTTTGGTGCTGTTTTAAAATTTGATCAGAAAATGTTTATATATTAAAGTCCCTCTTACTTAAGTAAGGGGGACATAATTCCCTAATCTTTTAGTTGCACAGTACTAATACTTCACACTTTTAAGACACTAAGAACTTTATAATCTTCACAATAGAATTTAAAGGTCTGTTCTTCGAAATCTTCAACTAAATAGTTTAATCTTTCCCAACCTTTGTTAAGTTTTGATATGTTAAAACTTAATATCGATTCTTCATGAAAGTCTAAATCTTTTATTTCAATAGATTTAACATTTATAAACTTTAGATGTATTTCAAAATTTTCTTTTGAGTTTTTATACGGTATGTTTAATTCAATTGACTTTATTTTTTCATAGGCTTCATTATAATCTTTGTAATAACGAAATTCGTTCAATTGCATTAAATGGATTACATCAAAATCTCTTATAAATTTTTGAATTTTACTATCTATATACCAATCCATTTCATTCACCTCCAAAAATGATATGTTTTTTTCTTACCTCTATCTCCATAGCCCTTTTTATAAATAAATTCATGAAGATGTGGTTTTGAATGGGTTTTTGGCATTCCATGATCAGAGTGATCGACTCGATATTTCTTACGGCCGAACTTATCATATATTACAGTCGATTTCTCCTTTCTACCTTCGGTTAATCGATAGTGAGTGACTCGACTATTTGGCTTCCCTACAAAAGAGGCTTTTCTACTCCAATAGCTGTCTGGTACAAACCTCTTTTTAGTTCTTATATTACCTCTATATTTTCCACCTTTTTTCTTCCTTGAAAGTTTATAAGACTTCTTCCCAACACTAAATACCTTTTTCGCAGCCTTTAACTTTCCACCACCTACAAATCCTGATGCGGCTGCAACCGCTACGCCTTTCCAGCCCTTGCCTGATTTATAAGCTTTGTATCCATCATATACCGCAAAGCCTGCATTAACAACTAACCATACCCAATGACCATCCGGGTCCACATTCATGACTGGGTTGTTGTTTCCATAGGTATATCCGTTTTGATCTAGTGAATCTCCATCGCTTCCTGGGTCTGGATCAAGTGATAGGAATATGCCATTTTTCGGTTCATAGTAGCGGGCGATTAAATAGTAAAGTCCTGTTTCTTCGTCGAAGCGGTAACCGGCATAGCGATATGGGTTTACTTTTGTTGGAACGTCTCATTTTTCATGTCCAATAACGATACAATTGTTTTTGTCATATTTTATCAAAAATAACTAAGATTTTTTATTGAGGTGAAAGTATTTTCTTTAGAGATTTTTCTAATAAATCAAGAGGTATATGATCTTGGCTAATATAATGGAATATGGTCATTCCATTTTCCAATGAAAGGATCGTCCATGCCATTTCTTCAGATGAAAGGGTACATGTAACATTCTCTTTCTTTATCAACTTTTCAATGGATTGGGCTATTTGTTTGACCGATTGGAGGATCATATCTGACCATTTATATCGTACTTCTTCATTTCTCATTGCATATAGAAGAAATTCCATATTTAAAAGACTCCACGTCCGATTTGCTTCGCGACTATAAATAGAGTATTGATTCATTTTTTCTGGAAAGTGTAAAAGAGAAGGCTTATCAGCTAAGAAAGCATTGATTTTTTCTACATGTAATTGCATTTGTTCCTCCAATAGAGCTAAAAAAATTTCTTCCTTAGAATAAAAATGTGCATAAAAGGCCCCTTTGCTAAATCCCGCATGTTCTGTCATTTTATCAATTGAGACCCCATGAAAACCATACTTGGCGAAATTCTCAACAGCAGACTTTAAAAGTAATTTCCTTGTTTCTTCTTTCCTTTCCTTTTGCGTTTTCCTTTGTCTAATCATTCCTCATCCTCCTTTTATTGACAATCATACCATATAGAATTAATATACCAATTAGTATGTAAATTTCACAAGGTATGTTTATTAAAGTACAGCATTCTTGCTAATGAAAAGGGGAAAGACAATGAGAAAGATGGGGAAAAAAGTTCACAAAAGGAAAACTGATATCATCGCTCAAACAGTTAAATCAGGAATTATTAAATCAAATTTGATCCCAATGTTTGCTGGATTAACCTTGGCATTATATACATATCAAATTGAAATCATCGATAAATCTATTGAGATATTATTTGCTTTTGTCGGCTCTATTTTATTGATAGGCGCTGCTGGCGCTTTAAATAATGTCTATGATAGAGACATAGATTTCGTTATGAATAGAACAAAAAATAGGCCTACTGTAACAGGAGAAGTCAATCCTAAAACAGTTCTGGGACTTAGCATCATGATGTCTATTATAGGAATGTTCTTTTTAGCATTTACAACCTATCTAGCAGCTACTCTAGGATTCATAGGTTTATTTTTTTATATTTTTCCTTATACAATATGGAGTAAAAGAAGAACCATTTACAATACGGAAATTGGCAGCATTTCTGGAGCAATGCCACCCCTTATTGGATGGGCAGCTATTTTTCCAGACATCACACACCCTGCTATTATTGGGTTGTTTGTCATTACAATTATTTGGCAGATGCCGCATTTTTATTCAATAGCCATTAGAAAGTACAATGAATACCAAGCTGCAAACATTCCTATGTTACCTGTTGTAAAAGGAATGAAAAGAACATACTTACAAACGAATCTTTATATTATAGCGATCACATTAAGCAGTTTTCTTTTCTATTCTTTAAGCATTGGGCTTATGTTTGTGTCACTTCTTCTAGGTCTTATATGGATATGTTTAAGTATTTTCGGTTACAAGCGGATGAACTCCGAGAAGTGGGCAACATTCATGTTTGGCTATTCGCTTATTTATATGACAATTCTTTATTCAACGATCATTATCTATTCTCTTATTCATAATATTTTTTGATTTATCAAAACCTCAGTTGTGAAGATAAACATATAGGACGAATAAAAAAAGCACCCTAAACGGATGCTTCAATTAAATGATATTTCTTCAATATACGATAGGTCATGTCTTTCGCTTCTGTTCCTGTACCTTCTATATTTGTGGCAAAGATGTAGGTTTTGTTTTTATGCTTGATGAAACCTACATACCAGCCGATGCCTGAGCCGGAGCCTGTTTTTCCGTATAGGGTGGCGTGTTTCTCTTCTTCTTGAATCATCATTCGTTTGACGGTTCTCATGACGTTTAGGTCAAATGGGAGACTCTCTTCATATAGCTGTTTTAGGAAACGGACTTGTTCTATTGGAGAAATACGTAAAGTACTGCTTAACCAAAATTGATCGATTCCACCAGATAAGTCTTCATTCCCGTAATGGATCGTCTTGATCCACTTATTCATTTGCTCCATCCCGATGTCACGCGCCATGGCTTGATAGTACCAGACGACTGAATATCTCATCCCAGAACCGAGGGTATGATCTCGATTCCATTGATCAATCTCTCTTTTCACTCCATCCCAATATTTGATGTCGTATTCATCTCTTACTGCGCCTGTTTGAAGTCCGATTAAGGCATTTGCCACCTTAAATGTCGATTGAGGCGCAAAGCGCTCTTTCGCTCTTTTTTTGTTATACACCCAGGGCGACTTTTCTTTTACATCTTGAATCACAAATGTTCCTTCTCGGTCTTTCATCATGTCATCTACTGACCATTGTGGAGATGTTCCCTCACTTGAAGAAGGCTGGCTGATACATAGCGCCACAAGCATCACCCCGGAAAATAACCATTTCATGTGCCTTTTCTTCAACACACTCGCCTCTTTTCTCATGATTTGAATCGATTGTAGCATGGTGAGCCACGATAAATAAGAGCCGCTCGTCCTCTTTTTTTCAACAAAAAAAGTCGCTTTCAACCGGCTTTCCGTTTTAATGCACGTTAGCTTTTTTCTCTTCAATGGCCTTCTTCGCTATTTTTGAAATCGTCATATCGTCCATTGGCGGGTTATGAAGTCCAGCACGAATGTCTCGATAGTAACGCTGAAGCGGACAACCAAGGCTTAAGCTTTTTGCGCCGACTAACCGCATGGCTTTATCGACAATTTGCAGACTATGATTGACGACTGTATGCTTCACAGCGCCGAACTCATTGGATAATAGCTCTCTTTTCTCGGGCTGCTCATACAATTTAGTCGTTGAATAGATGACGTGACGCGCTTGCTTTAACAGTAAGTCGATATTACCAATCAGATGTTGGACATTCGGCAGCTCACTAATCGTCCCGCTGATGCTGTTAGGTGAATGTGTGATGGCGTACTGAACAGCATAGTCTCTTGCCGCTTGCGCAATCCCTAAATAACAGGAAGGGATATGTGCAATCCAAGGATTTAACGTACCGCCTCGAGGCCTTTTTTGCACTTCAACGAGCATGTCATCTGAGACTTCAACCTGATCCAAAATCAAATCATGGCTTTCTGTTCCTCTCATGCCAACAACATCCCACGTTTCTTCTATAGAAACACCTTTTGTATCACGATGAATTAAAAAGAAGCCGAGCGCTTCTTTTTCTTCGATCCACACGCCAACTAAAAAGTATGTGAGGGCTGGTGACATCGTTGTGAAAATTTTACGGCCATCGATCACCCATTTATCACCTGATCTAGTCGCTGTTGTCCCGGGTTTGCCCCCTCTTGTTGGACTGCCTGTCTGCGTCTCGCTCACAGCCCGGTTGACAAGGGCACCCTTCTTCACTTCTTCAGCAAAGAATTGCAGCTGCTTTTCATTCCATTGTTTCTTTTCATAAATTTCGCCTACAACCCCTTGGTGCCAGCCGATTGATAAGGCAGTTGCTCCATCCATGCTTCCGAGCGTCTCTTGAAACAGAACCATATCCGTCACAGATTGACCTCCGCCCCCATATTCAGCAGGCAGAGACAAGGTCGTATACCCCATTTCCACTAAGGCTTCGATATTCTTTTTGGGGAAATGAGCACCTTCATCGTGTTCTTTTGCAGTTTGTTCTATCGATTGACGAAGTGATTCCAATTGATTGAGCCATGTTTTTTGAAAGTCTGTATCAACAAATAATGCTTTAGACAAAACATTCCATCTCCTCTGTTTCTCTCTATCTATGACATGCTTATTTTCACATCAATAAAACATACTTTGCTTATAGGATTTAATGTGTTAAATTTTATCAATAGTCAGTACATATGTCAAAAGAACGTGCTCCTCCTATCATCGCAGCTACTAACCCTTCAAAGATGGCAGACGCATGCTCGCTTTTGCTGTCTGAGAAAAAACGAGTGAGCGTGCGGAAGATCTCTTTGACGATAAAAAAGTCGAACAGGCACGAGCATCTGATCGACTTTTCTCATTCATTTACTCACCTTTTTTTGGTGTGTTAAACAGTTCCTTTGGTGCTGGTTTCAGCTTTGGTGCAGAGCCGAACACGACAGGTGCAGAAATATATCTGAACTCTCCCTTTCCATCCATGCTTCGGCCATGTGCCCATCTGCCTTCCTTGCTTTCTTCCCCTCTTGAGAAGTTAAACAGATCATAGGATACTTGCTGTTTTTCTAGTGAGCGCGGGAAGGTGGTTGGTACAACAACATCGCCTTCTCTTTCCTCTAATTCTTTAATTGCCGCAATCCACATATTTTGATGATATGTATCACGAGCAATGAGAAAGGAGAGCATATCCTTGACCCCTTGGTCATCGGTCATTTCATATAGCCTTGTGACTTGAAGTCTCCCTTGTGACTCTGCATTCAAATTCGCCCGGAAATCAGCCATTAAATTTCCGCTTGCAATGATATATTTTGCATTCCACGGATATCCTTGACTATCCGCTGCCATTGCCCCTAAGCCTGCAACAATTGCATGTTGAGGGTTCATCCCTCCCATGACAGCTGCAAGTGCTGGATCACTTTGATACGCCTGTTCTTGTTCTTTGACCGGTGCTTTATCAAGTAATCGTGCAATCATCGTCGCCAGCATCTCGACATGACCAATTTCCTCTGTTCCAATGTCAAACAATAAGTCTCTATATTTTTGATCCGCTCGGCAATTAAAGCCTTGAAATAAATATTGCATCATCACGCTGATCTCTCCATATTGACCGCCTAATACCTCTTGCAATTTTTTCGCATAAAGTGGATCAGGCTTAGAGGGCTTTGCTTCATATTGCAGTTCTTTGATGTGATAAAACATGATGTCATCTCCCTTATTTATAAACATCTTTTCAATTATCACTATTCAAATGTATTCCTTTTTATGAAAACGGACATACGAAAAAAGAGAATAGCTTATGCCATTCCCTTCGGTGTCTTATGATTCAGCACTGACTAAAATTTTCACTTGATCTTTTTCATTGATTAATGCATGGAAGCCATCCTCGATCACATCGTCCAGCTTGATTTTTTTCGTGACGAGTGTATCTGCGGAGAAATAGCCTTTTCTCATTAAGTTTAATACAGATGGGAATACGTCTCTGTAGCCGATAATCCCTTTGATTGTACGTTCTTTAATGACAATGTCGTTCGGCAGAATTTCTGCGCCTTTTTCCCAAATGCTTACAATGACAGTTTCACCTGAAATTCTAGTTGATTGGATTGCTTGCTTCAATACAACAGGTACACCTGTCACTTCAAAAGAAACATCGACCCCGCCGTTTGTACGGCGTGCGATTTCTTGAACAACATCTTCATACTGAGAAGGATCAACAATGATAGCTCCAAGCTCTTTTGCTTTTTCTTGGCGTTCTTTTGATAATTCAACTGCGTAAATATCTGTAGCGCCAGCTGCTTTTAAAGCTTCAATGACAAGTAAGCCAATTGGTCCGCAGCCAAACACAGCCGCTGTATCTCCAGCTTGTACTTTACTAGAACGAACAGCATATAAAGCAACTGCAGAAGGCTCTACAAGCGCGCCTTGCTCATATGATATTTCGTCTGGTAATAAATGAAGTAATTCTTCATCGACTGATACATATTCAGAAAAGCCACCGCCGCCTCCGGCAAGTCCTAAGAAGCCCATGTTTTCATCTAAGTTGTAAGCACCTTGGTGCCCGTGAGTCGCAAAAATAGGCTCTACAACCACTCGATCGCCTACTTTATAATGGCTCACACCTTCTCCTACCTCAACAACCTCACCAGAAAATTCATGTCCCAGTGTAACGGGTGCTTTTTCTTTTGTCAGTGGATGAGGTTCATTCACTGGAATGAAGATAGGTCCTCCTAGATATTCATGTAAATCACTACCACAAATGCCGCACCATTTTACTTTAAGTTTCACTTTTCCTGGAGCAACTGTTGGTTCGTCAATTTCCTCTAGTCGAATGTCCTTTTGGTCGTGCCAGCGTAGTGCTTTCATTTGTAAGACTCCTTTTCTCATCAATTTAATTAACTTACTTAAATAATGATAACATAATTTTTTTAATTTTCTAAGTACGACGCACTATTTTGTTGACAGTCAATGGACGAAAGATGACAAAACATAACAATAGACAGATAAGAAGCATACATATACACCCAATGATGACGGAGATTCTGATCGATAAAATATGAGCGAGTCCGCCGAATATTCCTGTCATGGTCATCGTCAGAATGGCTTCAACCAAAGCATAAAAGCTGGCTACCCTCCCCATCACCTCTACAGGAATATTCGTTTGATAGAACGTCATAAAGCCTGTGTTCGCAAATGCTAAAAAAAAGGCTAATATAAAAAATCCACCGGCAGCTGCAACTAGGCTGCTGGAAAATGCATAAATAAGATAGCCAAACGCCACAAACAAACTGCCGATTCCAAGCATCAGCGAAACTGACAGCCTTTCGACAATGACCGAATTAAGACTTGCTCCTGCGATGATACCCGCTCCAGCTATACTGACAAGAAGGCCATATTGTGTATCAGTCAGCATCAATACTTCTTTTGCAAAGGCTGTTTCAAGTGAGTCTATGGCCGTAGGAAGGACCGATATCGCCGCACTAAATAATAAATATACCGCCATGATCTGGCGTGACGTCAGACTAAATCGCAGAACAAGCTTTGCATCCTCTTTTAACATTGAAAGGGAAAACCGCTTTTGGGCAGCATCTGTTTTGAGCAAATTCGGTAAACACATCGTTAACAGAGCAGATATCAACAGGCAGATTGCATTTACATAAATTGAAAGAACAGGAGTCCCGATGAGAAAAAGCACACCTGCTGCTGCGGGCCCAAGTAAAAATCCACCGGATTGTAACAAAGAGCGAATGGCATTAAACCGTTTTCGGTTATCCGCCGGGATTAGTCCTGTCATATACACCATCGACGCTGGATGAAACATCGCTTGTGCCATTTGAATGAGAAACACGATTACATACAGGATAAGCAGATGTCCTGAAAATAACGTAAAGGGTATACATGCGATCAAGACAGCCCGGCTGATATCTAAGCTGATCATCACTTTCCGCTGATTCAACCTGTCAATCAAACTGCCAGACCAGCTGTTTGTCAAAAGAGCCGCAGCCGGTCTTAGCATATAGACAGCCGTTACAGCAAACACAGAGCCAGTTTCTTGAAAAATGAGCAGATGGAGAGCAATCATATAAATCCATTCTCCTATGTTCGCAATTCCGATGGCTCCAAGCAGCAAACTCATATCCCGCCAATGTTTTTTCATAGCTTTTCCTCCTATTTGTCCATAAAAAAATCCCGCCCCCAAGACATTTCTGTCTTGAGGACGGGATTTACTCCGCGTTGCCACCTCAGTTCATTCACCTGTTGCCAGATGAACCTTAGCAGGTCATCATTAACCCTTCTCTGTAACGTGAGAATATCGCTGCACCACCATCATATAGAATCCGGTGCAGAGCTAAGAGGCTTGGTTCCATAACGCTTCCCAGCTCCTTCTCAGCTCAACGGAGTTCTCTGTGTGAGGCAGCGATTATGTACTCTTCTCTATTTACGCTTTGTATGTTTCACACGATCTTCAGCTGAATTGTTACATATTGTACTGCGGCTCGAGCAAAGCGTCAATGTTTTTTTATATTCAATCCACATAGATCATCTTTCTTGTCATGCCGCCATCAACGACTAAGTCTGTCCCCGTCACAAATTGATTGTCTTCATCTGTTAAGTAAAAACAAGCTTTGACAATATCCCTTGGCGTTCCGACTCGATTGGAAAGGTGCTGCTGATGGTCGATCTCTCGAAGACTTTTCTCATCCTTCGTTTCAATCCATCCAGGGGAAATGCTATTGACCATAATGTGATCCTGACTAAAGGAAGCAGCCAAAGCATGAGTAAGCGCTGATATCCCGCCTTTTGAAGCAGCATACGCTTCTGTATCAGGTTCTGACATGGTGGCACGAGTGGATGAAATGTTGACAACGGAACCGCCTTTTTGATTTTCTTTTATATAACGTGCCGCTTCTCTTGCACACAAAAAAGCACCTCTTAGGTTCGTATGTAACACATGATCAAACTCATCGACTGTTAGTTCATAAGGGGATTTTGTACACATGACGCCAGCATTATTGATCAGAATATCAATTGTTTTGTAACGTTCCACGGCAAACGACATTAAGCTTTGAATATCCCTTTCTTGTTTCACATCCGTTTTTTGAAAACAGGCTTCAAAGGACTCCTTCCTTAGCTGCTCTTCCAAGCGCTTGCCTTTCTCTTCATCAATATCCGCAAGCACAACACGTGCCCCTTCTTTTGCATAGCCATACGCGATCGATTTACCAATTCCATTTGCTGCGCCTGTGACAATGACTGTTTTATGCTGAAAGCTCATCGTTTACAAGTCCTTTCTATATGAGATGTTGTCGTCTATCATACCATTTTGATGTGATCACATGTATACAAAAACCCCCTATAGCAAGCGAGTATTGAGGGTTTTGTATACGGCAAATGGAAATGAAACAAAGTGATCAATATGACCTGATACTTTTCAAACCAATGATCATAAAAACAATCGTAAAAGCAACTAAAACCGTCGTGTCTAGTAATAAGATTGAATGATTGACAGTGCCGCTCATGATTTCACCAAAACCAGACATCATCCATGTTTGTGGAATGGCCATTGAGATCTTCTTCATGATGTCTGGAACAATATCCAAAGGCCAATAAATACCACCTAACATGCATGTTCCTACAATGATAATTGCACTAAAGATTTCAGCTTGTTTTTTTGTATGAGATAAAGTGGCAATCATAAAACCTAAACTCACTACCAGTCCAATAACGAATGATCCAAACAAGATAATGAGAATGAGGTTGCCTAAGTACACATTGAAGAACACAGATAAGACGGTCAATAAAACGCCTAATTGTATCCAACCAAGAAGGAAATAAGCAATGAAATATCCCAGTAACACATTTATTTTATGGATAGGACTCGAAAGCAATCTTTGCCATGTATAATCTTTATATTCCAAATGAATAGACGACACCGAGCTTGAGATCACAAACATCATAAACATGATCGTAAAACCAAGTGGTATTAAATTTGGTTGCTGACTTGCTTGACCATCTAGATTGTCTTCATCCAATGAAATGGTGCCAGATTCGTTTAATTTTTTCAGTGCATTGATAAGAGAAACGCTATTCTGCTCTTTCACACCTTGATTGATCTGATAAATGATGGCCGCCGTCTCTTTTAAATAGGGAGCTAAGATCGCATATTCCTCTGTTTTCTTATAAACCGTCACATCAAAAATCTCTTTATTTTCTTTTAAATGGGACTTTAATTGATTCGTGACTGTAATAGACGCAACTGCCTTTTCATCGGATAATAATTCTTTTGCTTCGCTTTCAGTCGCCTTTACCCAAAGAAATTTGGTGTTCTTTTCGAGCATTCGAAAAATTTCTTGATTCAGTTCACCTTGACTGGGCTCTTGTATAAAAGCAACTGTAGGTTTCTTTGTATCAGATGCCGTACTTCCAAAGATAAAACTAAAGACGATTGGCATTGCAAATAAAAAAATGAGGGTCAATGGGGACTTTAACGTTTCTTTTAACTTTAGAGAAATAATGGCTAACATTTTATGCATGACGATGCTTCCTTTCAAAAGACATTCTTAGTAAAGCAATGATGAAGAAAGCTAGTCCCATCCCACAGCTAAGCAAAAATCCGTTTAGAATTTCACTAAAATCAGCACCTGCCATACTTTTCAAAAACATTTGAAGAGCAAGGGAATTAGGTAAAAAACAGCTGATATTGATCAACCATTGTGGAAATAAGTATAAGGGCACCATACTTCCACCTAAAGCAGCTAATACTTGAGTCCCTAAAATCCCCACACTGTTAAATGTTTTTTCTTTTTTGATAAAAGAACCTATCAGTACACCGAAACCGGCAGCATTTAATATAAAGCTACATCCAATCATGATAACGATAAAAGGCTCTCCCCAGTTCACCTTAAAGACAACACTAGTAAATAAAATAATGATTGCAAGTTGAATCATACTCATTAAAAGAATACCCAATAACTTTCCAACGATATAACTAGTATTGCTTAATTTTGATACAATCAGCCTTTTATAAACATCTTCCTCTTTTTCCTCTATCATACTGCCAACTAAGAAAACAACAGTCATTAATAAAAAAAGTACACCCATCCCACCTGCATAGTATTGGAAGGACGTAATCGGCTGCTTGTTTATATGAACATTTCTCTCGTTCACCAGTTCTTTTTTCAGTTGATCAGAAACGATCTCCATTTCTTTCCCTTGATTCAATGGCATCAGAATACGATTCATATGATAATTTTGAGAGAATTGTAGAACCAAATTTTCTAGAACCATTTCCTGTAATCTTGAATTTGGTCCTTTTAAAATATTTAATTTTATATTGTCATGATGTAATAAGCTTTTTTCAAAATTCGGTTTGATGATTATACCCATTTTGATAACTCTACTATTCAAATCTTTCTCTAGTTGATCTTTCGACAGTAACGTTACATCAATGATTTCATTAAGCTCACTTTTAGACAACGTCGATAGAAACATTTTACTTGTAGCGGACTTATCTTGATCTGTTATCCCTACACGAAATGAGTTGATACTGACCTCACGATCTTTCTTCATATGATCTCCAAATGCTGCACCTAATATGGCGATCAAAATGATAGGCATAAAAAAAAGCGTAAAAAAGCTTTTTTTATCTCTAAAAAACAATAATAGATCTTTCAGTACAATCCAAATGCTCATGCGCTCACCTCTATTCGCTCTAGTCTCGTAATTTCTTACCTGTTAAATACAAGAATATATTTTCTAGATTCGGTTCTACGATTTCTGCTGAAATAATTTGAACATTTAATGCGGTCACACCTTGGATGAGCCAACTTAGTAATTGCTGAGGGTGTTCATCAAATAATTTGATTTGGTTTCCTTGAACCACAATTTCCTTTATCGGGTCATATTCATGTATGTATTGACGCACTCGATCTATTTCGTTTTGTCCATGTTCACATTTGATGGTGAAAATAATCTCTCTTTGATTTTCGACAAGTTCACTTAATTCACGTTGATCCCCCATAGCAATGATAGAGCCATGATCCATAATGGCCATTCTTTCGCATAAATATTCGACTTCCTCCATGTAATGACTAGTATAAATCATTGTCATTCCTTCACTATTTAGCGTTTTGACTGTTTCTAGTATATGATTTCTAGATTGGGGATCTATGCCTACAGTGGGCTCATCCATGATTAATAGTTTCGGGCGGTGCAAAATGGCACATCCGATATTCACTCTTCTTTTCATCCCTCCTGAGAATACTTTCACTTTATCATTTGCTCTATCTTCAAGACCGATTAACTCAAGCGTTTCTTGTACTCTGCTTTTTAACTTCTTTCCTTTAAGACCGTACATTCTCCCCCAAAACATTAAATTTTCCTTTGCTGACAAATGTAAATATAAAGCGATCTCTTGCGGAACAATGCCAATCAATTGCTGCGCATGTTTTGTTTCTTTGTTTAAATCTTTACCTCCAATCGTCACAGTGCCGCTTGCTGCACGAATAAGCCCTGTCATAATGCCAATTAATGTAGATTTCCCTGCACCATTTGGTCCTAATAACCCAAATGATTCTCCTTTTTTTAACTGAAAGGACACCCCTTTTAGTACCTGTTTATCCTCATAATTTTTTTTGATGTCATTTACTATAAGCAATCGATTTCTCTCCCCTATTCTTCCTATAGTCAAGCGGAATATATGGTATGACCTTCAACTAAAGAGTAATATTTCCAATTCATTCATTTTAACATGTTACAAAATGCAGGAGAATAGTACAGGTCTGTTTAAATTTGAAAACACAAAAAAACTTACAGGATCTGCTCTCCTGTAAGTTTTTCTCCAGCTTATTTTAAATGGATCACTATTTTGAAACCATCCCATGCGGGTCAATCACAAATTTCTTTGCCACACCCGAATCAAAATCACTATATCCTTTAGGGGCTTGATCAAGGTTAATGACGGTTGCATTGACGGCTTTGGCGATTTGTGCCCTTCCGCTTAAAATGGATTTCATGAGACTGCGGTGATATTGCATGACAGGGGTTTGGCCTGTCACAAAGGTATGCGCTTTGGCCCAGCCAAGTCCAATTCGTACTTTAAGAGAACCGACTTTTGCATCCTCATCCACTGCACCTGGATCTTCTGTGACGTAAAGCCCTGGGATTCCAAGTTTACCGCCAACTTTTGTAATATCCATAATGGTATTTAAAACGGTCGCAGGTGCTTCTCCCTGATCTCCATGACCTGAAGCTTCAAAGCCGACACAATCGACGGCACAGTCGACTTCTGGCTCTCCTAAAATATTCGTGATTTGTTCGGCGATTCGATCATGCTTTCGTAAATTGATCGTCTCGCAGCCAAAGCTTCTGGCCTGCTCCAGCCTTTGCTCATTCAGATCGCCAACGATCACAGCAGAGGCGCCAAGGAGCTGAGCGGAATGTGCTGCTGCAAGACCTACTGGCCCTGCACCAGCAATATATACGGTAGAGCCCGGCTTTACTCCAGCCGTATAAGCACCATGAAAACCTGTCGGGAAAATATCAGAAAGCATCGTCAAATCCAGTATTTTTTCCATTGCCTGATCTTTGTCCGGGAATTTGAGCAGCTGGAAATCTGCATATGGAACCATGACGTACTCGGATTGACCGCCAACCCAGCCGCCCATATCCACATATCCATAGGCGGAGCCAGGACGATCCGGGTTTACATTTAAGCACACATGGGTTTTTTGTTCCTTACACATGACGCAGCGTCCGCAAGCAATATTAAACGGAACTGACACGAGATCACCTTTTTGAATAAACTCCACATCTCGTCCAACCTCAACGACTTCACCTGTAATTTCATGACCAAGGACAAGTCCCTCAGGCGCAGTGGTACGCCCTCTCACCATGTGCTGGTCACTTCCGCAAATGTTAGTCGTCACCACTTTTAAAATGACGCCATGCTCACATTTGCGCCCAACATTGGCTTTAGGTACACCCGGGCCATCCTTTAAGACCAAATCAGGGTATCCAATATCCTCAACTGCTACATTTCCTGCCCCTTTATAAACGACACCTTTGTTTCCCGACATGTTTCCATTCCTCCCTTTTTGTTTAAAAATGAAGCCTCTACAATTTTCTCTATTTCTCGAGCAATTCCCTTCTTCAAACCGCACATTGACTCAAAAAGAAAGAACCAAATGTCTATCAGGGAGAGAAAGATGTATCTTCCAGTCAAATAAAAAAGAAAATATTGAAAAAATAGCTAAACTTTTGCAGAACGGTGTCGATATAAGGAATAAGCCAGACAGGTATCCTTAATCGACAAACAAATTCCTTATATATACTATCATTCCTTACACACCTGGCTGGCCCCTATATATGAAATGAATGCAAAAGGCTCAGGCTCTTCTCATGAAGAGCCTTTATTTGTTGACACTGTCGCCTTCACACGCAAAGAGGCTCCTCTGACGAAGAGCCTCTTTTTTGAGTGCTTGTTCATTACCTGGGAAATATTTTCATCATTTTAAGGCTTTGATACAGATGTATGTATCATAGTGATAAACCGAGACGTCTCTAAAATGATACGCTGAAAATAGGCGGCTGATCTCTTGTTCACTGTACGATGATAAAGACTGTGACCGTTTTTGTTCCTTCATCAGCTCCTGTTTTTGAAAAGATAAGAATACTTCTCCATCCACTTGAAGGACGCGGTACACTTCCTTCATCACCTGTTCGATATCCGGCAAGTAATAAATGGTCTGCACCGTAAATAATTTATTGAATGATCTGTCTTCAAAAGGTAAATGCTCAGCCTTACCAAAAGTAATGACGGCTTTGTCCTGTTCCACAAGCTTCTTATTTTTTCTTTTTGCATATTTGATCATATGACGAGAGGCGTCCACTCCGTACACTTTTCCTCGGTCGAGTTTTTCTGCTACTTTTGATAATGTCATGCCTCTTCCGGTACCGATTTCTAAAATTCGGTCATTTTCTTGTATATTTAAGAGTTGAATCGTCCATTGATTGATATTATGATGATTTTTTTCCATATAGCGGGCAACCCATTTTGAGAACAAGCCTTTTGGTTCTCTCATTTGTTTTCCAATCCAGCTTTGAATCAATGTTAACACCTGCTTTACACCAGTAAATAAAACTATTTACGAATTTTCTTACTTTTCATATCGGTTCTCACCTAACAAAAGTTAAGACCTAGTCCTAATTTATTTGTCCTTTATTAGACGGCACCTTTTCAGAAAATGTTTCGCATGACTTAAAAAATATTTGATGGAATAGGCGTTTTCATTAATTGTGCAAAGATTGATTTCGTTTTCTGCATGAGCTGCATATTTTATGAATGTATCTTGATTAGATAAAGGTGGTGCTAGATTATGGGCTTTGGCGGTTATTCTGGAGGCAACTGCGGTGGCTACGGTGGCGGTTTTGCAGGCGGATTCGCATTGCTTGTTGTACTCTTCATTTTGTTGATCATCATCGGTGCAAGCTGGATTTGCTAATGTAAAAGGAGCAGGAAACAATGACGTTTCCTGCTCCTTTTCTTTAATACCAATAAGTTGGATAATGGTAATTGTACATATAGCGTCTGAGCATTTCTTGTTGCTCTCTTTGCATTCGGTATGGATTGCCGTACCCGTGCTTTAAGGAATGCGGAATGGACGCATACCCGTGCCCCACTGACGGAAACCTCATATATGGTGACATCGACATTCATTGATCACCTCACAATCTCCTTTTACGGTTATCATATGTGCAGGTGATCAATGTGGAGCGTGTCTAAACCTGGTCCTTCTCCCTTGTATAACAATCAAGCATTGCAAGCATCATAAACATGTCAATCTCCTCCTTTTCATCTTTTTTCTTTTCCTTTTAGTTCATATACTTTAGTTGTTTCTGCTTCATTTCTTCATAAAAAGTTTCGACTTGCTGTTCATAAAGAACGGTTTCAATGTCTTTGTATTTACGCTGAATCGTCAATGTAATAAAAAATAAATGGATTGTCATCTACGCTCACCTCCCTTCAGTTCGCAACACGCGAAATAGCCCGCAGATCTTCTTTATCAGTTGACCTGCGGGCACACAAAAATGCAGATCAAAAGACAGTGTCTTTCAACCTGCGATGGATGATGCGTGAAAAATCCTCGTTTACTTAAACAGTTTTGAAGCGTGCACCGTAATAGGTAAAGGAAGGACACGAGCTCTTCCACAGGCTGATGACATGATGAAATTGTTTGTTGAATTGATCACAAGTAGATACGAATAACATATTCTTCAGCCTCCTTTACATTTTTTAATTACTTTGTAAGTATATCCAGCAAGCACCATTTTGTAAACCTGTTTTTAGTCATTTAGGTGTTTTTTGTGTTTTTAACTAAATTTCTACAGTCATTGTTGTCCGTTTGTCCAATCAATAAAAAAGCCCCCTCATCACATGAGGAGACTTTTCGAATTAATCTTCATCTAGTTCTTGTAGTTTCTTTTGAAAAAAGATCGCACGTTTTACACAAAGAAAAGCTGCTAATAAGAACATACAATCTACTGCCATCATCAGCATTTTTGGAGATGCTTCGATGTGCTGGTTAGGTAAGATCGTACCAATATATAAAAAGGTGCTGACAGCAAGCAAAATAAAAGCGTACTGCTTGTAATCTGTCACTAAACCACTCCACTTTTTCTTCACTTGTTTCACCTTCCCGTATTCAATGTCTATTCATAGCTTAACATAGTGAAAGAAAGTGAGGAGCATGTAAATCTATCCATTCGCTAGTGCGTCAAGCCCTTGTTCGATATCATGCAGTAAATCATCAACATCTTCAATGCCGACTGAAATACGAATTAAACCATCTGTGATGCCAAGCTCTTCTCGTCGATCTTTTGGAATGGACGCATGGGTCATTCGAGCAGGGACAGAAATTAAGCTTTCAACCGCTCCAAGGCTTTCTGCTATTGTAAACAGCTTAAGCTGGCTTAAAAACACATCGACATTTTCTTCTTTTCCAATATCAAAAGAGATCATTCCGCCGAAGCCTGTCGCTTGTGCTTTCGCCAGTTCATGACCTGGCTGAGTGCTCAGACCTGGATAATAGACACGTGTGATCGCTGGATGTTGTTCTAAAAATTCGGCGATTTTCTGCGCATTTTGTTGATGTGCTTCCATTCTTAGTCCAAGCGTTTTCATCCCTCTCATGAGAAGCCACGAATCCTGCGGTCCAAGAATACCACCTGTCGAGTTTTGAACAAAGTGCAGTTCTTCTCCAAGCTCTTTCGTTGCTGTCACAACAAGTCCGCCCACAACATCACTATGGCCGCCTAAATATTTTGTGGCACTGTGCAGGACAATGTCAGCCCCATATTCAATTGGCTTTTGGACATACGGCGTGAAAAATGTATTATCCACAATCATCAAAATGTTGGCTTCTTTTGTGATGTGGCTGATGGCTTTTAGATCGGTCATTTTGAGTAAAGGATTAGTCGGCGATTCAATGTAAACGGCTTTTGTTTCAGGTAAAATCGCTTTTTTCACCGCTTCAGGATCACTTGTATCAACAAAGGTAGCCTCAATGCCAATACGATTGAGCACCTTCGTGATCACGCGGTAGGTCCCGCCGTACACGTCGTCTGTCAGAACAATATGATCCCCGCTGTTAAACAGCATCATCACTGCTGTAATAGCAGCCATCCCGGAACCGAATGCGTAGCCGTTTGCTCCTCCTTCAAGTTCACTTATGACTGTTTCCAGTGCTGTTCTTGTTGGGTTCGCTGTTCTGGAATATTCATATCCTGTATGTTCGCCTGCTTTCGGCTGCTTATAGGTGCTCACTTGGTAAATGGGTACAGACACGGCGCCTGTTTTTTCATCACCAGTTGTTCCGCTGTGAATCATCATTGTTTTTGGTTTCATTCTATTTTCCTCCCTCATAAATTCCTTTACTTAAATACCGCTCACTGCTGTCAGGAAAAATGGTGACAATGACTGTGCCAGGTGCTGCCTTTTTGGCTTCCTCTAAAGCGGCAAATAACGCGGCGCCAGAAGAGCTTCCGAGCAGAACGCCTTCTTTTTCAGCGGCTTCTTTCACCATTCGAAAAGCATCATCATCACTGACGGTGTAAATCTCATCAAATAAAGACGATTCCATATAATCTGGAATAAATTCAAGGCCAATTCCTTCCGTTCTATGCGGGCCCGGCTTTCCTCCATTTAAAATCGAGCCTTCTGGTTCCACAACAACCGTTTTTAACGCCTTATGTTGCTCTTTTAAATAGGCGGCACATCCTTGAAAAGTCCCTCCAGATCCCGCTCCTGCCACGAAAACATCTATGTTCCCTTGTAAGTCAGACCATAATTCTGGACCGAGCGTTCTGTAGTAAGTCAATGGATTTACTTGGTTTTTAAATTGTAAAACGCAATAGGCATTGTCAAGGCTGGCCTCTAGTTCAAGTGCTCGATCGATCGCACCTTTCATGCCCTCTTTTCTTGGTGTATGAATAATCTCTGCACCAAGCGCCTTCATCAGTTGTTGTTTTTCTTGACTAAAATGTTCTGGTACACAAAAAATGGTGCGCAATTGATGCTTCCTTGCACTGAGGGCCAGCCCGATTCCCGTGTTTCCAGCAGTCGCTTCAATAATGGTTCCGCCTAGCCGCAGTTTGCCAGATGCCAACGCTTCTCTAATCAGCATGTCACCTAATCGGTCTTTAATACTTCCACCTGGATTCATCATTTCAAGCTTTGCATACACATCAACACCTGCCGGGACGCCAATCCCTGACAGCTTTAAAAGTGGTGTGTGACCAATTAATTCTGTAATATCCTTTATGACAGCCATATGTTTCCCTTCCTTTGCATGGAAAAGAAGGGGGAAACCCCTTCTTTTATTGTGTTTGCTTTATCATACGCAGGACAAGGTCTGTTGAGTGAATCGCTGCTTGCTCAAGAAATTGATCAAAGGAGATATTGGATTCTTTCCCCGCAATATCCGATAGCGCTCGAACGACAACAAATGGCGTTCCAAAGAGCTGGCATACTTGTGCAACGGCCGCTGCCTCCATTTCCACCGCATATAGCTCTGGAAACTTCTCTCTCACAAACGCTACTCGATTCGGATCATTCATAAACGAATCTCCTGTTGCAATCGTTCCTTTTGCCACTTGAATATGATCGATCTCTAAAGCAGATTCCTCTGCCAGTTTCACAAGCTTTTCATCTGCGACAAAAGCAGCTGGCAATCCTGGCACTTGTCCGTATTCGTAATCAAAGATGGTGACATCTACATCATGATGTCTGACATCTGTAGATATGACAATATCACCTACATTTAATGAGTGATGGAAACCGCCAGCAGATCCAGTATTGATCACATAATCTGGCTGAAAGCGGTCAAGCAGAAGTGTTGTGCTGACCGCCGCATTCACTTTTCCAATCCCTGATTTTAATAAAATCACTTCTTTATCTTCATAAACACCTGTTGTAAATTCACACCCAGCGATGTTTTCTTGTGCTGCATTCTTTAGTTGATCTCTTAAAATCGTGACTTCTTCTTCCATTGCACCTATTACTGCGATTTTCAAATCAAAAACATCCTTTCATTCCCTTTTCTTCGCCTCTACGATCCAAACAAAATCATTCATTTGATGAAAGAATGTGCTAAAACCTTCTTCTTCGAAGATTTGCTTTAACACATCAATGGATGGATAGTATTCCGTTTCTAAATCCTCTGCAAGCTGGTCGAATCCAGCGGCTTTGGCTTTGTCGATTTCAGCTTGATGTGCTGCTTGATTTTGAAACATTGTATCAGCAAAGACTATTTTACCACCTGAGTGAAGGAAGTTGCCATAGGTGTGAATGGCTTGTTTTTTTTCTTCGTCCGTTAAATGGTGGAAAGCATATGAGCTGACGATCGTATCCGGCTCAAATGGTGGCGCTGGAAACGATAAAAAGTCCCCATCATGAAACACATTTGGTACTCCTTTTTGAAGAGCAGCTTTCTTCATGGCGTCTGATGGTTCAACGCCAAACACGTTCTTATCTGCTGCAATCAGCACCGCTGTTAGATTACCCGTGCCGCTTCCAAACTCAAGGACATATTGACCAGAACGTCGAGCAATCTCTTTTAGAATGACCGGATACCGGCGGAAAACTTCTTCATACTGCTCGTCATGACCACTTACAGTGTCGTCATAAGACTCAGCCCAATGATCAAATAAAGAAAGAAACTCACGCCCCATTTTCTTCCCCTCCACTTTATCTATTTATTCCTATGCGTATAGTATGTTTTATTCCGTCGAACAGTTCCAATCCTACCACAACTTCTGTTTCTTTCCTACTAAAAAATACTGGGAGGGGTAGAAAAATATTTGCCCTTTTGAAAGAGAGAGATTAAGATGAATGAAGAGCATGGAGGGGTGAATGAAATGGATTTTCAACTGGATTTTTTAAAGGACAAAATTGAATTTTTTGAGGCAGCGTCTTTAAAAGAGCTTGAACAAAAGATCCAAAAATAAATTGAACATAATCAGGCGATCCTGCTAACCGTTCATTCAGTGAGTCATCAAACAACTGTGATCGATGACCGGATTTTGTATACAGCGGTTGTTCATTTTAAAGCGAATGTCTAAATAAAAAAGAAGACAAAAGGCTAAAAATAAAGATCATTTTAGCCCTTTGTCCACAATCTGAGATAGCATGTCTGCTATCTTTTTTTCATGTTTATTTTAATTTTTCAACCTTCACAGGTTTCCAGCCTTTTTCATCCACCCACGTAATTTCCACGCGGTAGCGTTCACCCGTTGATTTATCACGGATGGTTCCCTTTGCATCTTGAGGTCCTCCGTTATTTCCTAACCAAAGAACAGTCATTTGATCCTCTGAAATTCCTGTCGCATAAGACATGGCTTTGATCATTTCTTTCCAGTCTTTTGAGTTAGAATTATAGGTCGCTGTATGTGAACCGGATTGCTCTGTTCCTACAGGCTCCCAGTCATCGTTTTCGTATGTTTTGTCTACGTCACTCGTTTTACCGCCGTCTGTTTCTTTGGCGTCTTTTAACGCATCTTTGCTCGGCTCGTTTTCATCATCCGTTTTCTTTGTATCGTCGTCTTGATCGGATGAGTCATCTTTTTTCGCATCTGAATCATCGGATGTATCTTTCTTTTGATCTTTCACATCTTCTTCTGAGTTTTGTTTATTTTCACTCGATGCAGGTGCCGTTTTCGATGGTTCTTTTGCTACATCTGTATCTTTCGGTTTATTAAAAATTAACAAACTCGATGCGACAACCAAAATAAGCACTACAACAATACCAATTAATATGTTAAGCACCATATTCGCCTTTCTGCGCTTATCACGATGTTCAAATCGAGAATTTCTACTCAAAATCTCTGCACTCCTTTGCCTCTGTTCCCTAAGTCGTTACTATTCTAACATGACATGAAGGGATGTTCTATGTCTGTTTCTTTTCAATTTCATTGACCTTTTTTACAATATCATAAAACGCATCATTTGTCTTAGCCCGGCCACTTGTCTCGTCAAGGTGAACAACGACAAGGGCGTATTTTGGTTTTTCCACCGGAAAGTATCCAGCAAACCACTTATGATAAAGTGGATTCCCCTTTTTGTCTTTACTGCCGGTTTGAGCAGTGCCTGATTTCCCCGCCATATCGAATGGCAAATCTTGAAACCTTCTTCCTGTTCCTTTGTCAGACGTCACCACCTGCCTTAAGTACTTTTGCAACTTTTGAGCTGTATAGCGGTCAATGCTGTCTTCTTCAGATCGTTTGTTTTGAAAGGATAGCATCGTTGTTCCGTTTTGATACAGCACTTTATCTGCAATTCTCACTTCTTTTCGTTCTCCGCCTCTTGCGATCGTTGCCATCATATTGGCGATTTGCAAAGGAGTCGTTTTGACATTTTTTTGACCTATCGCTGTTTGCGCAATGGCTTTTTTAACATGCTTGTCTCTTTTATCTCCCCACACACTGCCTGTTTCTTCACGATCAAACTGTTTGAATTGCTGCTTATGGTATACATCCCCTTCCCAGCCAGCTCGATCAATGAGTCCAAGCTTTGAAGCCGTCTTTTCGATGATTTGATCATCTGTTTGGATGAGCTGACCGGCGAGTGTTGCAAAGGTATAATTACAGCTTTGCGCAAAGCTCTCAGACAGATTC
Organism: Bacillus sp. A015; assembly: GCF_053851875.1. Taxonomy (NCBI): domain Bacteria; kingdom Bacillati; phylum Bacillota; class Bacilli; order Caryophanales; family Bacillaceae; genus Bacillus; species Bacillus sp. A015. The sequence continues at coordinate 92,368 of NZ_JBSPZB010000008.1, forward strand.
AGCACTTCCTGTTTTCCTTCTGGCTCTCCATATAAATTCTTTCGACAGTCATACATGGTTTGTGGCTGGTCGAGGTTTTTTTCGATCGCTGCGGCAAGCACAACGGTTTTAAATACAGAGCCTGGTGCAAGGGCTGTCAGCATGTAATTCCTTGCTTCATGCCGGTTTTTGCTTGTGACATTCGGAGCACTCGCCATGGCCAGCACACTGCTGTTTTGAATATCGAGCAGAACAGCTCCGCCTTTTTCGACGCCTTGTTCTTTGAGAACCTTCTCCATTTCGGCTTGCATGTCTTCATCCATTGTTGTCTGAACCTGAAGTGGATAAAACGAATGAGCTTCTGCTGTATATTTGACGTCCATCCCAAACAAAGGGTTTCCCCTTCCGTCCACATGATATAACAATTTTGTGTCTTGTTCGGGTAATAAAAATTCGTCAAAGGTACTTTCCAGCCCGAATGTGCCAATTTCTGTTTGGATTGAAAGCTCTTTTTTATCAGGATAACGCTTTCTCAGTAATTCTGGATTCTCGCTTGTGAAACCTAATGTGTGGAGGGCAAGTCTTTTTTTGTCCTTCTCTTTCATATATACGCCGTAAACACCTGAATATTTCATATCATTGATGTCTTTCAGCTTTTTTTTCGTCATGTCCTCTTTTAGAATAAGAGGTTTGTTGGTTTCTGTTAGCTGTTTTTTGAGTTCGTTTTCTTCCATTTCAAGAATAGAGGCGGTTTGCTTTAAGTGAGGAAGATCATATTGCAAGAAAGGAAATAAGATGACCGCTGGCTGTTCTTTTGTGAGAAGTGCTTGGCCGTTTCGATCTAAAAACTCGCCGCGTCCATCTGAAATGACCACTTCTTCTGTTCGCTGTCTGACACTTTCTTGTATCAAATTGATATCCAGCTTTGAAAAAGATTCTGTGAAAAACAGCTGAATTTCTGCCAGTCTGATAAGTAGACCGAGCAGCAGCATAAAAATAATGGCACCTGTCCATTGAATTCTTCTTTTTTTGCGCATAAAAACACCTCGTCCCTATTGTGGACGAGGTGTTTATCGTATAAACGTGATTATGAAATTTTTACAATTTGGACGAACATTTCTCCGCCAGGTGTTTGAACGGTTACTTTGTCATCTACTTGTTTGCCTAATAGGCTTTTTGCAATTGGTGAGTCGTTTGAAATCTTTCCTTCAAACGGATCAGCTTCTGCACTTCCAACAATCGTATAAGATTCTTCTTCTCCGTCCGGTAATTCAACGAATGTCACCGTTTTACCAAGTGAGACAACATTTGAGTTCCCCTCATCTTCGATAATTTTGGCATTGCGAATCATATTATCAAGCGTTGTGATACGACCTTCCACAAACGCTTGCTCCTCTTTAGCAGAATCATATTCCGAGTTTTCAGAGAGGTCACCAAAGCTTCTAGCGATTTTAATACGCTCTACAACCTCTTTACGTTTAACCGTTTTCAAATATTCAAGCTCTTCTTCTAGTTTATGCTTTCCTTCTTCTGTCATTGGAAATACTTTCTCGTGTGCCATGAATCATTCACTCCTTCTATTAATCCTCATCATACAAGCTTTCTGCACGTGAGTGACGACTGAAATATACAAGAATGAGGACATGTGCAGGCCCTCATTCCTTCTGTCCCATATTCGTAAAAGTCCATCTTACATGGCGTCCCTTTTAGATGCAACTATTATGCCTTTTATTTTGGCAGGACCACTAGCGGTTTAAAGATAATTTATCTTCATCGCACAAACTGTGGAAAGGCACAGGAAGCTCCTGTACCTCGTTCGGCCATTTCGATCATATGTAGAAGAATAGCTTATCCATTCTTCATATTTCAATACATAATATGGTCAGTGTACGATATGTCTATGCTATATTATTACAAAATTGCATTTTGATCAAGAATTGTTTGAAAATTTGTGATGATTTGTTTCTCGTTTTTTTAATATACTTTTACAACTTCATTCTTTCACTATATGATGGTGATTTTTCCACTTCTGCTTTTCTTCATTGTTTTTCTATCATATCAAATCTTTCATTCAATGTTTTACTTCTCAAAATGCTCAAGTATCATCTACCACTAGAAATAAGTGAAATATTGGTTTTCAATGATCATGATGCTGAAAAGACCTTTACATTGTAAAGGCCTCTTCACCATTTATTCTCCGCGGTTTTGAAGAATCGTTTGAATTTTTGTTACCATTAAATCGATCGCTACATGGTTTTGACCGCCTTCTGGGATGATGATATCGGCGTAACGCTTTGTCGGTTCAATGAATTGATTATGCATTGGTCTCACAACAGATACATATTGTTCGATCACGGAATCGATCGAACGGCCTCTTTCCTTCGTATCACGTAAAATACGGCGAATGATTCGCAGATCTGCATCTGTATCCACATACAGTTTAATATCCATTAAGTCTCTAAGACGTTCATCTTCTAGTGCAAAGATGCCTTCAACGATGATGACATCCTTTGGTTCAACATGTACCGTCTCTTCTGAACGTGTATTTAGTTTAAAATCATAAATTGGTTTTTCAATGGATTCGTATCTTAGCAGCTGTTCCAAATGCTCAAACATGAGATCATTGTCGAATGCAAGCGGATGATCATAGTTCGTGAGCAGGCGCTCTTCAAATGGCATATGACTTTGATTTTTGTAATATAAATCTTGCTGAAGCATGAGGATGGAATGTCCTTTAAATTTTTCATAGATCGAATTGGTGACGCTCGTTTTCCCTGAACCCGAGCCGCCAGCAATTCCGATCACAACTGGTTTTCTCCTCATGGGCCTGTTATTTCCCCTTTCTCATCATGTTGCTAGGGTATACTTTTTGATCAAGCTTAAATTTCACAATTTGCAGCGGATGACGAGCGGCATCTAGCTCATTTCCTTTTTCATCCCAAATCGTCTCAATTTTGCATGTGAAATTCTCAATTTCTGGTCCGAAGAATTCGACTTCATCGCCTGCTTTAAAGAAGTTACGCTGTTGCAATGTCACGATATGTTCTTTTTCATCATAATGAAGAACGAGACCAGCGAAATCAAATGTCGTTTTCTTTCCATGAATGCCAAACATTTGTTCATCCGTTCCCGGTACGCCTTCGAAAAAGGCTGGCGCTGTGTCACGGTTTGCACATTTATCTAATTCATCTAACCATTCCTGCTGAATGACAAAATGATCTGGATCTGCACAATAGGCATCGATGACTTTACGATACACACTCACGACAGTCGCCACATAATGAATCGATTTCATCCGTCCTTCGATCTTTAAGCTGTCAATCCCCATTTCGATCATTTGAGGAATGGATTCGACAAGCTTTAAGTCTTTTGGACTCATCGCAAATGGTGCATCTTCTTCACCGAATAATGGTGCTTCCTCAGAACCTTCTAGTTTATAAAGATCATAATCCCAGCGGCAAGACTGACAGCAGCCTCCGCGGTTAGAATCTCTCGCGGTCATATGGTTACTAAGCACGCAGCGGCCAGAGTAAGCAATACACATCGCGCCGTGAATGAACGTTTCGATTTCTATATCGACCTTTTCTTTCATTTCTCTAATTTCTAGCGCACTTGTTTCACGTGCAAGCACCACACGCTCAAGCCCTTCTTCCTTCCAAAACTGAACAGCTTTCCAATTTGAAAGAGATTGCTGCGTGCTTAAGTGAACTTCCAGCTTTGGCGCCACACGTTTACATGTTTCAATGATCAGCGGATCAGCCACAATTATTCCCGCTACACCAGCGCCTTCAATCCCTTGAAGGTATTCCTCTAGCCCGTCCATGTTTTCATTGTGGGCAAAGATATTTGTTGTCACATAAATTCGTGCGCCGTATTTGTTTGCAAATGCGACGCCTTCTGCCATTTCTTCAATTGAAAAGTTATCTGCATTTGAGCGAAGTCCAAACTCTTTCCCGCCAATAAAGACGGCGTCTGCTCCGTAATGTACAGCAATTTTCAGCTTTTCCAGGTTCCCTGCTGGTGCAAGCAGTTCTGGTTTTTTTGTAATGACACGTTTTCCATCAATCATTTCAGAAATACCATCCTTTAAAAGTGCCATTTCCTCTGCCTCCTCTTATGTTAATAAACCGTTTCTTTAAAGAAGAATCCTGTATCAATCGAACGATTGACTGGCTGAATGTCTTCAATCTGCTTCACCCAATCATCTTTCTGATCTTCATAAGCCTCTTTGTCAGTCGTTAGCAAATCAATTGCTTTTCTATATAGAGACGTCACCTCTGTCATATAAGAAAGTGACTTTAAAATTCCGTCAATTTTAAAAGAGTCAACACCTGCGTCGACAAACTCCTCTAATTCATCAATCATACACACATCATTTGGACTCATAATATGAGTGCCGTTTGCATCCTCGAAAATAGGGTATTTGTTTTGACGCTCTTGGTCATGAAGGAATAGTCCTTCCCCCATATGACTGCCTTCCACGTCCATTTGTTTGCCCTGGTATTCAAAGTAGTTGCCGATGAGCGTACGTTTCGATTGGAACATACATGTCATGCCATGGACTTGAATTTCGATCTCCACCTCAGCATTTTCTTTGATGTCGATCACACTGTCCATATTCAGCTCTTTGGCAAGAACAGCACGCGTTGCACCTTTTCTGCCCCAGTAGTTACAAGTGTAATAGTTTGTCCCAGTCGTTTCTGTACTCCAGTGAAGATTCAGGCTGACCCCTGTTTCCTTTGCGGCCATGATCACTGCTGGGTCTCCAAAGACGACACCATCCACGTTTAATGCATCGAGAAAGGTTAAATAATCTCCAAGCAGCTGAACACGGTCATTATGAAAAATCGCATTCATGGCCACATACACTTTTTTGTGATGTGCATGTGCAAGCTGAACCGTTTGTTTCACATCTTCTCTTGAAAACTCGCCTGCAAGGCGAATGCCGTATGTCTGTTCGCCTATTAAAAATGCGTCAGCTCCCGCCTCGATTAATGGCAGTACGTCTGACACTTTGCTTGGCGTCACAAGCAATTCTGGTTTTTTCATGATTGGTCACCTCTTTTTGTACTAATGGCGATCCCATCTCCAACTGGAATGATACATGTTTGGAAGTCAGGATTTGACATCAGCCATTGATTGTATCGATCAATTTTTCCAATTAATTGTTTTTTTCGTTTATCTTCAATTTCTTCTTCATAATTTGTCGCGACTAAGCCTTTGAATAATACATTGTCTGTAATAATCATTCCGTCATGAGCCAGCATCGGTTCAAACAGCTCAAAAAAGCGTTTATACTGCCCTTTTGCGGCATCAATGAAGATCACATCATAGGGCGCCATCGTTTGGACTGTTTTAGCCGATTCCATGGCATCACCAAAGAACACGTGTATTCTTTCTTTTAATTTTAATTCCTCAATGTTCCGTGTCGCTTCTTCATAGCGTTTCGCATTCCGCTCAATCGTGTAAATCTCAGCATCTGGAAGAGCTGTCGCCATTCTAATCGCCGAATAGCCAATTGCTGTCCCAACCTCAAGAATTTTCTTCGGCTTTTTCATAGAAAGCAGCTGAAGTAAAAGTTCGATGCTCACCTTTTCCATGATTGGCACATGATGCTCTTTTGCATATATCTCTAATTGAGCGATTGCATCAGGACTTGGTTGAATTAAATGTTCAATATAATCATTTATTTGATCATCTTCGATAGTCATTATATGTCTAGCTCCTTCATGACCTGAAAAAGAAGAGTCCTGCCTATTGCAGCTCTCTTTCTCGTCAATCAATCTTTCGTTCATCTAAGTAAAAACAACCCGATATATTTTACCACAAAGAAGTGGTAATTGCGAACCTATAAAATGGATATTTCAACGAAAAAAACTGCAGGCAATCTGGCTATTGTCTACAGTCTTTTCCGTTTCACATGTGCGTTAATTGCTGCCTGTGATGTATTTCGCTTTCGCTTTATTGTGCTCATTTAACGTTTTCGTAAAGACGACTTCTCCATTTTTCTTCGCAAGGAAGTAAACAAAATCCGTTTTCTCTGGATGCAGTGCTGCTTTCCATGAAGATTCACCAGCATTTGCAATTGGACCAGGTGGCAGCCCTTTGTTGATATACGTATTATACGGAGATTTCACCTTTAAGTCTTTGTAATAGACACGGGATTTATGCTCACCAAGTGCATAAAGAACTGTTGGGTCTGTTTGGAGCGGCATGTCCTTTTTCAACCGGTTATAAAACACACTTGAAATTTTTGACCGATCCGTCTTTTCCGTTGCTTCCATTTCAATCAGTGATGCCATTGTTAACACATCGTGTATGGACATGTTTCTCTTTTTCATGTCTTTTTCATATGTTTTCACATATTGATCCGTGTGTTTAATCATTGTATCAATGATCGTTTCGAGTGATTCATCCTCACGATAAAATGGATACGTAGCAGGGAATAAATATCCCTCTAACGGATGTTTGACCTGTTTTCCATCAACCTGTGATGTCACCGTTTTCGGATATTTTTTCATTAACTTTTGAATAAAAGCTGGATCATCCAGCTTCGCTTCAACTTCCTTCGCTGAAAAATTCGTCTGGTTGGCAATGATCGTTGCAATATCAGACAGCTGTTTTCCTTCAGGAATCACAAGCTGAAAGGCGTAATCTGTGCCGCCAGATGTCAGCTTTTGAATGAGCTGGCCCGCGTCCATTGTTTGTTTTAAATGAAAGTATCCTGCTTTAAAGCCGGAAGCTTTTTTGTATTTTGCATAGTAAGTGAAAATGGTGTCATTCGAAATAAGCCCATTTTCTTTTAGGATGCCCGCAATCGCACGGACAGAAGTCCCATTTGGAATATGAATATTAATTGTTTGTTTGCTTTTTTGATCGACCGGTCCGAGTGCTGATTTAACATATAAAAAGCCTGATAATGCTGCAATGATGATTACAGCAAGTACAGATAACAGGACGATCCCCTTTTTTCTTTTAAAAAATGGTCGTTTCTTTTGTTCTGAAAACATGCATGGCCCTCCTCACATCTAGCCTTTATAGTACATGATTCGACGGAGTTCGGCAATTACTTGCCCATGCATCTCATGACAGAACTTGACATAATACGGCTAAACCAACACCACCGCCACTGCCAATGGCAGCCATGACATAGCTTCCTTTCGGTAAGGCGTGAGCTTCGTAAAATAACCTCACCATCATAGAAGCTCCCGATGCGCTGTACGGATGCCCAAGACAAAGTGCACCGCCTCTTCTGTTGATCCGGTCATAAGGTATTCCTAGCGTCCGAGCAATCAGCGCCACTTTCAGCGCAAACGCTTCATTGATTTCAAACAGCGCCACGTCCTCTATCTTCATCTGTTCCTTATGTAAGAGTTTCTTGATCGCATCAATGGGTGAAGCAGCAGGAAAATGCGGATGCATCGCAGTCACAGCACTTCCGACATACCGTAACTTAGGCTTTAAGCCTTTGGCCTCTGCTTCCGCTCTTTCCATCACAACGACTGCGGCTGCGCCGTCGGCTTCCTTGCAGCTATTGGTAACGGTCACAGTTCCTTCTGATAAAAAGACAGGCTTTGCCCGCTTAATCAGCCTTGCGATCGGTCTTATTTTAGCGGCCGCTTCATCTGTGCTCAGCCCGTCAATCGGAACAATTTCTTCTGAATACGTTCCTTGTTTGAATGCCTCTATACTTCTTTCCCAGCTTAAAAGCGCATAGTCATCTTGTTCTCTTCTCGTGACAGAAAATCTTGATGCGGTCAGCTCTGCTGCTTCTCCCATATGCGGATCTCCTATCCACTCCGGTGAAAAGCGGGCTCTTTCTTTCATTGGTGATCTGGAAATGCTCTCAGTCCCGCCAGCAATATACATCGATCCCTCCCCCGATTGAACCATGATGCAAGCCGTCCTGATCGCTTCAAGACCAGAGGCACACTGCCTGTCAATGGTCATGCCGGGAATGTGCAGAGAAAGCCCTGCTTCTAATGAGGACAGACGAGCAATGTTTCCGCCACCCCCTACCACATTGCCTAAAATCACGTCATCTGGCTTCATCATCTGGGACAAATGCTGAATAAGGGGTGCCGCTAAATGCTCTGGGCGATAATCCTTCAGCATCCCGTTTTTGTCACCGAAGGGTGTTCGTTTTGCTTCCACTATGACTGCTTGCATGACAATTGATCCTCCGCCCACTTTTTCATGCTGGCACGAGCGATTTTCCCGCCGGATGTTTCGATCATTTGGTCAATGACAAGCCATTTTTTTGGTATCTTATAAGTCGCCAGTTTTTCTTTGGCTGCTTGCCGAATGGTCTTTGTCTGCTGTACTTGTTCAATAATGGCAACAGGGATTTCACCCCAATATGGATCAGGAAGGCCTATTACGATCGACCGTTTCACCTCTGGCTGTTCATTTAGCACCCGCTCAATTTCCTCTGGAAAAATATTCAGCCCTCCATAGACGATCATGCCATTCTCACGGCCGCTCATATACAAATACCCATCTTCGTCCAGCCACCCCATATCATAGACCGTCAGCCACTCCTCTGGCTGTTTTTCCTCGTGTAAGTAACCTGAAAAAGACATCGGGCTTTTTACATAAATTCTCCCTGTTTCATTTGGCTGACAGACGGTTTGATCTGCTCGTCTCACTTCCACTTGAATCGTAGAGAAAGGCCGTCCAACAGAAGTAGGTTTTTGCAGAAAATCGTTTGAAGATAAATAGGAGACAAAACTCAACTCTGATGTTCCATAAAAATCAAAAAATGTGACATGGGGATCGTTGGTTACTAGCTGTTTTTTTGAAGAGATTCCCCAATCCGCCCCAGAGGATATGACGAGAAGCGGAGTATCTCCGAAAGCATCAATTTGCAATAATGATTCTGTCATGATAGGGACAGTATAAACAGCAGTGATGTCTCTCCTTTCTAAGGCTGTCTTTCCTTTCTCTGGCGTAAATTTTTCTAATAGCGTCACCGTGCCGCCAAAGTATAGTGTACTGATGGCACCATATAAAAAATGAGAGGATAAGAGTGTGCCTAAAATGAGAACATGATCTTGATGAGTGATCCCAAATTCAGAGGCCGTCATTCGAAAGCTCTCGATCCATGAATCCTGACGCCTCATAAAGGCTTTGGGTGAACCCGTTGATCCTGAAGTAAACCCCATATAAAAGGCAGGATCTTCCTCGGTATCGTGTTTGTTAGATTGAACGTGTGTGATAAGGCTCATTCTTTCTTTCCATTCAGATAAAGAAAGAACAAGCATGTCTACCTTGTTCTTTTCAAATCTTCTCATATATCGATCCTCAATAATGACGAGATCTGCTTCACTTAACAAGAGCTTTTCTACACATTCTTCATGACTCCATCTCGGATCAAGAGGAACGGCTGTCCACCCTGCGCAAGCCGCTCCAGCAAATATTTGTAGAAAAGAAGCACCATTTGTTACTAAAAAAGCGACTCTTTTTTGCTGATGAGCCGTTCCATTTAGCCACTGTGCTGATGTCTGCACACGCTCATGCCAATCTTGATAAGTGATGCTCTCTTGTTCATCTATGATGGCGATATGATCTGGCTTCATTTTTGCATGTCCTGCATAGCTTTCAGTTATTCTAATCAAACCGCTCGCCTCCCTTTATGTATGTCCCTTTTTCGATATGACATTGCTTGGATGATTTTCATCGTGAAGACGGCACACATTCCAGCTTTGATGAGATCACCTGGGATATAAATCAAACTGAGCAGAGCTGCCTGTGTGACCTTTATATGCATCATCATGGCTTGAAAAGGAATGCCGCATACATACAGAATCCCGATACTGCATACCGCATAGATCATAAAAAGACGCAGAGCGGTCACTTTTTTCAGCCGGTTCAGCCACAGGCTGATCATAAAGGCAGCCACTGGATAAGCAAGTAAAAAACCACCGCTTGGTCCAAAAAAGACCCCAATCCCGCCTCTTCCTCCAGATAAAAGAGGTGCGCCTGCTGCCACAATCAGGAGAAAAAGAAGTAAACTGATCAGCGCTTGTTTTGGCTTTAACAGCCCCCCAGCAAGCAAAAGACCTGCCGTTTGCAATGTGATTGGTACAGGTGTAAACGTAAGTAATATCGGCGGGATCAACCCTAACATCCCGACGACTGCTGTCATTAACGCCATTTGCATCATATCTTGAATTTTCAACATTCATGCCCCTCACTCGATTCCTTGATAAAAATAGAGTAAAAGCTCGAGTGATTTATGTCAACCTAAAATTAATTCAAGTTAACATATTGCGTAAAAAAGACCTGTGAAAAAAGATCACTTAAGATCATATTCACAGGCCTTTGTTTGTTCTATTCTTCGTCTTCTTGATCTAAGAACGTATTTAACGTTTCTTCGATCATGTCCCACTCTTCATCTGTTTCAATTGGCTCTAGCTCGCCAGCTTCACCGTCCTCGTTCGGTGTGAAGCTTGATGCATGAATTTCAATTTCTTCGTTGTCCTGCTCAGAAATTGGGTAGTAAAGGACATATGACTTGTTAAAATGATCGCTTTCAAAAGTAAATAGTACTTCGCAAAGCTGTTCATTTCCATTATCATCAACGATTGTAATTTGCTTTTCTCCGTGTTCCATTTGATTCACCTCATTTTAATTTAAACTGTCTAAGTACCCTTGCAGGATCATGACAGCCGCCATTTTATCAATGACTTTTTTACGCTTTTGTCTGCTCACATCTGCAGAGATGAGCATTTTTTCCGCTGCCATTGTCGACAGACGCTCGTCCCAAAGCACAACAGGAACATTGTACGTGTTTTCTAACACTTTCGCAAATGATTGGCTGGCTTCGCCTCTAGGACCGACCGTACCATTCATATTCTTTGGAAAGCCAAGTACGATTTTATCCGCTCCGTATTGCGCAATGATCTCAGACAGGCGGCTGAGACCAAAGTCTCCGCCAGCTTCATTAATTTTAATTGTTTCAATCCCTTGCGCTGTCCATCCCATTTCATCACTGATCGCAACACCAAGGGTTTTCGTGCCTAAATCTAAGCCTAAAATTCTCATGTTTTACGCCTCTTTATGTGTCTCTAAGTACGATTTAACCAATTCCTCAATTAATTCGTCTCGTTCTAGTTTACGAATTAGGTTGCGTGCATCCTGATGTCTTGGAATATATGCAGGGTCGCCTGACAGCAAGTATCCAACAATTTGATTGATCGGGTTATATCCTTTTTCTTGGAGTGCGTCATAGACTGTAATGAGTACTTCATTCACATTGGTTTCAGCTGAATCATCAGAGAAGTTAAACTTCATTGTCTTATCAAATGAACTCACTGCTTCTTGCACCTCTCTTCCAACATTCTACTAGCAAGCTTTTTTCTAACCGCTCATCTAATACCATTATTCTACACTACATTGCCTGATTATAAAACGGATTTGACAGATTCTTCGACAATTGCCAGTGCTTCTTCAAGTTTTTCTGGTTGTTTCCCGCCTGCTTGCGCCATGTCTGGACGTCCGCCTCCGCCCCCGCCGCAGATTTCAGCTGCCTGCTTGACAAGCTTCCCTGCATGAAGACCTTTTTCGATAACGTCTTTTGTCACTCCTGCTGAAATGTTTACTTTTCCATTTTGAACGGCTCCGAGCACAATGACAGCTGACCCTAATTTGGCTTTTAAATCATCTACCATTGTTCTTAAATGGTTCATGTCTTTGGCGTTTACTTTTTCTGTTAACACTTTCACTCCGCCAATGTCTTTGACTTTTTCTAAAATAGAGCCTGCTTCGGCCTGACTTAGTTTCGCAAGAAGAGATTCGTTTTCTCTTTGAACCTCTTTTAAATCTGCCTGCAATGAAGCGATGCGTTTTGGTACATCTTTCGTATTTGACTTAAGCTCACTAGCTGCCTGCTCTAAAATGGCCAGCTGGTCATTTAATTCTTCGTAGGCACCTTTACCAGTCACAGCCTCAATACGGCGTGTTCCAGCACCAATACCCGATTCAGACGCAATTTTAAACAAACCGATTTCCGCAGTATTTTGAACGTGACAGCCGCCGCATAGCTCGATGCTGTAATCGCCTACCTGGACAACGCGGACAATATCGCCATACTTCTCGCCAAACAGCGCCATTGCGCCCATTTCTTTTGCTTCAGCGATCGGTTTTAGGTCAATGGCAACAGAAATGCCTTCCCAAATCTTTTCGTTGACGATTTTTTCAATCTGTGACAATTCTTCTTTTGTCACTTGTCCAAAATGAGAGAAATCAAAGCGAAGTCTGTTTTCGTTCACCAGCGAGCCTGCTTGGTTGACGTGGCTGCCTAATACATCTTTTAGCGCCTGATGCAAGAGATGCGTCGCTGTATGGTTTTTCACAATGCCTTTTCGAAGAGCTGATTCCACTTCAGCAGTCACTTCAAGTCCTTTTTGAGCCGTACCGCTTACAACCACTCCTTCATGGACATGCTGACCATTTGGCGCCTTTTTCACATCTTTGATTTCAATGATGGCTTCTGCGCTTTTTAATGTCCCTTTATCGGCTACTTGTCCACCGCTTTCAGCATAGAAAGGTGTTTCATCTAATAAGATTTGCACCGTTTCTCCTTCATGTGCTTCCGCGACAATTTCACCATTTTGAAGCAATTCAATAATGCGGGATGCCGCAGTTAAATTTTCGTATCCAACGAAGGTACTCTCTACTTTAATATCACCTAGAGCCCCGCCTTGAACCTGCATACTGCCGACATCCTGTCTCGCATTTCTTGCACGTTCACGCTGCTTCTCCATCTCCGTCTGGAAGCCTTCTCGATCGACTGTCATGTTCTCGTCTTCTGCATATTCTTCTGTCAGCTCGACAGGGAATCCGTACGTGTCATACAGCTTAAATACATCTTCGCCTGAAATCTGTGAGCTGCCATTGTCTCTTTCTTTTTTGATCACTTCTGACAAAATGGCTAGCCCTTCATTCAGTGTTTCATGGAAACGTTCTTCCTCGTTTTTGATTACTTTCGCAATAAATTCTTCTTTTGCTTGTACATCTGGATAGAAATCCTTCATAATCTCAGCAACAACTGGCACTAGATCATACATAAATGGACGGTGAATATGGATCGTTTTTGCATAACGCACGGCACGGCGCAGCAAGCGTCTTAACACATATCCGCGGCCTTCATTGGAAGGAAGCGCTCCGTCACTTACGGCAAAGGCAACAGTCCGGATGTGGTCAGCAATGACTTTAAATGCTGTATCCTTTTCCTTCGTCTCCCCATAGCTTTCTCCAGAGATGGTTTCTACAGCACGAATCATCGGCATGAATAAATCTGTATCAAAGTTCGTCGGTACGTTTTGAATGACAGATACCATTCGTTCAAGACCCATCCCTGTATCAATGTTTTTCTTCGGCAGTGGTGTGTATGTACCATCTGGATTATGGTTGAATTCAGAGAACACAAGATTCCATACTTCTAGATAACGCTCATTTTCCCCGCCTGGATATAATTCTGGATCGTTCAAGTCGTGACCGTATGCTTCGCCGCGGTCATAGAAAATTTCTGTATTCGGTCCACTCGGCCCCTCGCCAATATCCCAGAAGTTGCCTTCAAGGCGAATAATTCGTTCTTCAGGTACACCAATTTTATCTCTCCAAAGAATATACGCTTCTTCGTCCTCTGGATGTACAGTGACAGATAACAAATTCGGATCAAAGCCAATCCACTCGTCACTCGTTAAGAATTCCCAAGCCCAATCAATGGCCTCTTCTTTAAAATAGTCACCAATAGAGAAGTTGCCAAGCATTTCAAAGAACGTATGATGGCGGGCTGTTTTCCCAACATTCTCGATATCATTCGTACGAATAGATTTTTGCGCGTTACAAATACGCGGATTGTCAGGAACCACGCGGCCATCAAAGTATTTCTTTAATGTCGCGACCCCGCTGTTAATCCATAAAAGTGTTGGATCATCGTGCGGTACGAGGGACGCACTCGGTTCTACAGCATGTCCTTTTTCTTTAAAAAAGTCTAAAAACATTTGACGTACTTGAGCTGAAGTTAAAGTTTTCATTCAAAAATCCTCCCTTTTCATTTCATCAATCTCCACACAAACGAAAACATCCCGCCCTATGCAAGCATAAAACTACTTACACAGGGACGAGATGTTCTCGCGGTACCACCCTGATTATAGACATGGTTCGTCTATCACCTTCACATCCGATAACGCCGGAAGAGAGCGGCAGTGTTTATCTGCACTCAGGACTAGCTTCCATTAAAGGTCTGATAAGGCTTTTCTCAGCAAAATAAAGCCTCTCTCTGCAACAGCTTTTTAACGTACTCGGGTCCATCATTGAATTCAATATGTATGAATCGAAATTATTATAGACAACTCGGCTCGTCTTGTCAATGAACGCTTCGTCTCATCAGGATATATTGCGCAATCATGACCCTGATAATAGCGGCAGTTGGTACGGCTAAAATCATCCCAATTAAACCAAACAACTCTCCTCCTGCGAGCAAAACAAGCATAATGACAACAGGATGCATATGGAGACTTCTCCCAACGATGATCGGACTGAGTATATTGCTTTCTAAAAATTGCAGCACAGCCACTGTGATCAGCACAATCATCACCGACTTCACCGAAATGGTAAAAGCAATAAATACAGCAGGAATCGCCCCAATAATCGGACCAAAGTACGGAATCACATTCGTTGCCCCAATCAGCATGCCAAGGACAAGCGGATACGGGATGTGAAACAGCCAGAGAACAATGGCTGCTGCCCCCCCAATTAAAGAACAGACAAGTAATTGTCCTCTAATATAATTACCAAGCGAGTCGTCCACCGCTTTCACAAAAGCGTGGCCCCTCTTTCGGAATCTCGATGGCGTTAAATACCATGCAGCCCGCTTCATTGTATTCATATCTTTCACCATATAAAAGACAAGAAAAGGAATAAGCGCTGCGACTAATGCGTAATCCAATAATACTTTACAGCTAAGAATCATCCGCTCTGCCCCATTTGCTGCATATGTTTCCGATTGAACAATCAAACGATCCAGCCGATCGTGAAGCCCGTCAGGCCAATGGCTTGTATGACGATGAATATGAGATAAAGCGCCATTATAGGTTTCGGCAAGCACAGGAATTTGTTCTGACAGCTCATTTAACTGCGTAATCATGACAGGCGCCCCTTTGTAGACCGCAAAACCAATCCCGCCAAAAAACAGCACATAAATCAATAAGAGACTGACTGTTCTAGGCAAGCCTTGCCCGTGCAGTCTTTCGACAATAGGATAAAGCAGATAAGAAATAAAAATGGCGATGAGCAGCGGAATAAGAACCGCTTTTAGCAATAAAAAAATGGGCATCCATAACTCGTCGAGCTGAACCAAAATGAGTAAGGATGCAAGGACAAGCAGTACACCTGCAGCATATATTAGAAATTGGATCGGACGTTTCTTCACCTTTTTCACCCCTTTTCTTATTGTTTAACCATCTTCTGCAATTATCCATGTAAATAAAATTTGTCCTAACTTTGTTAAAAATGAATACACATGAAACATACAGCTCCATCCAAAGTCACTTGTTTGCTGTAAAATCTCGTCAGAAAACATTCCATTATTTACTTATTTTTACACAAGGTATGCTAGAATCCACTTTAGCCAAATAAACACAAGAGGAGGTTCTTCATGATCACATTCGAAGAAGTCAACAAGCATTATGGCCAGTTCCATGTACTTAAGGACATGAACCTACATATTCAAAAAGGTGAGGTTGTTGTGATCATCGGTCCTTCAGGGTCTGGTAAAAGCACTATGCTCAGGTGCATCAATCGTCTCGAAAGCATTGATGAGGGAAATGTACTCGTCAACCAAGTGTCTGTCCAGCATCCGAAGACCAACATCAATCTTGTCAGGCAAAATATCGGGATGGTGTTTCAGCACTTTCATCTTTATCCGCATAAGACAGTGCTTGAAAACATTATGCTTGCGCCAATGAAGGTCAAAAAAGTGAGCAAGGAAGAAGCAAAGGAAACAGCTGAATTTTATTTAAATAAAGTCGGCATTCCTGAAAAAGCAGACACCTATCCTTCAAGACTCTCCGGGGGACAGCAGCAGCGTGTTGCCATTGCAAGGGGGCTCGCGATGAAACCTGAGGTCATGCTTTTCGATGAACCAACATCCGCTCTTGATCCAGAGATGATCGGTGAGGTACTAGATGTGATGAAACAGCTGGCCCAAGAAGGAATGACGATGGTTGTCGTTACGCACGAGATGGGGTTTGCCCGGGAAGTGGCTGACCGCATTGTCTTTATTGATGAAGGCAGAATCCTTGAAGAATCAACACCCGCTGCATTTTATGAAAAACCACGTGAAAAACGTGCTCAGTTATTTTTAAGCCGTATTTTAAATCACTAGGGGGAATGGTTTGATGAAAAAAATGAAACGTTTTGGTCTATTACTCTTTATGACTTGCTGTATGGCCGCTCTGGCTGCTTGTGGTTCTACTGAAAAAGGCTCGACTGATGCGAAGCAAGGAAGTTCATTAGAAGCCATTAAGAAAGACAAAAAAATCATTTTTGGCGTAAAAAATGATACACGTCTTTTTGGTCTAAAAAATCCTAGCAGCGGAGATATCGAAGGATTTGATATTGATATTGCAAAAGCCATCGCAAAGGAAATGCTCGGCGATGAAGGAAAAGCAGAATTCAAAGAAGTGACATCTAAAACAAGAATCCCTTTGCTGCAAAAAGGGGATATCCATGCAATTGTTGCTACCATGACCATTACAGAAGAGCGCAAAAAGGAAGTCAATTTCTCAGATGTGTACTTTGAAGCAGGACAATCACTGCTTGTGAAAAAAGGAAGCGGCATTCAATCAATTGATGATTTGAAAAAAGGGACGAAGGTGCTTGCAGTGAAAGGCTCTACTTCGTCTCAAAACATCCGCGAGAAAGCACCTGAAGCATCTGTTTTAGAATTTGAAAACTATCAGGAAGCCTTTACAGCACTAAAATCAAACCAAGGGCAAGTGCTTACAACAGATAATGCCATCTTATTTGGTATGGCAGACGAGGATTCAAATTACGAAGTCGTCGGCGGCACCTTTACAGATGAGCCTTATGGCATTGCTGTGAAAAAAGGGGACCAAGAATTGACAGATGCCATTAACAAAGTGTTAAAGACTTTAAAAGACAATGGAGAGTATGACAAGATTCATAAAAAATGGATCAAAGAATAATCGTTTGATTAAATCAAGATCAATGCCCACAGGTGAGCCGCTCATTGGCTCCCCTGTTGACCAGGAAGGAAGTGAACTGATTGCTGCGGTTTTCAATTTTAACTGAAAACTTCAATCTTTATTTAGAAGGGTTTAAATATACCATCGGCGCAAGTGTCATTGCTTTGATTGGAAGCTTTTTGATCGGTACACTCATTGCCATTATGAGAATTGCTCCACTGAAGCCGCTCAACTGGTTAGGAACGGCTTACGTGGAATTTATTCGGAATATTCCGTTATTATTGATCACATTTGTTTTCTTCTTTGGTTTACCTGTGCTTGGTATTGTGGCAGATGGCTTCACAGCTGGAACCATAGCTCTTTCCATTTATACTTCTGTATTTATTGCTGAAGCCATTCGAGCAGGTATACAAGCTGTACCGCTTGGGCAAATGGAAGCAGCACGGGCTTCTGGTCTTTCATACGGCGGGACGATGCGATATATTATTCTTCCGCAAGCGATTAAAATTGTCGTCCCCCCTCTTGGGAATCAATTTATTAACCTTGTCAAAAACTCCTCTATTCTAGGTGTCATTGCCGGGTTTGATCTCATGTATCAAGGAGACCTCATCGCTTCTAGAACGTTTGTGACATTTGATGTATACATCTTTGTTGCCATGTTTTATCTGCTATTAACCATTCCGCTCAGTCTAGGCGTTGGTCATTTAGAAAGAAGATTAGCAAGAAGCCACTAGAAAGGAGGAAACACAATGGATTTTATAGGTGCCTACCAGCCTGATCATCTCGCCTTTTTACTTGAAGGATTTGCTGTCACCTTAAAAGTGGCTTTTATCTCCATCATTTTGAGTTTTATCATTGGATTAGTCGTTGGCACATTGCGGTTCACTCAAATTCCGGTTTTATCAAAGGTCCTTGCAGTCATCGTAGAAACCATTCGGAACCTGCCGCTTTTGCTGATCATCTTTTTTACGTATTTTGCACTGCCTGAAATCGGCATCAAACTAAGCATTACAGCCTCTGCCATAGCAGCTTTAACCGTGTTTGAATCAGCCATGCTGTCAGAAATTATTCGGAGCGGTCTAAAATCAATTGATAAAGGTCAGGTCGAAGCTGCCAGATCTTCTGGTTTAACCTATATTCAAACATTAAAAACGATTATTATGCCTCAGGCTTTACGCCGTATGGTACCGCCGATTGTGAGTCAATTTATTTCACTTTTAAAGGATACATCGCTTGCCGTTGTGATTGCTCTTCCAGAATTATTGCATCACGCACAAATTTTAAACGGTCAGAGTCAATCGTACTTACTGCCCATTTTCCTATTGGCGGCTATGATGTATTTTGTTGTCAACTTCAGCTTATCCCTACTTGCACGCCGTTTAGAATACAGACAGGCATAAAAAAGGACATCCGCTCATGGTGGATGTCCCTTTTGTTTAAAGCATACGCATAACACGTTTTCTTAGCTTTTTCATATCCCGCTTCGATGGCATATCATATCGACTCGCAAAGTGATATGCTAGTGCACCTGCACCAAGCGTTAATAGTGAAGAAGTCATTTTGCCCATTCGAAATTCCCCCTTAACACTTATAGTTGAATTGAACGTTCATCATCACTAAACAGATCATCTAAACTGCTTAGTGTACCGTCTTCCTCCACTTGGTGTGTAGATATTTTGCCTTTTGACAGCGTCAATTCAATAAAACAGCCCCAGCAATAATATTGATTGACCCCAATTTTTCCGATGTCTTTACATTTGCAATTTGGGCAAATGAGCATAATCAGCACCTCTTTACGTTCGGTTTAGAACAAGTGCTTCCTTTTGAACATTCATCAAGGTTCCGGCAGCATGCAGCTGTTTTCGAATCCCTGATAGCTCTGTAAAGAAGCCGTCTGAGAGTTCATATGCTACGATTGTGCCCGAATTTGCGCAAAAGTATACATCTTCCAAAATGCCTAAATTTTCACCCTCAGGTGATTGCATCATTTTCTTTTTCAATTTCGAAAATAATAAGGATGGGGCAGAGGAATCTATTCCTACTCCCTCCTGGCAGCTCACATATAGACCTTTGTCTGTCAGCTTATCGCCAGCTGAGAATGGAATGAGTGCACAGTCTTTCTTTTTCCCATCTAACACATATCCCCCGCAGCTGCCGCCGGCTAATAAGCAAATATCTTTGATGGAACCAAGTGAATGAGACTGCTCACCTGTATAGATCGACATCCCTTCAAGCTCTCGACATGTTCTCAAAATGTGCTCAACCACCTTTTGCGGAACAGTCTTATCGTGTGCGTTTGCTTCATGACTCATACGAAGAAATGGCTTCCATGAAGGAAGCCATTCAGATTGTTGATAAAAAGCTAAAATGATCTTTTTTAGCTTTTTGTCTTCTTTTAGCGTGATATGAAAACCCTTGAAGTCTAGGAAAGACGAGCACTGGCGCGGAGCGAATTTAACATTCGTGAGCACCAGCGCGCAGGACTGACACCGAATGCGTGGGTTTGTCTTCACGCTAAATGGCTTCCATGAAGGAAGCCATTTACTCTTGCATAAAATCAAACGGAGTGATTCCCTCCATGCCAATATTTGCGTCATGTACGCTAAACGGAAGCTCTTTTTGGAGCGCTGCAAGCTCCGCATCCATGACCTCTTCGGTTTGAACAAGGCGCCTCGTTAAGGACGTTTGTCTTAGGGAATCCTCATTATTTTTCACGCCCCACTCCAGTGCTGATTCTTCGCCGCACAGAATTAAAAACTTTTTGCTTCGTGTAATGGCTGTGTACAGCAAATTTCGCCGAAGCATTCGGTAATAGCTTCTTACGACTGGCAGCACAACGATGGGAAATTCACTGCCTTGTGATTTGTGAATGGAGCAGCAATAGGCATGGGTAAATTGATGAAAATCTTTTTTCGTAAAGGTGATTTCGTTCCCATCAAAGGAAATCACAGCCATGTCTTCTTTTTCTGTGTTTTCTTTCGCATAAAAAATCGAGACAATTTCACCAATGTCACCGTTAAAAATGTTGTTCTCCGGCTGATTCACAAGCTGCAGCACCTTATCTCCCGTCCGGTACACCACATCACCAAACGGGATTTCTCTGCCCTTTGGCTTTTTAGGATTCAAAATGTGCTGAAGCATTTTATTGAGCTCATTGATGCCTGCTTTTCCTTTATACATGGGCGCAAGCACCTGAATATCTTTTGCTGAATAGCCTTTTTGAGCAGCATTGCTGACAACTTTTTCAATGACTTCTTTCATTTGATCAGCTGAACATTGAATGAAGGACCGATCCTTCGAGCGTGCAGTGATATCTTTTGGCAGGACGCCATTTTTCATATCGTGTGCAAGTTCAACAATGGTAGAACCGTCTGCCTGCCGGTAAATATCAGTTAACGTAACAGCTGGTACAGCATGTGACGCAAGTAAGTCTCTTAAGACTTGGCCCGGTCCGACAGATGGAAGCTGATGTTCATCTCCTACCATAATGACTTGAATGTGATCAGGTATCGCTTTAAACAAATGATTCGCAAGCCAAATATCTAGCATACTCGATTCATCAATGATGACAAGCTTTCCTTCAATCGGCTGTTCCTCATTATGTGAGAAGCCCTCTGATCCATTCCAGCCTAGCAGGCGGTGAATGGTCACAGCTGGAAGCCCCGTTGATTCTGTCATCCGTTTAGCCGCCCGTCCAGTTGGCGCAGCAAGCACAAATGGAAAGGATTCATCTTTTTTATAATCACTCGGATCAAGAGATACACCGTGTAGATCGCTATAGAGCTCGACAATTCCTTTAATGACGGTTGTTTTCCCTGTCCCAGGCCCGCCTGTTAAAAGCAGCATCGGGGACATGAGCGCCTTTTGAATCGCTTCCTTTTGTGTCGGAGCATACTGGACATCTAGCCTTTCCTCCAGCTCACCAAGTGCAAGAAGGAATTCTGATTCAGGAAATTGATCTGCATATTCCGTTTGGGAGACGATTTTTTGAATGCGTTTGGCGACACTTTGCTCCGCATAAAATAAGGACGGATGATAGCAGCGGTCATCTTCAATGATCATCTCTTTTCCTTCGCCAAGTGCCATAATCTGATTGGCAACGTCCATTTCAGTCACTTTGTAATCATTGCTTGTTTGATTGAGCAGCTTACGGGTTTCAACGATCAGATCTTTCGTTTGTATGTACGTATGACCGTCCTGAAGACTCGCTGTCTCGACTGTATAAAGCAAGGCTGCACGGATTCGCTCTGGGTCATTTCCTGATATCCCTGTTCTAGCACCGAGCTCATCTGCTTTAATAAATCCGATCCCCTCTACATCTTTGACGAGCTGATAGGGATTTTCCTCGATCTTCTGCAAGGTTTCACTCTCATACACTTGATAAATCTTCATACTGAGCTGCGGGCCAAAGCCATATTGATTCAGGCTGATCATGATTTGTTCCAGCCCTTGATGCTCCTGAAGCGCTGCAGCCAGCTTATCTGCTTTCTTTTTTGACAGGCGCGGAACGTCATACAAAACAGACGGGTCACGCATAATTTTATGAAGCGTCTGATTGCCGAGCTGCCCCACAATTTCTTCCGCCGTCTTTTTCCCTATCCCTTCGAATAAGTCACTTGAGAGATAATGAATGATTCCTTGCTTTGTTGTCGGCACTTCCTTTTGAAAATGAGTCGCCTGAAACTGTTCACCAAATTTCGGATGGCTTGTGACTTTGCCGTAAAAGGTGTAGGTTTCCTCTTCATGAAGTGCTGGGAAGTAGCCTGTGACAGATGCTGTTTTTTCCTCTAAGTTTTCAGATGTTTCAATGACTTTCACCTTTAACACCGAGTATAAATTACTTTCATTATGGAAAATAACAGCTTGAACCGTCCCTTTTAAAAACGGCTCGTCCTCAAGCTTCATTTGATCTGGATGTTCCTGCACAGGTCTTCCCTCCTTCCGTCTATTCTGCCTCTTGAATCAGCTTTTGCGCATGTAGTGCAAGCATATGGTCAGGCTGCACGTCAATGGCTTTTCCTAGCATCTCAAGCGCTTCGTCCTTTTTCTCTAAATAAGCATACGCAACTCCCAAATTATAA
Source organism: Bacillus sp. A015 (assembly GCF_053851875.1). NCBI lineage: Bacteria > Bacillati > Bacillota > Bacilli > Caryophanales > Bacillaceae > Bacillus > Bacillus sp. A015. Next base: position 114,644 of record NZ_JBSPZB010000008.1, read on the forward strand.
AAGGCATCTGCATGCTGCGGATCTCGCGTGATCACTTCGGTAAAGGTCGTCACCGCTTCTTTCAGCATGTGTTCATTGGCTAAACACATGCCAAATTGAAATCTTGCTTCATTATCTTCTTCGTTTAGTTCAATCGCACGCTGAAGGTACGGCATCGCAAGCTTTGGCTGCTCTAATTTGATGAGCGTCTGCCCTAACATATAAAACAAATCACTATTTTCCATTCCAGCTTTTAGGGCTTGTTCAAAATAGTCTTTCGCTTTTATAAAGTCTTCTTTTAATGTGTACACATTTCCTGCTCCATAATAGGCCGCAGCTGCCGAGCTATCGAGTTCAATCGCTTTTTGAAAGAAGTTTAAAGCGCGGTCAAATTCATTGATACTTGACAGTAAGTTTGCAAAGTTAATATATGGAACTGGATCCTTTGGGCTTTCTTCAATGGCTTTTGTAAAAGCTTCAGCTGCCTTTTCGATGTTCCCTTGATTTAAGGCTTCTATGCCGATCTCGTTATGGTTCATTTGCTCTCATCATCCTTTCATTAAAAAACCTCAACAGCGACGTTGAGGTTTTTTAAAACATGTTACACATACGACAGCTTTTGGCCGTCTTTAAAGACATCGTCAATTGTACCGCCGCCAAGACATTCATCACCATCATAAAAAACAACCGCTTGTCCTGGGGTGACAGCACGAACGGGTTCTTCAAAGATGACCATCGCTTCTTGCCCACCTGTCATTTTGACTTTCACATGATGATCTTCTTGACGGTATCTGAATTTTGCTGTGCATGTTAATTCACCGTTTTCGTCAACAATATGAGGACGAGTCCAGCTTATATTAACGGCTGAAATACTTTCAGAATATAAAAGGGGATTGTGGAAGCCTTGTTCAACAAACAATACATTTTGCTCCAAGTCCTTCCCGACGACGAACCAAGGATCACCGCTTCCGCCAATGCCAAGTCCTTGGCGCTGACCGATCGTGTAATACATCAGTCCATCATGTTCACCTTTTACTTCTCCGTCCATCGTCTGCATCACACCAGGCTGTGCAGGCAAATATTGGCTGAGGAACGTTTTGAAGTTTCTTTCCCCAATAAAGCAAATGCCCGTTGAATCTTTTTTCGCTGCTGTCGCAAGCTCTGCTTCTTTTGCTAATTCACGAACCCTTTTTTTCTCCAAATCACCGATTGGGAACATCACTTTATCAAGCTGTTCTTGAATCAGCTGATTTAAGAAATAGGTTTGGTCTTTATTTGCATCAAGACCTCTTAGCATTTTGACTTCATCGCCAGTTCTATCGACTCGGGCATAGTGGCCTGTTGCTAAATAATCTGCACCGAGTGACAATGCATGCTCAAGAAATGCTTTGAACTTAATTTCTTTGTTACACATGACATCTGGGTTTGGCGTTCTGCCCGCTTTATATTCATCAAGGAAATATTGAAACACTTTGTCCCAATATTGCTTCTCGAAATTCACTGCATAATAAGGGATTCCAATTTGGTTACAAACGCGAATGACATCCTCATAGTCCTCCGTTGCTGTACATACACCATTTTCATCTGTGTCATCCCAGTTTTTCATAAATATGCCGATTACATCATAGCCTTGCTCCTTTAACATAAGAGCAGCAACTGATGAATCGACTCCTCCGGACATACCGACCACAACTCTTGTGTCTTCTGGTCTTTTTGTCATCTTCATCAACTCCAATTTTCAATGAAACAACGTGCGCGTTTCGTTCTTCAGGTGCCTGGCTGTTTCATTTTTCACACACGAACAAAAGGAGAGCATTTATTTGGCTAGGCGTTTAACAACAGCCGCTATTTTGCGCGCCGCCTGCTTCACATGATCCTCTTCATTTCCAAGACCGAAGCTTATTCTGACTGAGGATGTCAGTTCTTTTGCTTCTTCGCCATACATGGCGCTTAACACGTGCGAAGGAAGGACAGATCCAGCCGTACATGCAGATCCGCTTGAAACAGCAATCCCTTCCATATCTAAATTCACAAGTAACGATTCAATGGAGACGCCCGGGAAATGAACATTTAAAATGTGCGGCAATGTCTCTTTTGAATGTCCATTGATAGAGAAATTGAGTGATTCCTCTTCGAATACTTGCAGCATGGTTTCTTTGAGCTTACCATAATGTATTGCTTTTTCTCTTCTATTTTGCTTTGTTAATTGAACAGCTTCTGCGAGTCCCACGATTCCCGCCACATTTTCAGTACCAGCACGGCGTTTTCTTTCTTGTTCTCCTCCAAATAACTGCGGAGAAAGTTTCACGCGTTCGTTGACATATAAAAAGCCTGTTCCCATCGGACCATTTAGCTTATGGCCAGAAGCAGATAAGAGATCGATATGAAGATCTGCTACATCAATTGGTATTGTGCCAAACGCCTGCACCGCATCTGTATGAAAATGAGCAGCGTGATCTTTTAGAAGTTCGCCAATGTCTTTGATCGGCTGAATCACACCTGTTTCATTATTGCCGTACATGATGGTGACAAGAATCGTATCATCTCTGAGTGTTTGTTTTAATTGATCAAGTTGAATCAATCCAGTGTGATCAACGTCTAAATACGTCACTTCAAATCCAAGCTTCTCTAAGCGTTCACATGTATGCAGCACCGCATGATGCTCTGTTTTCGCTGTGATGATATGTTTGCCTTCATGCTGCCTTGCCATTGCAACACCTGTGATGGCAAGGTTGTCCGCCTCTGTTCCTCCACTTGTGAGGATGATCTCCTGCGGTTTACAGTGTAATTCTCCTGCAATGACTTCTCTTGCTTCATCGAGCCACTTTCTTGCCTCGCGCCCATATGAATGAATACTAGAGGGATTGCCGAATATCTCTGTAAAGTAAGGCATCATCTTGTCCACAATACGCTGATCCATAGGCGTTGTGGCCGCATGATCTAAATAGATTCGTTCCATTTCCGGTACACCTCTGATCTAAATATAGAACATATACGCGTCTTGATCCCCGTCATCTGTATAGCTTGCCAAGTCTTCAAGAGTTGTATTGTCCAGTACGTCTTTTACTGCATCACGAATACGAATCCAAAGTTCACGCTTTGCTGGTTCTTCGTTTTCGATGACTTCGACAGGACTAATAGGTCCTTCTAATACACGAATAATATCACCGGCTGTGATCTCGTTTGGTTCATGGGCAAGAACATAACCCCCATATGCCCCGCGGATACTTTTCACAAGACGGGCATTGCGAAGCGGTGATACAAGCTGCTCTAAATAATGCTCAGACAAATCATTGTTTTGAGCGATTGATTTTAATGATGTAGGGCCTTCGCCATGTTTTTTGGCTAATTCGATCATGATCGTCAGACCATATCTGCCTTTAGTTGAAATTTTCAAGTTAAACACCTCTGCGTTTCCTATTCTATGTCATCAATTATTTTTCTGATTTCATATACGCGATATATAGACCAAAAGCAATTATATCATACTTTAAGCCAACTTTCATTTGCGGGTTCTGAGCTCTAGAGGAGGGCGCATCCCTTTTCTATTTGAAGAAATTTCGGTACTCTATACAAACAAGACATTGCTTTAGGAGAGATAATCATGAAACCTTTAGCTTATCGGATGCGCCCAAGCCATATTGGAGATATCATTGGGCAGGAGCATCTCGTTGGAGAAGGTCAAATTATTAGACGGATGGTCGAGGCGAAACATTTATCCTCGATGATTTTATACGGACCGCCGGGCATCGGCAAAACCTCAATTGCGACTGCGATCGCTGGGAGTACAAGCATTGCTTTCCGGACATTGAATGCGGTCATTCATAACAAAAAAGATATGGAAGCTGTCGCCGCTGAAGCGAAAATGAGCGGGCAGGTGATCCTCATTTTAGACGAAGTCCACAGGCTGGATAAAGGAAAACAGGATTTCCTTCTTCCTTATTTAGAAAATGGCATGATTATTTTAATTGGCGCCACCACAGCCAACCCCTATCATGCGATCAATCCTGCCATCCGAAGCCGGACACAAATATTTGAGCTGAAGCCGCTTGAAACAGAGCAAATCAAAGCCGCGTTAACAAGGGCATTACAGGATGAACATCGCGGACTTGGCGGCTATTCGGTGACGGTCCATGATGAGGCGATGAATCACTTTACTAGTGGATGCGGAGGAGATGTACGCTCTGCTTTAAACGCACTAGAACTCGCCGTCTTATCGACAAAAGCAGATGACACTGGACACATCTTCATCACACTTGCCGCAGCAGAAGAATGTTTACAAAAAAAGAGCTTCTCGCATGATAAAAACGGTGATGCTCATTATGATGTCCTGTCAGCTTTTCAAAAATCCATCAGAGGATCTGACGCAGATGCAGCGCTGCATTACCTTGCCAGACTGATTGAAGCAGGAGACCTTGAAAGCATTTCAAGAAGATTACTCGTGATGGCTTACGAGGATATTGGCTTAGCCAGTCCACAGGCAGGACCCCGCGTGTTAAGTGCTGTCCAAACAGCAGAGAGGGTCGGCTTCCCCGAAGCCCGTATTCCGCTGGCCAATGCCGTCATCGAGCTCTGCCTCTCTCCAAAATCAAACTCGGCTTATAAGGCGATTGATGCGGCGCTGCATGACATTCGTACAGGGAAAATCGGTGAAGTCCCTGTTCATTTAAAAGATGCTCACTATAAAGGGGCAACAGCACTCGGAAGAGGCGTCGATTATTTATATCCACACGATTATGACAACGGCTGGGTGAAGCAGCAATATTTACCTGACCCGCTTAAAAACAAGCAATATTATGAACCGAAGCAAACAGGGAAATTTGAAGGTGCACTGAAGCAGGTCTATGAGAATTTAAAACGACAAAAATAAAAAAGCCCCTGGCAGGCTTTCAAATAGTTGACAACGGTCTAAAATGATCTTTATTTTAGCTCGCTGTCTTCTTTTTTTAGCGTGATAGAAAGCCCTTGAAGTCTAGGAGGGACGAGTACCGGAACGGAGCGAATGAACGATTCGTGAGCACCAGCACGCAGCACTGACAAAGAATGCGAGGGTTGTCTATACGCTCAAAGCCCCCTGCAATAAGCAGGCGGCTTTTTATTTATCCTTTACACGTGTAATCGGAATATCTTTTAAAAGCTTCATAATGACATGACCACCCATGATCAGCCCGGCAACAGATGGGACAAATGCATTGGATGACGGCGGCATTTGCGCCTTACGAATCTTCGCTTCATCATTTCCAACTTCTTTTCTGACATCTTCGCGAATCACAATTGGACTTTCGTCAGAGAAAATGACTTCAATTCCTTTACGAATCCCTTCCTTGCGCAGACGTGTTCTAACGACTTTTGCAATAGGATCCGTATGTGTTTTTGAAATATCATCAATTTTGAAGCGTGTCGGGTCCGTTTTGTTTGCAGCACCCATACTAGAAATGATGTTCACATTACGTTTTAGACATTCTTTCATCAAATGAATTTTATAATGAATGGTGTCTGACGCATCGATGACATAATCAAGTGGATACTCAAAAAATTGCTCGTATGTTTCCTCTGTATAAAACATCTTTAAGGCAACAACTTCACATTCTGGGTTAATATCAGCGATTCTCGCCTGCATTAAGTCAACCTTTGGCTGACCAACTGTTGACAGCAATGCCGGCAGCTGACGGTTCACATTTGTAATATCAATATCATCTTTATCCACAAGAACAATACGGCCAACGCCTGAACGAGCGAGTGCCTCTACTGCAAATGAACCAACGCCGCCCACACCAAGCACTGCAACTGTACTGTTTTTTAATATATCTAAGCCTTCCTTGCCAATGGCAAGCTCGTTTCTTGAAAACTGATGTAACAAGTGCCTCACTCCACCTTTATTTAAAATGAATCGAAAGAATCATATCATATTCAGACTTCTCCGTCATCCTTCTCTAAAAGAAAAAAACACAAAAAAGTCCCGACGACGACGCCAGCTTTTCCTTCGTTTTGAACCCCGCACCATGCAGGTGGGTGCTTTCTTCCTGACTTTATAAGTCCTCTAAAGAGGCATTTATGCAGAAAGGAAAGGCAAGCTCCCGTATAAAAAAATGTTCGGTCAAAACTAGGTAACCACCGTACGTATCAGGACTTTATTTATTGATGAAAGCATATCATAGGCATGTCCCTTTTTCAAGCGTTTACATGCCTATAAACATGCGCCTATTTTACTGTTTTACTTTTGTTTTAATCGCTAAACTCAGCTCATCAAGCTGCGCCTCGCTCACATGGCCAGGAGCATCTGTTAGAACGCAGCTCGCACTTGCTGTTTTCGGGAACGCAATGGTGTCTCTTAGGTTAGAGCGGCCTGCAAGCAGCATCACTAAGCGGTCAAGACCAAGCGCGATTCCGCCGTGCGGAGGAACACCATGCTCAAAAGCATCAAGAAGGAAGCCGAATTGTTCGTAGGCTTCTTCTTTCGAAAAGCCAAGTAAACCAAACATTTTTTCTTGAATGTCCTTTTCGAAAATACGAATAGAACCTCCGCCAAGCTCATAGCCATTTAGCACAAGATCGTAAGCCTGCGCCTTCATGTCTTCTGGGCTTGTTTCAATTAATTCAAGATCATCGCGAACTGGCATAGTGAAAGGATGATGGGCAGCATAGAAGCGGCCTTCTTCTTCATCTTTTTCAAGCAGCGGCCAATCGACAACCCATAGGAAATTGAAGGCAGACTCATCAATGAGTTCAAGCTCTTTACCAAGTTTCAGGCGAAGGGCACCAAGCGCATCATGGACAACAGACGTCTTATCAGCAACAAAAAGTAAAAGGTCGCCTTCTTCAACTTGCAGCTGCTCCTTTAATTCTGCTTGCTTTGACTCGTCAAAGAATTTGGCAATCGGTCCTTTTAGTTCTATCCCTTCAGCTTTTAGCCAAGCTAGACCTTTTGCACCGTAGTTGGCTGCAAATGCACCAAGTGCATCAATGTCTTTTCTAGAGTAGTTGGCTGCAGCCCCTTTTACATTCATGGCTTTGACAGCTCCGCCATTTTTCACAGCACCACTGAAGACTTTGAAATCTGAGTCTTTTACCGTGTCTGAAATGTTCACAAGCTTCATTTCAAAACGCGTATCTGGCTTATCAGATCCATAGGAATTCATTGCTTCATCGTATGTCATACGTGGTAATGGCAATGCAAGCTCAACACCTTTGACATCTTTCATCACCTTTGACATCATCTCTTCAGCAAGCGTCATGATGTCCTCTTGACTCATAAAGGACATTTCAATATCGACTTGTGTGAATTCCGGCTGGCGGTCAGCACGCAAGTCTTCATCTCTAAAGCAGCGAGCAATTTGATAGTAACGATCCATCCCTGAGACCATCAGCAATTGTTTAAATAATTGCGGAGACTGAGGCAATGCATAGAACTCTCCTTCGTGTACACGGCTTGGAACAAGGTAGTCACGCGCACCCTCTGGCGTACTTTTCGTTAAAATGGGTGTTTCAATGTCTAGAAAGCCGTTGTCATCTAAGAAATGGCGGAATGCTTTTGTGACTTCATGTCGCATTTTCATCGTTTCAAACATCGCAGGACGGCGAAGATCTAGGTAACGGTATTTTAACCGCACATCTTCCGATACCTCGTCTGCTTGATCTGAAATAACAAATGGAGGGGTCTTCGCTTCGTTTAAAACTGTGACGGTTTCGACTTGAATTTCAATTTTACCAGTTTTTAAATTCGGGTTGATTGTTGCTTCCTCTCTTGCGACAACCGTTCCTTTAATATCAAGGACATATTCATTACGAATCGATTCTGCTGTCTCAAGCGCTTCTTTTGATAAGTCTGGATTGAAGACAACTTGTACAATGCCTGTACGGTCACGCAAATCAATAAAGATTAATCCGCCTAGGTCACGTCGTTTTTGTACCCATCCTTTTAATACAACTGTTTGACCGATTTGGTCTTCTGTTACTTCTCCACAATAAAAAGTTCTACCAAACACAAACATTCCACTCCTTCTTTACGCTTTCTGGTGGGCTTTCATCATTTGAATCAGCTCATCAAGCTTCACTTCAATTTGTTCACCGGTTGTCGTATCTTTTACATTGACAATTTGCTGCGCCAGCTCATCTTCACCAAGAACTGCAATAAATTTGGCTTTCAGGCGATCTGCCGATTTAAATTGTGCTTTAAGTTTCTTCCCTGTATAATCCATTTCACTTGAAATGCCTTCTTTTCTCAGGCGGTTCAATAATGAAACTGAATAATCTTTCGCTTGATCTCCTAGTGCAGCAATGTATAGATCAATGCCGCCCTTTACTGGCAGCTCAACATTTTCTGCATCAATGGCGGATAGGAAACGCTCAATACTCATCGCAAAACCGATGCCTGGTGATTCAGGGCCGCCAATTCCTTCAACAAGTCCATCATAACGGCCGCCGCCGGCTAATGTTGTAATGGCGCCAAAGCCCTCTGCATTACTCATGATCTCAAATGCTGTGTGATTGTAGTAATCAAGACCGCGCACTAAGTTAGGATCGACGACATAGTCAATGCCTACATCTGTTAAGTATTGTTTGACTTTTTCAAAATAAGTCCTTGATTCTTCATTTAAGTAATCCTGAATGGATGGAGCCGTTTCCATCAGCTCATGGTCACGATCCTTTTTACAATCAAGAATACGTAATGGATTTTGATGTAAACGAATTTGGCAGTCGTGACAGAATTCATCAATTCTTGGCTCAAAGTGCTCGACAAGTGCTTTGCGGTAATCTGCTCGGCTTTCTTTGTCACCAAGGCTGTTAATGACGAGCTTTAAGTTGGAAAGACCTGCTTTCTCATAGACACTCATTGCGAGTGAAATGACCTCTGCATCAATGGCAGGATCCTTTGAACCGATCGCTTCAATTCCAAATTGATAAAATTGACGATATCTTCCCGTTTGCGGACGTTCATAGCGGAACATTGGTCCAATGTAATACAGCTTTGTTGGCTGCGCTGGCTGTGCAAATAGTTTATTTTCAACATAAGAACGTACTGTTGAAGCCGTTCCCTCTGGACGAAGTGTGATGCTGCGTCCTTTTTTGTCTTCAAATGTGTACATCTCTTTTTGAACGATATCGGTTGATTCGCCAACTCCTCGTGCAAACAGCTCCGTATGCTCAAAAATCGGTGTGCGAATTTCTTTGTATTGAAAGGCTGCACATGTATCTCTCGCAATTTGTTCAACATACTGCCAGCGTTCTGACTCTCCAGGTAAAATATCCTGTGTGCCTCTTGGAATATTAAAACTCATTTTTCGTCCTCCTACGACCATCATTCATTTTTTATGTGGACATATAAAAAACCCCCGCCTCTACTATGTGTATAGTAGGGACGAGAGTTATACCCGTGGTGCCACCCTAGTTGGAACATGAACTAGCCATGTTCCCGCTCAAATCCTTAACGCAGATTCACGTTCTCCACCTAATGACTCATTTTTAGAGTGTTCAGCAGGAAACCTACAGAGTGTTCTTTCGTGATAAATGCCATGCGGATTCGCTTTCAGCCTAAGGCGACTCCTCTCTGCTCACGCAATTTACCCTACTATTCTCTATCATCAGTTCCACATTTTAAATTTTCAAGTGTGTTGATTTATATTATAATAAGGTTGGTGCTGCCACTCTGTCAACCCTTGCCGTGCCTCTTTTTCTTTTCCAGCTCTTCTTTTGACGTACATCCATATTCAGATGCCGTTTCTTCAAGGAAGCCTGGTTGATCCAGTTCGTCGTGCTGCCAGCGATCAATATCACGATGTCCATTATATTGCACTCGCCCTAATTTTCTGCTTAATCTCATGTTTGTACATCCTTTTATCACATTTTTATCTAGTATAAACAGATTGATTCATTTTTATTAGGGAAACTGCAAGGAATTCATCCATTACATAGCGAATTAACATTCATCGGTTTTACAAGGGAGGGGAAAACACCGTTTTGAATCTGAAAAAACACAATCAAATGATGATGCTGCTCACTTGTTTTGTTCTTATTGCCAGTACTTGGCCTATGACACATGCTACTGCTCAAACAGACCAAGCTGTAGTTGCGACAGATGAAATCAATGTGCGAACGGGTCCTGGTTTAAGTTATGGGATCGCAGCTGTTGTGAAACGCGGGGAAAGCTATCCAATTCTCACTGAACAAGGGGAATGGGTGCAGATCGGGCTGTCGAACGGACAAAAAGGCTGGGTCGTCTCATGGCTCATCACCACATCATCTGACACGCAAAAACCCGCTAAGCCAAAGACGCAAGGTCAAAGCGCTGAAGGAAGCAGTACGATCACATCGACAGCCTCCGATCTTCGCATCCGGACAGGCCCTGGGACTTCCTATCAAGTCATTGGGACTTTCCCGCAAAGCGCTTCCGCTAAAAGATTAGAGACAAGCGGCGAATGGACAAAAATTTCGTATAAACAGGCGAAAGGCTGGGTCCACTCTGATTATATTTCTGGCGGACAAAAAGCCGCACAATCAAGCTCAGGCGAGGCCTCTCGTTCTAAACAGACAGGCACAGTCGGCGTATCCAGCTTGAACGTTCGACAATCGGCAGCACCGAATGCACAGGTGGTGGCCTCACTTGCCCGCAACACACAAATCACCATTTTACGAGAGCAAAATGGCTGGTATGAAATCGAGGCAAACGGGGTAAAAGGCTGGGTTGCCAGCTATTACATTGTCACAAGCCAAGGATCAAGTTCGGCGCGTGAAAAGAGTTCGTCCTCTTCGGCTACACAGCAAAAAGCGTATATTGTCTATGATGGCACCAACATTAGAAAAAGCGCTTCAACCTCTGCTGCGATTGCAGAAAGAGCAGCAAAAGGAGCTGCTTATCGAATTGTTCGAACGCAAGGTGACTGGTACGAAGTGACACTATCAAACGGCGGAACAGGATATGTGGCGAGCTGGGTCGTTCAAACGAAGAAAAATAGTAGCGAAGCACCAAGACCTCAGCAGGATTCATCGTCTGGAACTGGGTCTTTAAAAGGAAAAACGATTGTTCTTGATCCTGGTCATGGCGGAAAAGACAGCGGCACGATTGGCGCAGACGGTGCATTTGAAAAAAATATCACCATCAAAACCGCCAATTTACTCGCAGGAAAATTAAGGGCTTCTGGTGCAAATGTCTATTTAACAAGAAGTGATGATACCTTTATCAGCCTTCAATCGAGGGTTGCGACATCTCATTACCGAAATGCAGATGCTTTCATTAGTCTTCATTATGATAGTTTTATGGATCCAAGTGTCAGAGGAAGTACAGCGTATTATTATCAGGCATCGAAGGATCAAAGCCTGGCGACAAGCGTTCATACTGAAGTCGCAAAGCGCTCACAAATCCCAGATAAGGGTGTGAAATTCGGAGATTATTTTGTATTAAGAGAAAATAAACGCCCTTCCCTTTTATATGAACTCGGCTATTTAAGCAATCCTCAGGAGGAAGCGATCATTTACAGCGCCTCTTACCAAGAACGAGTCACAGAAGGGATGACAGAAGGATTAAAGCAATATTTCCGTTAGCAAAAGGAGGCCTCTGCGCCTCTTTTTTGTTTGATAGCAAAAGAAAAAGACTCTAAACAAACTCACGCATGAGTTTATCTACAGTCTAGGCAAGTCTATTCTTTGCTATCCATCCAGATGGTGACAGGTCCTGAATTGGTCAATGACACGTCCATCATCGCCCCAAAACGGCCAGTTTCTACATGGATGCCTTTTTCTCTAAGGGTTTCATTGAAACATTCGTAAAGTGAGTTTGCCACGTCCGGCTTGGCGGCTTTCATAAAATTCGGCCGTCTGCCCTTTCTCGTATCACCATAAAGGGTAAATTGAGACACAGACAGGACGCTTCCTTTTACATCCAATAATGAACGATTCATTTTCCCGTTTTCATCTTCAAAAATACGTAAATGTGCAAGCTTTTCAGCTAAGTACAGCACATCTTCTTCTGTATCTTCATGTGTGACACCAACGAGCACCATGTATCCTTCATTGATGGCACCTGTGATCTCATCTTCTACCTTCACAGATGCATTTGTCACACGCTGCACAACAAGCCTCATAGACGATATACTTCCTTTCTAATTCATAAATCGGCGAACAGAGTAAATGTCTTTGATTTGTTTGATACGTTCCACTACTTTATGCAAATGATTGATATTTTGGATAAAGATCGCCATATGGATCGTCGCCACTTTGTTACGATCAGACTTTCCAGAAACAGAGGAAATGTTTGTTTTCGTCTCATTGACTGCTTGAAGCACCTCATTGAGTAAGCCGCGTCTGTCATATCCTAATATCTCGATTTCCACATTGTATTCTTTACGGTTTCGAGCAGGCTGTTCATGCTCCCACTCTACCGGAATTAACCGTTCTTGCGCTTCCCCTGTCTTCACGTTCGGACAGTCCTCACGGTGAACAGATACACCTCGGCCTTTTGTAATAAAACCAACAATGCTATCACCTGGAACAGGATTACAGCACTTCGATAAACGAACAAGCAGGTTATCAATCCCTTTGACCCTTACGCCGGCTTCACGTTTTTTCCCGTGATACGGCTTTGACTCCACCGTCACTTCTTGGACCGTTTTCTCTTGTTCTTCCTGATCTCTTTGTTTTCTTTCTTTTTCTGTTAAACGATTCGCTACCTGGAGTGCAGTAATACCGTTATATCCAACGGCCGCATACATGTCTTCTTCGTTTGAAAAATTAAATTTATCGGCTACTTTTTGCAGGTTTTCAGCTGTGAGAATGTCTTTGACATCAAACTCAAGGTTTTTGATTTCTTTTTCAATGAGTTCTCGGCCTTTTTCGACATTTTCTTCACGGCGCTGTTTTTTGAAAAACTGTCTGATCTTGTGCTTCGCTTGGGAGGTTTGGGCAAGTTTAACCCAATCCTGACTTGGTCCATAGCTATGCTTTGATGTCAGAATTTCAATAATGTCACCTGTTTTCAGTTTATGATCAAGCGTGACCATCTTGCCGTTGACTTTGGCGCCGATCGTTTTATTCCCAATTTCCGAGTGAATCCGGTAAGAGAAGTCAATCGGAACTGAACCAGACGGCAGTTCAATCACGTCTCCTTTCGGTGTAAAGACAAACACCATATCAGAAAAGAGATCGATCTTTAACGATTCCATAAATTCTTCTGCATCTGTGGATTCATTTTGGAACTCAAGAATTTCTCTAAACCAAGACAGCTTCTTTTGGAATACGGCTTCTTCCGTTGATTCTGCTGACTCTTTTCCTTCTTTGTATGCCCAGTGTGCCGCAATCCCGTATTCTGCAATTTCATGCATTTCAATTGTACGGATCTGGACTTCAAGCGGATCACCTTTTGGACCAATCACGGTTGTATGAAGGGATTGGTACATGTTCGGCTTTGGCATCGCAATATAGTCCTTAAATCTCCCTGGCATCGGCTTCCAGCATGTATGAATAATACCGAGAACTGCATAGCAGTCTTTGATACTGTCGACCAAAATACGAACTGCCAGCAAATCATAAATTTCATTAAACTGCTTATTTTGCATGACCATTTTGCGATAGATGCTATAGATATGTTTTGGTCTGCCGGAAAATTCAGCCTTGATGTTGACCTCAGACACGCGGTCTTTTACTTCATTGACAACCTCGTCCAAGTATTCCTCACGTTCAGCTCTTTTGCGCTTCATGAGATTCACAATCCGGTAATATTGCTGCGGATTTAAATAGCGGAGTGCTGTATCTTCAAGCTCCCACTTAATCTTTGAAATCCCTAATCTGTGCGCAAGCGGTGCAAAGATTTCAAGTGTTTCATTTGAAATTCTTCGCTGCTTTTCTTGCGGAAGGTGTTTGAGCGTTCTCATATTGTGAAGACGGTCTGCCAGCTTAATTAAGATCACGCGAATATCCTGTGCCATTGCAACAAACATTTTCCGGTGGTTTTCGGCCTGCTGTTCTTCTTGTGATTTATATTTAATCTTCCCGAGCTTTGTCACACCATCAACAAGCATCGCCACTTCTTCGTTAAAGTACCCTTGTAAATCCTGTAATGTCACATCTGTATCCTCGACGACATCGTGCAGGAAGCCGCCCGCAATGGTCGATGGGTCCATTTCAAGGTCCACAAGAATTCCCGCCACTTGAATTGGATGGATAATATAGGGCTCACCAGATTTCCGGTATTGCTCCTTATGTGCATTTTCAGCATATTCATATGCTCGCTCTATAAATTGAATATGTTCAGCGGACAGGTATTCTCTTGCCTTGTCAATGACCTGCTGCGCCGTTAAAACTTGTTCGTTCGCCATGGAATCACCTTTTTAAATGAAAACTGTATTGTAGTTTATTATCAAGAAAAAATCGATAGATGTAAAGAGAAGAAGTCCGCTAAAAGGTTTTTGATAGGAAAAAAGCACCCTTCTTACTGAGTGCTTTTTTCGTAAAACTCCATTAGTATTGCATTAACGTTAAGATATCGTAACCGTCAAGCTTCTTTCTGCCATCAAGATACGTCAGCTCAATTAAGAATGCAATCCCTGCCACAACGCCGCCTAATTCCTCTACAAGCTTGATGGACGCTTCAATTGTTCCACCAGTCGCAAGTAAGTCATCTGTAATCAGTACACGCTGACCAGGACGAATCGCATCTTTATGAATCGTTAATACATCTTTACCGTATTCTAAGCCGTAATCGACTTTAATGACTTCACGAGGAAGCTTCCCTTCTTTACGAACGGGTGCAAATCCTATACCAAGCGCGTATGCTACAGGGCAGCCAATAATGAATCCACGCGCTTCAGGTCCAACAATGAGGTCGATGTCTCTTTCCTTCGCGTATTCAACAATTTGATCCGTTGCATAACGGTACACTTCGCCTTTATCCATTAACGTTGTAATATCTTTAAATTGTACACCTTCCTTTGGGTAGTCAGGTACAACTGTCACATATTGTTTTAAATCCATCTTTTCCTTTTCCTCCTCGTACGTCAAAGCACAGGTGAGACTTCGCTCATCATGCTGTTCAGCCATTCCTTCAGCTCTTTGGCTGAGGAATATGTTAGTGTTTGATCGAGTTCCATCAATCGTTGTTTTGCTGTATAGGACACTGATGCGGTTAAATCTTTTTTCGGGGCATCAAGTACTATTGACAGCACACCATTCTCTATTTTAACAAAACCGAGTTCAAAAAACACCTTTGTCATAAAAATGATTGTATCTTTTGTCCAACCTCTATGCTTGGCAAGCTCCATCCCTTGTTCTTTGAGAGGAAAACTTCCCCGTTTTAACAAGAACCCATAAAACCATTTGAATTGGTCACGGCTAGGGAAAGAAGACATAAAGTGATCTTCTTTTCTTTGAAAGACCGTATAAATTCTGGCTGGTTTTTGATTTTCTAAAAGCAGCTTAAGCAAGTGCTCATCTGCGGGAACATCCGCAAAGACCACATACTTGTCTTGCACATCAAACGTTGAAACATTTTCTGCATGTACATGATGAACCGGGATATTGACTTCATGTTTTGTTTCTTCATCAAAACAGAAAACAAGATATTTTTCTGGATCAAGCGTCGAAACTTTCTTTTCCCAATCCTTTTTCCCGCGTAAATCAAACAGCTGCCATTCATCTACTCGGGCATCTTTTAGCATGAGCTGAGGTTTCTTCCGGTTATTCCATTCATTAATTGACATTTCGCCAATCACGGAAATGCGGCTTCCCGGGACGAGCTCTTCTTTTAATTTACCTTGGTGAAAACCGACACAGTCAAGCAGCTTGTCTTCGTCTTTCAGAGACATTTTAATGTGATGATGATTTGCCCCAATCGTTCGGATGTCTTCGAGCTTGGCATCTTCAATCATAATGAACGGCTTTGGATTGTGCATGCCAAATGGTGACAGCATCCCCACTTCTTCAATTGCTTGAACCGTAATTTCGTCTACTTTGCACACTGCATCGACCCGCTGAATCGGAATAAAATCTTCTTCTGTCAACGTTTCATTTGCATATTGATTCAATCTTTCTCTCAGTAAAGGAACATCATCCGCTCGAAGTGTCATACCTGCTGCCATAGGGTGCCCGCCGAAATGCGGCAGGATGTCGCGGCATTTGCTCAAATGGAAAAACAGATCGAAGCCAGGAATGCTCCGCGCTGATCCTTTTGCCATTTGCGTGTCTTCATCTATCCCAAGCACAATCGCCGGACGAGAAAATGTGTCAGTCAATTTAGAGGCCACAATTCCGACAACGCCTGGATTCCAGCCAGCTTTGGCGACAACGATCGCAGACTGGTCATCGCCCATCTCTTCGACCATTTGAGTGGCTTCTTCTGTAATCGCACTCACGATTTTTTGTCGTTCTTTGTTGAGTTCTTGTACAAAACGAGCGAGCTCTTCTGCTTCCTCGATATCCTCTGTCATCAGAAGATGAACAGCCGGATCTGCCTGCTCAATTCGCCCTACAGCATTCAGCCTTGGAGCAATTTGAAAGCCGACCGTTTCCTCGTTTGCTTCTTCGAGAGTGGCTCCAGCTTCTTTCATTAACGCTTTTAGCCCCGGTCTGTTAGACTGGCGAAGCTGCACGAGTCCTTTTTTTGCGAGCCATCTATTTTCATCATGCAGCGGGACAAGATCGGCAATTGTACCAATCGCAGCAAGATCTAATAGATGAACTGGCAGCTTATCAAGGAGTGCATGCGCCACTTTAAACGCAACACCGACACCGGCGAGTTCTTTAAATGGATACTCACAGCCCGGCTGCTTAGGGTGTACGATCGCAAGCGCCTCAGGCAGCTCATCACTTGGTTCATGGTGATCTGTGATGATCAGGTCTAATCCTATTTCTTTTGCAATACGTGCTTCATTCACAGCAGCAATGCCTGTATCGACCGTGATGACAAGCGATGCTCCTTGCTCTTTGATATATCGAAAAGCCTGTTCGTTAGGCCCATAGCCTTCTTTAAATCGATCTGGAATATAAAAATCTACCTTTGCAGATCGCTCTTTTAATGTATGTAAAAGCACAGACGTACTTGTCACACCATCCGCATCATAGTCTCCGAAGATCACAATCGATTCCTGCTCTTCGATCGCTTGGTTGATGCGCTCTACTGCTTCTTTCATTCCTTTTAATAGGAATGGATCATGAAATTCGGCTTTTTGATCAAATAAAAAAGACCTCGCTTCTTCTACTTCTTCGAGTCCTCTTTTTACAAGAAGCGATGCAGTCAGCGCTGAAATATTCAGATTTTCAGAGAGTGATTTCACTTTTTCTTCGCTTGGATGTTCATATTCCCAGCGCATTTTGGATAATAACATAAATTCACCCCTCAACCACACTATTATACTAGAGTGGCCTGAGGGGTTTCAATTTTTATTTTATGAAATTGTGCTGGAAGATTATTTTTCCTTCCGATCAAAGGACGCTGGCTCTTCTTTTAAAGGCGTGACATTCGATTTCTTTTGAACGTCTTTGTCTGCCTTTTTAGTAGAAACACTAGGTGCAGGCGTAACGGCTGCACGCTCAGCTTTTAATGTTTTTAGTTCACGTTTCAGTTTCACCATTTGGAAAATCCCCGTAAACGCCACAATGAGTCCGCCCATTAGAACAGAACCAATAATGACAAGGATGAGCGGCCATTCAGCGGTTCCAAATAAGTAGTCTACTTGCACAGGCCGCACATTGATCACGGCAAATACTGAGACAATTAATACGAAAATAAATGCGAATATGATGGTCCATTGTTGTTTATTCATCTACATATCCCCCAAGCTTTTTCTTTTATTCTTCCCTATTCCTTGTCCTTCTTAAACACAGAAAGAAAATAGCGGGATATAATCTATCAGCATGGGCACGATTAGCTGCTGAGTTTTTCTTTAATGAGGTTTTTTAATTCTTTTCTTTCCCCAGATATGACAAGGGTATCCCCTTCTTCAATGACCGTATCTGGCCCTGGATTTAAAATCTTCTCATGTGATTTTCTCACAATGGCGATGACTGTTACTTGATGATTTTGGCGAACATTGAGGTCTCCGATTGTCTGCTGAACAGCTGGTGCGTTCTTTTCAATCTTAAACCATTCAATCATCAGTTCATCAATTGCTACCTCAACTGTTTCAAGCACTTTTGGCTTATATACCATGCCGCCCAAAATAGCCGCGATTTGTCTTGCTTCTTCATCGTTTAGCAAGATGCCAGAAATACATTCTTCATGGTCGTCCTCTTGAAAATGATACATTTCTCTTCTGCCGTCATCATGTGTAATGATGGCAAGCTTCTCATTATTTCTTGTGATCATTTCGGCTTTGTGACCGATACCTGGCAGTTCAGTTTCCCGAACCTTCATAACAGCCCCTCCAATGAATAAAGCCAAATGCCTCAAATGGGCACTTGCTTTCTATACTGATCTAAACGTATGTCATTATAGCAAAAGACCATTTCAAGATCAATGAAACTCGAAATGTTTTTTCAAATCGTCTTATTGTTGTGAAATATACGGGGAATGAATGAAAAAAGACAAAGGGCTAAAATAAAGTTCATTTTAGCCCTTTGTCAACAGTCTAAGACTGCCAAACAGGCAGTCTTTCTAGGTTAAATATCTTGTTCTGTGTCTATTTTAGCCGGCTTTTTCAGCTCACGGCCTTTCCATATAAGCCAAATTTGCGCCGCAATATAAAGAGATGAGTACACCCCTGTTAATAAGCCGACAAGTAAGGCGATGGAGAAGTTTGTAATAGACGCTGATCCAAAGATGAGCAGTGCGACAACCACAACAAATACGGTCAGCACTGTGTTGATAGATCGCGTAAAGGTTTGCTGTAAGCTTAAGTTCACAATATACGATAGATCTTCAATGGTTTTCGGTTTGCGTTTCTTCATTTGTTCACGAACCCTGTCGAAGGTGACGATCGTGTCGTTAATCGAGTACCCGATGACCGTGAGTATCGCCGCAATGAAGGTGACATCCACCTCTAAACGCGTAATACTAAAGAAGGCTACGATAAAGAATGCGTCGTATAGCAGTGAGATAATTGTTGCAATCGCCATTTTATATTCAAAACGGACAGATACATATAAAATGATCCCGATTGAAGCAATAACGATAGCGTATAATGCATTACGGGCAAGCTCTTTTCCGACAGTCGGAGACACTGTACTTACGTTAGGCTCAGTTCCGTATTTATCTTTGAAGTAATCTTTCACTTCAGCGATCTTTTCTTTATTTGGCACACCGACAAATCGAACTGCTGCCTGATTTTCTTTTTGACCCGCTAACACAACACTGTCTGTCTCAAGATCTAGCTTTTTGAAGTCTTGCTCCACTTGCTCAGTTGACAGCTTGTGATCGCTTTGGATATCAATTCTTGTTCCACTTGCAAAATCAATACCCACATTCAGCTTGAAGATAGAAAGCACAATGATTCCAGCAATGGTGATAGCTGCTGAGAAAATCATAAAGCCTTTTCGTTTGCTGACGAAATCCCATTTATCATATGGCGTTTTCGGTTCGGTATTTTCTGTTGTTTCGTGAATATTCATGATGTCTTTTTTGCGAACACCAAACCAGCCTTTTTTGCGGTCAAGATAGCGGCTTTCAACAAGAAGGCCAAGAAGGAATCTTGATAGGAATACAGCCGTGATAAAGCTTGTTAAAATCGATAGGATCAGCATCGTTGCAAATCCTTTTACAGAGCTTGTCCCGAAGAAGAACAGAACCCCGCCGGCAATAATACTTGTTAAGTTTGCATCAAAGATGGTCGCAAATGATCTGCGGTTCCCTGACCTGAAAGCAGAACGGACAGATTTACCGAGCTTGAGCTCCTCTTTGATCCGCTCATAAGTGATAATATTGGCATCGACAGCCATCCCTACACCAAGAATCAGTGCTGCAATTCCAGGCAGTGTCATGACCGCGCCCATCCAGTCGAACACTTGCAACGTAATATAGATATAAGCTGAAAGTGTAATGACAGCAATAAGACCAGGTAATCGGTAATAAAGCAGCATGAATAAGAAGATAAATGCGATTCCTACAATTCCTGCGAATACTGTTTCGTTCAGCGCTTGTTTACCAAACTGTGCACTCACAGATGTTGAATATTTTTCAGTTAATTTTACTGGCAATGCCCCGGCATTTAAAATACTTGCAAGATCTTTTGCCTCTTGGACAGTAAAGTTTCCTTCAATTTGTACGTCACTGCTGTTAATCTCTTGATTGACATTCGGTGCAGACACATACTTGTGGTTTGATTTTGAGACTTCTTTTTTGAAGGAATCTCCTTTATGGTAATCAAGCCAAATGACAAGCTGGTTATTCGGTGCCATGGCCGCTACTTTTCTTGTCACGTCACCAAATTTTTTCGCGTCCTTTAGTTTGACAGTGACAATCGGCTCATTCGTTTGATTGAATGTTTGTTTTGCACCGTTTTCAACAAGATCAGATCCGTTCAGGAGCTCTTTATCATTCGTATCTCTGAAGGAAAGCTGTGCTTCAGTTGAAAGAATCTCCCTTGCTCTGTTTTGATCTTTTACCCCCGCAAGCTGTACGCGGATACGGTTGTTGCCTTCAATCGAGATGTTCGGCTCACTTACACCAAGCACGTTGGCTCTTCGGTTTAAAGCCTCCACCGTACTGACGAGAACACCATTTGTGATCTTGTCCTCTTTTTTCACTGGGTGTACATCATACAGAACTTCAAATCCACCCTGCAAATCCAGCCCTAGCGTCATATCTTTCGCAACAGGCTTTGTCAATAAGCCCACGCCAGTTCCGATTAACAGAACCACTAAGAAAAACGCAAGAATGCGCCCTTTTTTCATTATGTATTTCCTCCTTAAACACCTGAATCCATTAAGATGGCTTATTTCAACAGTTCATCTAGCATATTCTTACCATCTTCACTGTCCAAAAAAGCAGACGTTTTAAACGACTGAACGGTTGCATAGTTCATAAATTCGCCAATTTTCACAGATAAAATATCTGCAACCATTTCATGAATCGGATACTCTTGTTTTTTCTTCCACTTCTTATTCTCTAAGTATGACCATAATTCCTCTAAATCTACATCTTTATAGCCCAAAACGATGAATTCTTCAAGCTTACTGAACAGAAAAGGCTTTAAATGGTCTTTGTATATAGCAGCCGGATGTTGTGTCAATGTGAGGCTCCCCCTTTTCAGTTTTTTATCGAGAGACTTGTCATGCTTGGACGATATACACGCATATCTTATTGTATATGATTCTATGTCGTTTGAGAAGGCAGGTGATCTTTGATTTGACGAAGCAAACGTTTTTAAAAGGGACAATTATTTTAATTTTAGCAGGTTTTATCACGAGAATATTGGGTTTTGTCAATCGAATTGTCATCGCACGGTTCATTGGCGAAGAAGGCGTCGGGCTTTATATGATGGCTGCACCTACTTTTTTTCTAGCCGTGACGCTGACACAATTCGGACTGCCTGTCGCCATCAGTAAGCTTGTCGCAGAAGCAGAAGCCCGGGGTGACAAACAGAAAACAAAACGCATTCTGGTCATGTCCCTTGCGATAACAGGAACACTCAGCCTTATTTTCACACCGCTTTTTTTATGGTTTGCACCAATTATGGCGGAAAATATGCTGACAGATCCTAGAACGGTGTATCCACTGCTTGCCATTACACCAGTCGTACCTGTCATCGCCATCTCCAGTGTGTTAAGAGGATATTTCCAAGGAAGACAGCAGATGAGTCCACTTGCGATGTCTCAAGTACTGGAACAGGTCGCAAGAATTTCTCTTGTGGCGGTATGTACAACGGCTTTCCTTCCTTATGGAATTGAATATGCGGCAGCCGGTGCGATGATTTCATCTGTTATTGGCGAGATGATTTCACTTGCTTACTTACTGATCGCCTTTCGATATAAAAAGACCATCCGTATTCGAAAGCAATTTTTCAAGGCGATTCATGACGGGAAGGACACATTTAAGCAGCTGATGAGTATTGCCCTGCCAACGACAGGCAGTCGTTTCATCGGCAATATTTCGTGGTTTTTAGAGCCGATTGTTGTCGCACAAAGCCTTGCCATTGCTGGATATGCGGCTGTTGAAGCGACAAGACAGTATGGGGAGTTGACCGGTCTTGCACTGACCCTTTTGACACTACCTAGTTTTATTACGTATTCACTCTCCACCGCATTAGTCCCAGCGATTAGTGAAGGAATGGAGCAGAACAAACGCAAAACGGTGGAATACCGGCTGAGACAGGCGATGCGCCTTTGTTTACTCAGCGGAGGAATTTCATGTATTATTCTTTTCGTTTATGCAGAAGATTTAACGCTCTTCATGTATGGTTCATCGCATGCGGCCATCTATGTGAAATTCATGGCACCATTTTTTCTTCTATATTATTTTCAAGGGCCGCTCCAAGCCGTCCTTCAAGCATTGAATTTAGCTGGTGCGGCCATGACCAATAGCCTGATAGGTGCTGTTGTGAAAACAGGGATGATCTTCGTCCTTGCTTCCCAGCCGAGCTTTGGCATTATGGGCGCAGCCCTTGCGATACTGATCGGCATTGTCCTTGTCACATTGCTCCATGCGGCAACTGTCGGAAAGGTTCTGCCTATTCACTTACCATTGAAGGAATATGGTATATGCGTCCTTGTGATCATAGGCACGGGAGCTGTCAGCTTATGGATGAAGTCTCAAGTCAGCGGACTCTTTTCTGCCCCTCTTGAGCTTGTGATGCTGATCTTTGTCACATGCATCTTGTATGTCATTCTATTAATCTGTCTTGGGTTAGTGAAACGAGAAGAGCTGCGCCGCATCCCATTTATCGGGAAGCTGCTATAGCTCATCTCTTCTTGATCACTTCATCTTTCAAATCAATATAAAACGTTTTTTGATTAAAGCTGCAGAAAGAGATTTGGTCAAGATCATAATAGCCTCTTTTGGCAAGCTCATCTTTCAGCCACTGTTCATTTTGATTAATTTGCTTAAGATGGTCATGCTGCACGATACCGTCTGCAATAAGAGGAAGCTCAAGCGCAGCATGTATGTGCTTGTTTTCTTTTTCGACGACGGCGAGCTTTCCTGATGGCTCTAAGATGGCGTATGAGACATCCTGAATACTATCGATGTTATTTTCTCTTAATTGAATGAGCAGATCATCAAAATTGTATCTCTGTTTTCTCATCGCCCCCTCGTCTATTTTCCCATTGATGATGAGCAAGGTCGGTTTGCCGTCAAGAAAGCGCCGGACACCTTGAAACTTTAATGAGAGGTAGGCAAGTGTGATTTGAATGAAGGTTAACAGCAGGATCGGCCATACCGTATGTAACATATGACCCTCTACTTCTTCTATCGCCAGTACCGCAATTTCAGCGATCATCATAAAAATGACAAGATCTAAAATACTAAGTTCTCCAATCTCTCTCTTTCCCATTAAACGAAAGATAAACCAAATGAGAAAATATAAAATGACCGTTCTTATGGAAATGATTAAGATGTCCTGCATGTGATGTAAACCCTCCTTCTCCATCATAGCTTGTGTCAAAACACTTTATTTATGTAGAAAAGAAAGCCTCTGTTTTTATCGTGAGAAACATGTCTATTTTTTCTTCGTCGTGAATACATTTTAGTAAAAGACAAGCTTCGGTCAATTGGAGAGGAGACGAATCACATGCAGGAAACGAAACAAATAGGAAAAGGCATTTTATCCGGCTTAATTGCCATTTTTGTCGTGATGATTGTCACAAGCTTACTTGTGTCACTCATGCTTAGCTTTACAAGTATGCAGGAATCATCGTTTAAATGGATGATTATGATCTTGTCCTTCGTGGCACTTTTTTTAGGAGGGATCATTTCTGGGGGGAAAGCAAAGGAACGAGGCTGGCTCATTGGTGCCATCACTTCTTTTATCTTTTCTCTTACTGTATTCTTATTTCAGTATTTAGGGTTTGGAGAAACCTTTTCACCAGAGCAATTCATCTATCATGCGGCCTTTTTGGGGATTTGTATGCTAGGGGGAATGATTGGGGTCAATCTCCGTGGCAAATAAAAAAAGAGCGAATCATATCGCTCTCAGGCTGTCGAGAAAATCTCGACAGCTTTATTTTTCCCTTAAAATTTACATCTCCTCATTTTATAATAGAGAAAAGCCGACTAAAGGAAGGTGTTTTTCTCATGTTCCA